>JAUSPN010000049.1 GCA_030656555.1 Candidatus Desulfaltia sp. | reverse complement strand
ATATTAACAATAAAGGTTGGGTAGATAGAGTTAAAAGCGGCGAATATAAGTCGTGGATAGAAAGACATTATAATTTATAATTGCTATTACAGCATGTTATGAGTTCTTAACGAGAAATGCGTTATAGAAGTTTTTTCTGTTTCTTTTTTGATAAGATTGTTTTTTTGCTGAATTTCGCCTGAGCTGAGGGAGTTGTTTTTATGAAAGCTGCAAAAGATTATATAGTTTTTCCGCTTGATGTTTCGTCTCTAAAAGAGGCGAAACAATTTGTAAAACTTCTTTCAGGGCACATAGGCATGTTCAAGGTGGGGCTGGAACTTTTTATCAGCTCAGGGCCTGAAATAATAAGGCACATAAAAGATTGCGGATCAACGAGAGTATTTCTGGACTTAAAACTTCATGATATTCCGGAAACTGTTTTTCGAGCTATGGAAAGCATTGCGAATCTCGGAGTTGCCTTTACGACCGTTCATTGCGGAGAGAGTAAAGAAATGCTCAAAGCCGCTGTTGCGGGAAGCAAAGGACAGGTTGGCGTGCTTGGGGTTACTGTCTTAACAAGTGTTTCAGATAAAGATATTCTTGCCGCAGGACTTCGGCCGGAATTTGCCTCCGACATGTCAATGCTTGTTATGCAAAGAGCTACTGCTGCCAGAGACGCGGGCTGCTCGGGCGTTGTATGCTCAGGATTCGAGGTTGGAATGATAAAGGAAAAATTTGGAAAAGAATTTACTGTCGTTACTCCGGGAATAAGGCCATCTGTCGGCAGCATGAAAGAGGATGATCAAAAGCGCACAACAACTCCTGCCCATGCAATTCAAAACGGATCAGACTATCTGGTGATCGGAAGACCTATAAGAAATGCAAAAAATCCGCAGGAGGCTGCTATTCGGATTGCAAAGGAAATTGAGACTGTCTTATAACAGACAACACCTTTAAAAGGAGAATACTATGCCAATAAAAACAATTGCTGTTTGTACGGATTTTTCAACAAATGCTGAAGTAGCCTTTGAGGAAGCTTTTGATCTGGCCAGGAGATATAAAGCCAAACTTTTTTTGGTTCATGTATTGCCTCTGGTAATCAATCCGTTAATAACGGAAACCGAATGGGTTTTGCCTGCGGAACACAGTCATGCATTGATCTTGAACCTGGAAGAACGTATGCAGCAGGAATACGGCAGCAGGCTGGAAAACAAAATTGATTATAAACTCGTGGTTCTAAACGGCCATGTTTCTTCTGAAATATTAAACTTTCTTGAAGAAAACAGTATAGATCTTGCGGTGATGGGAGCCTACGGACTCTCAGGCATGGAGTTTGTCCTATTCGGCAGCGTAGCAAAAAGGGTTGTGCATAAAGCACCTTGCTCTGTCATGATCGTTCGCAGCCGTACGGAATAAAGAGGTTTAGCAACAGCTTCAGATCAGATAATTACCACCCTTTTTACTGCTTTTACAATTTCTTTTGGTTCATCTATGATCTGTAAAATATCAAGATGTTCCGGTGATATCATTTTGTTTTCAAGCAAACGGGATTTAATCCATTCTATAAGCCCTGACCAGTAGTCGGAACCAACCAGAATTACAGGAAACGGTTTTATGCGTTTGGTTTGAATCAGTGTAACCGATTCAAACAGTTCATCCAGTGTTCCGAAACCTCCGGGCATTATTATGTAAGCGGTGGCATATTTAACAAACATCACCTTGCGGATAAAAAAATACTTAAACTCAAGCTTAATATTGGAATACCGATTTGGTTTTTGCTCAAACGGAAGAACAATATTCAGCCCGACAGAAACCCCACCTGCCATTGCCGCTCCTTTGTTTGCAGCCTCCATAACTCCGCCTCCGCCGCCCGTAATTACCGCAAAATCATTTTTTACAAAAAGAGAGGCGATTTCCTCGGTTTTTTTATAAATCGGATCACTGGGCTTTATTCTGGACGACCCGAATATGCTAACCGCAGGACCCACGTTATAAAGAGTTTCGACCCCCTCAACAAATTCACCCATGATCTTGAAGAGACGCCATGACTCGCCTGTTTTAATGTCGTCGATAAGAAACTGTTTTTCTATATTATTCATAAGTAGTTAAACCCCATCTCATCATTACCGGCATACAGCCGGTATGTTTAAATGCCTCACGATCTTCCATCAAAGCCTATGGTTACTTTGCCCTGGTCAATAATAACCGGAACCTTCCGCTTTCCATCAGAATATTTAAGCATTGTATTTAGTTTGTCGGCATCTGATAAAACATCAAAATATTCCACATCCTTGCCTTTTTTCGCAAAAGCTTCACGAGCCGCTTTTGTGAAAGGTCAGGTATTTTTCCCAAAGATAATAACCTTCTCCGACACGGCTTATTCCTCTTTCTTTAATTATATGAATTTTTTGTCATAAAGCTGCTTCGTTTAGTTACCCCAAAAGCATGCTTATGAACATCTTGAACCGCAAAAGCGAGTGCATTCCCTGCTGCTTGCAGCTTTGTTTTTATCTTTTTTATATTTCATGATACCTGAAACAATCAACAACATGATCGTTGACCATTCCTGCAGCCTGCATAAACGCATAACAGATTGTCGGACCTGTAAATTTAAACCCTCTCTTTTTTAAACCAATACTCATAGCTGTCGACTCATCTGTTTTTGAAGGAATCTCCTCATGAGTTTTCCATGCGTTCTTTATCGGTTTGCCGCCAATAAACTGCCAGATATATATATCAAAGCTGCCAAACTCTTTTTGAACAGATAAAAATGCTCTTGCGTTTTGAACCACTGCCTCAATTTTTAATTTGTTACGAATAATTCCTTTATTAAGAAGCAGCTTTCTTGTTTTGCCTGAATCGTACTTTGCTATTTTATTATAATCAAAGCAGCTAAATGCTTTTTGATAATTTTTACGTTTTTTCAAGATGGTTATCCAGCTTAATCCGGCCTGAACTCCCTCAAGGATAAGCAATTCGAATAATTTGCGGTCATCATGCAACGGAACGCCCCACTCATTGTCATGATACTCAATATAAAGAAGATCCGTGCCTGCCCATTTGCATCTTTGTTTTACCAGGCTTTTTTCTTCAATATTACAAGGAGGCATTAAGCTCTCTTAAACCAATCTATATTTTTATTATAACTTATTTTATTTCCTTAAAAATATTTCATAATGATGACAAAATGTCAATAATATCATAATCCCCCACGGCAACATCAAAGTCGAGCATAAATTTGGAGAATAACACTATGAGACGTTTGAAAAACGCCCTTTTTTGCCCAATTGCTGTGTCAGGCTTAAATATGATTTTGAGTTTTTAATTATGAATGAAGGAAACAGTCCGCTATTGCGGTTCAACGCGAACAGGTGATGAGATGTCTGATTAATTAAGATTATAATGAAGAATTTTTTATCATCATTGTAGAAGGGTCTAAAAGCAATACAGAATGTTCAACAGTTTGGGCGCCTCCTTTTAATGTCCGCACATGTATTTCCTTGCCTTCAGGTTTAAGCTGGATAGCAAGATCAAACAGATCCGACACTTTAGCAAAACGGACAGGCATACCATCCGTGTTCTGCTGTTCATCACGGTGTATGCGTACGGCAAACCAGATACGCATTGAATGTTTTTTGGCAAGAGCCTTTAAATCAGAAAAAGAATTTTGTGTTGATTCATCAAAGGGAAGCCCGTCAACAACGACCATATAAGGAGAAAATATATTCTGCTCGGTTAAATCTGTTAGTCTTTCTTCAAGCTTAGGAACACTGAAGCCATCAACCTTGAAGGTCATGATAAATCTGTGCGGCAATATACTTTCCCATGATCTGTCTGTCTTATGTTGCTTTACAAGATTGCTGAAGACCTCTTTATACCATAAACTAACCTTCTCTACAGGATTATCAAGACTGATATGTAGAACATTTTTACCTCGAACAAGCGCGCCTATTGCAATCTGAACTAAAAAAGCTGTTTTACCGACACCGGCACGTGCAAGCACGGCTCCAAACCCCCCTTCAGGGATAATATTTTCGGTTTCATAATCTATAAGGTTTAACGGATTGTAGAGGCTAACATCCTTTTTTGTCATGCTAAAATCCCCCTTTTTGTAATAAGTTAATTTTATACAACAAACTGTCTGCGGTTGTAAATATTTACCACAGAGATTTATTTCATGTTCTTTTTTTCTTTTGCTGCCTGTTCGATCAGTTCTTCAGCAATAGATTGGGGCACCTGCTTGTAAATGGCAAATTCCATGGTAAATTGAGCCTTGCCTTGTGTAGATGACCTTAAAACAGTTGAAAAACCGAACATTTCAGCTAATGGCACCTGAGCTTCGATAGCGCAAATGGTTCCTTCGTCCTGACAGCTTATAATCATTCCCCTTCGCTGATTCAAAAGACCCATGACTGGACCCTGGAACTCAGTGGGTGTTTCAACAACCACTTTCATTATAGGCTCATGAATAATCGCTCCGGCCTTTGCATATCCTTCACGAAAGGCACCGCGAGCTGCTGCCTGGAACGCCATTTCAGAAGAATCAACAGCGTGCGACGCCCCATCATTAATAACTATCTTTACGCCGGTAACAGGAAAGCCCATTTTGGGTCCCTTTCCAAGACACCCCTTAAAACCTTTTTCACACGAGGCAATAAACTGGGTTGGAATTTTGCCTCCAACGACTTTGTTTTCAAATACAAAATCTTCGGTGGCAACAGGTTCCATGTAACCTGCAACCCGGCCATACTGCCCGGCGCCGCCTGTCTGTTTTTTGTGTGTATAGTTGAATTCGGCCATCCTGGTAATAGTTTCCCTGTAAGCCACGCGAGGCTTGCCTATTGTTACTTCGGCATTGTATTCCCTGCGCATTCTTTCAACATATACTTCAAGGTGAAGCTCACCCATGCCTTCAATAATAGTTTCATTGGTTTCATCATCCACATAAGTTTTGAAGGTCGGGTCTTCTTTGGTAAACCGGCTTAAAGCCTTTGACATATTGATTCTGGCATTATTGTCCTTTGGGGCAATGGCAAGGGAAATCACTGGCTTGGGCACAAACATTGATATCATGCTGAGATTCAGCCCTGGCGCAACAAATGTATCTCCGGAAATACAGTCTATCCCAAACAGGGCTCCGATATATCCGGCAGGTATGGTCTCAATATCCTCCATCTGGTCTGCATGCATACGTACAAGCCTGCCGATTTTAATTTTTTTGCCGTTGCGTATGTTAATGACGGAAGAGCCCTTGGCAAGTGTTCCCTGATATACGCGTATGTATGTTAGCTGGCCATACTGGCCGTCTTCCAGTTTGAAGGCCAAAGCAACAACCGGTTTTTCCGAATCACTATCTATAATTACCGATTCTTCATTACTATCCATGTCAAGCGCCTCGTTTTGAACATCACGCGGACATGGTAAAAAATCCACCACAGCGTCAAGAAGGGGTTGAACCCCCTTGTTTTTATAAGCTGATCCCATAAAAACCGGCGTCATTTGACGCGTCAGAGTTCCATTGCGCACCGCATCGGCAATCATGTCTTCGGTGATTTCTTTTTCTTCCAGAATAGCTTCTGTAAGCTGGTCTGAATACATGGAGGCAGCATCAATAAGCTCTTCGCGTTTTTCCATAGCTTCGTCAAGAAGGTTTCCCGGGACATTTTCTATGCGAACATTTTCTCCGCTATCACCATCAAAATAGATTGCCTTCATGGAAATAAGATCAACAATTCCTGTAAAATCTGCTTCAATTCCGATTGGGATCTGCATAGCTATTGCATTATGGCCCAGTTTTTCCTTTAGTTGATCGATTACGCGAAGAGGATTTGCGCCGCTTCTGTCGCATTTGTTGATAAAGGCAATGCATGGAATTTTGTATCTTTTCATCTGCATGTCAACGGTGATTGACTGGGACTGAACGCCTCCAACAGAACACAGTACCAGTACGGCTCCGTCAAGAACCCTGAGAGATCGTTCAACCTCAATTGTGAAGTCAACGTGGCCCGGAGTATCGATAATATTAATATCGTGGTCCTGCCATGAACAGAATGTAGCTGCCGAAGCTATCGTAATTCCGCGCTCCTTTTCAAGCTCCATGGAATCCATGGTTGCTCCTACGCCGTCTTTTCCCTTGACATCGTGAATGGCATGTATGCGCTTTGTATAAAAGAGCACCCTTTCAGTAAGAGTGGTTTTGCCCGAATCAATGTGTGCGCTGATACCTATGTTTCTGACTTTTTGAATATTGTATTCCATTTATACTTTTTCCTCTTTACCTGTAAAAAATAAAAAACCCCCGCACCTGAAAACTTTATACCAGATGGGGGATTTTTTTGCTGTCTATTTTAGTATATTCTCACATTAAACCACGTTGTCAAGAAAATAAATATATCAAATCTTCAGCGCCGCGTCGGTGGCGCTCCTTAAAGCTGAGCCGATATTGCCCGGTAATGCGGCATCACCCACAGCGATTACCTGTTCCCACTTATCTTTTAGGGCCTGAAACAGGCTGTCTTCCGGCTCAGGATGTATGGCAATGATTACCTTGTCCGCTTCTATGCTAAATTCCTCATAATCCTTATTTCTGAGATGCACGGTGTTTTTTTGAATACAGGTGACCTGAGTTTCAGTAAGAATGGCGACTTTTTTTTCAGAAAGCCTTGATAATAACCGTTCTCTTGGGATTTTTTTCATCCTGGTAAGCAGCTTGGGTAATATCTCCACTACTGTTACCTTTCTTTCAGGACCGGCAAGCCAGTCCGCTGTCTCACAACCGATGTCACCTCCACCGATAATGACTATATTTTGGCCGGTGACTGCCCGGCTCTCATAGACCTGTCTGGCATCTGTTACAAGATCAGAGTCGATTCCGAAAACAGAAGGACGCCTTGAACGTGAACCGGTAGCCACAATAATCACGTCCGGAGCAAGAGCAATAATTTCAGTAAGATCGGCCTTATGTCCGAGGCGAACCCTGACATTGCTCTTGTTGAGAGAATGTTTCAGATAGCGGAGTATTTCCGACATTTCTTCTTTAAATGGTGCTATGCTTGCCAGCCTTGCCTGGCCCCCAAGCTGATCCGACTGCTCCCATAATTCTACGTCATGTCCTCTTTTGTCAGCTATTACGGCTGCCTGTATGCCGCTTGGCCCGCCGCCGATTACGAGCAGGCTTTTTTTCTTTGAAGCCGGCGAAACCTTCCAACAATATTCAAGACCTGCGAACGGATTAACCGTGCAGCATCTTCCAATGCCGGGAACACCTTTTTCAGCACAGTCTTCCAGGCAAAAGACACACCTGTTAATATCATCCACTCTGCCGGATGCAGCTTTTTGTGGAAAATCCGGATCAGCAACCAGCTCCCTGGCCATAGCAACAAAATCAGCCTTTCCCTGGCCAATAATCTGATCTGCCATATCAGGACTGTTTATCTTGCCTATGGCAACAACCGGTATGCTGACCGACTTCTTTATCTGAGCAGCAAGATCGATCAAGGGCCCGGGAGGAGACTCGTGGGTGGGAATGGTAATAAATTTCGTGGACTTGTTGCCTGCATTTGCCACAATGGCGTCAGCTCCGGCATCTTCCAAAAGTCCGGCTATTTTCCTGCTGTCATCAATACCCAATCCATTGGGAACAAATTCATCACAGACAAGTTTTATCATCACAGGAAAGTCCCTGCCTGCCGCTGCTTTGACTTTTTTAATCAATCGGGTCAGGAAGAGCGACCGGTTTTCTATTGCCCCGCCCAGGTCATCGCTTCGTTTGTTAAGAACAGGGGAAAGAAGCTGGGCAATAAGGTCGCCATAGCTTGCCTGAATTTCCACCCCGTCGTAACCTGTTTCTCTTGCTTTTACAGCGCCGCCAGCCATAATCTCAAGTATCTCATCCGCCTCATCAAGTGACATGGCATTAGCCAGAGAAACAATCCAGTCGCCTTCTTTTTTCCTGGCACCGGCAATCTCCTGCTCGACAACTCTCTCTTTTGGATAATTGAGCTGCATAAAGGCCTTGGAGCCTTCTTTGTGAATGACGTTGAGCAGTTCCTTTATGCCTGTCGCATATTCTTCCACATCAAAGCGGAGTTCATTTGTGCCCTTATATGCCCTTGGATAATCGAGGCAGGGACAGTCCAGAATAATCAGGGCAGCGCCGCCTCTTGCCCTTGCTCTGTAAAACTCTGTTATTTTGGGAGTAACCTTGCTTTCTGTAGCGTATTTGGTGGGGAAAAGGGCCATGATGATTCTGTTTTTGAGAAAGCATCCGCCGATTTTGGCTGGTGAAAAAAGATGAGAAAAGCTCATTTTTTACCTCCTGTTATCAGAGTTATCCGATATTTAATAAAACAAGCTTCTTGACTTTGCACTTGCTGAACTTATAAAATTTTTATATCATAATTTTGCTAAAAACAATGCATTTAAATGGTGAGGAGAGAAACGGGTAAATCGCCGGAGGTAAATCGTGGACAAAAATAATACAGATACGCTGTTACCGGAAGCCTGCGTAAGCAAGATATTCGAGCTTACCAATTCAAAATTTACCCCGGATGTTGCTGCCGAGCTTTGGCCGAAAATTTTGCGACACAAGTGGCTTATGTCTGAAAAACTTGGTCGCGACACAGGGCTGCGAACCGCTTGCATAGACCTTATTGAAAACATGGACCTGGCTCACAAGGAATTTATGGCTTACAGGCAGCCCGACCTCCTTGCCGAGATGGGAGCGCAAACAGTCGGCAGGGGAATATGGGAAACAATTGCCGATTCCCAGCCGCCTAAACAGTTGGTTGAGCGCAGAATCATCCTTCCTTTAACCGAGGGAAAGCTTGCCAGAAAACACGGTGTTGTTCCTCCAAAAACGATTATCTTTTTTGGCCCGCCAGGAACCGGAAAAACCCATTTTGTGAAGGCAATAGCAGGGGTTTTGTCGTGGTGGTATATTGAAATTGCGCCCAGCATGCTCATGGCTGATGGGGCAGACAAACTTGGTCTTAATCTGCGCAATGTCATGGAAAAAGCACGCCAACTGGAAGAAGCAGTCATTTTTATTGACGAGTTCGAAGAAATAGCAGCCAGCCGGGATATGGCTACCCGTATTGACAAATCAATCACAAATGAGTTCTTGAAACAGGTTCCCCTGCTAAAAAATCAGGGGAACAAGCTTCTGCTTGTGTGTGCCACTAACTATATCCGACAACTGGATGCGGCGCTGCTCCGCCCGGGACGCTTTGACTGCATTATTCCGGTTGGAGGATTAGATGATGAGGGCCGGAAAACAATATTGAAGCATTATCTGTCCAGACTCAACACAGGAGATATTAACATTGATCAAATAACCGCCCTTACCGATCGATTTACGCCGGCCGATATCGAGTATATGTTCCAGAAGGTTGCACAGTTGGCTTTTGAGCTGGAGTATACAGGCAAACAAGATTATAAGGTAACTACAGAAACATTTATTGAAGTCGTTGCACAAATTCCTCCGTCCCTGACCGATGAGATCATTGAAGAGTTCCGCCAGGATAGTGCAACATATTCCAGAGCCTGACACCGGCGCCTTAGTATGGAGAAATCTGTAATCAAAGAAACCAAACCAACACCTTGCCCTTCAATTCTGGCTCCGGCAGGAAACAAAGCCTCCTTTCTGGCTGCTCTGGCAGCAGGCGCTGATGCTGTTTATTGCGGGCTGAAAAGCCTCTCAGCTCGAATGGAAGCAAAAAATTTTACCGTCAGCGAGCTGATCCCTCTTACACAACTTGCCCATGACAAAAACATAAAGGTCTTTGTGGCTTTAAATTCCCTTTTAAAGCCTGGTGACTTAAATGTTGCCGGAAAGATCATTGATAAGCTGAACCATTATGTCAAACCTGATGCTTTAATTATTCAGGATTTGGCTCTTGTGCAACTCGCCGGACAAACAGGCTTTGCAGGGGAGCTTCATTTATCGACACTGGCCAATGCAAGCTTCCAAACCGCCTTGAAATTTATAAGAAAAGATCTGGGAGTTGATAAAGTAGTTGTTCCCAGAGAGCTTAACATAGACGAAATTAAACAAATGGCATCAGCATGCCCAAAGGGTCTTGGGCTTGAAGTATTTATTCACGGAGCCCTTTGCTACGGTGTTTCAGGAAGATGCTACTGGAGCAGTTTTCTGGGAGGCAAAAGCGGTCTCAGGGGCAGATGTGTCCAGCCATGCCGCAGACTCTATACTCAAAAGGACCAGACTAAAAGATTCTTTTCCTGCATGGATCTAAGCCTGGATGTTTTGACCAAGGTTTTGCTTTCAATCCCGGAAATTCAAACATGGAAGATTGAAGGCCGGAAAAAAGGACCCCACTATGTTTTTCACACCGTAAAAGCCTATAAACTTTTAAGGGACCACAGGCAAGAGCCTGGAATGAAAAAAGCAGCTCTTGAGCTCCTTGCAAATGCGCTTGGCAGAACAGGAACCCATTATTATTTTTTATCCCAACGGCCCCAGAACCCTGTAAATATTGATGTCCAAACCGGCTCTGGTCTTATTGTAGGAAAAATACAGGGCACACAACAAAAACCCTATATAATTCCAAGACAGTCGCTTATGCCGGGAGATCTCCTTCGTTTTGGATATGAGGATGATTCATGGCATTCTATTTACAGTGTGCCAAAATATATTCCCAAAAGAGGGCGCATCTATATAAAGCTGTCTTCTGCGGGAAAGCCCGGGCAAGACATTCCGGTATTCCTTACCGACAGGCGTGAAAAATGGCTTCAGGAAATTCTGTCCGGGCTTGAAGAGATGTTGACCAAAATACCGGAAACAGATGTTGCTTCCTCTAACTTTAATGCCAGGCTTCCAGGTAGAAACATCGCTAAAAAAAGGGATAAATCCTTTGAGCTTGATGTAAACAGAGAATCCGGCATGGGCAGCCAAAAAACCGCAACCGGAGTCTGGATTTTTCCTGAAAGCAAATATAAACCATCAAAAAAACTTGCGCCCAATCTATGGTGGTGGCTTCCTCCTGTTATCTGGCCGGAGGATGAGGAAAAAATAAAGAGCCTTATTGAAGCTGTCATAAAAAATGGCGGCAGAAATTTTGTTCTCAATTCACCATGGCAGGTTGCTTTTTTCTCAAATCCAAAATCTTTAAATCTCTGGGCCGGGCCTTTTTGCAATATAGCCAATGCGCTGGCCATAAACACGCTGCTTAAATTTGGATTTTCAGGAGCCATTGTCAGCCCCGAACTTGATGATAAGGATTTTTTAAATCTGCCTGAAAACAGCCCTCTGCCTCTGGGAATTGTTATCACAGGTAACTGGCCGCTTAGCATATCCCGTATCATTTCCAGTAAGTTTGAAACAGACACTGACTTTACCAGTCCAAAAGGGGAACATGGCTGGGTAAAAAAATACGGCTCTGATTTCTGGGTGTATCCTAACTGGAAGCTTGATATAAGCTCTAAAAAGGACGAGCTTAAAAAGGCGGGTTACCTCTTGTTTGTGAACCTGATCGAACCAGTGCCTGCCGAGGTTAAGATGAAAAAAAGACCTGGATTGTGGAACTGGGATTTAAAGCTTAAATAAAAGTAACCGTTCACGGTTCAGAGGTTCAAAGTTCAAGGTTAAACTGATTTACCATAAAAATACTTGCGCTATCGCACCCATGTCATTCCAGCGAAAGCGGGACACGTAGTGAAGCATTAGCGCTATCCAGGGAGCCTCGAAATTTCTGAAAAGAAAAAAATCAGTGATGATCAGCGTAGATCTGCGGCTGAATATTAGGCACTTATAATTTGATTTGGAGGATGATTATGAAAACTTTAACAATATTCTGTAAATCCATAGAGGTAGGCTTGAAAACAGGTCTTGATATCTGTGATATTACTCATCAAATTAACAGGCTGGTAACAGAATCTAAAATTGAAAACGGAAGTCTTTGCGCCACAATTATCGGTTCAACAGGATCGCTTACCACAATCGAGTTTGAACCCGGAGTGGTAAAAGACCTCAAAATAGCCATAAACAGGCTTGCATCGCCTGATCTGGAATACGAACATGAAAAAGCGTGGCATGACGGCAACGGCCACAGCCATGTCCAGGCTGCATTGCTCGGCCCTTCGATTACCCTTCCGGTAAGAGGCAGCCATCTCAGACTTGGAACCTGGCAGCAGTTAGTGGCAATAAACCACGACAACCGCCCCCGCACCAGACAAATCGAAGTAACGATCACAGGAACTGAAGTTTGACAGTGATATGATAATCTGATTTTAGGAAGTGTTTTATGGGAATCATGACTGCAACTGAATTTGCAAAAAATATAAAAAAAACTTTAGACAGGCTCGAATTTAGTGGTGAAGAAATAATTATCATCAGAAATAAACACCAGATTGCACGTTTAATCTCTGGTTCTTGAAGCCAGAAGACGGCAGGAGGAAACAGGTTTTGACATCAACACGTTCACGATTTACTGGCTGCTCAAACAGGAAAACGTTAAGTGGTTTGAAAGCCTCGCGCCGATTGTCAATAACGCCTTTCTCCGCTTCCCGAATTTCAAGGACAACATTGCGGAATTGAGGCAGCTCAAAGCGGAACTATACAAGTTGATGCTTCCTGTTGTCGGCAAAGATTTGATGCTGGGCATCGTTGAAAAGCTCTTGAGGCTGGATCGTAAATGAGCAAAGCTTTTGAAATAAAAGGAGAAAGCCTGAATACTAAAGAGCAGTTTAAATCTAAAGTTGCCCGCTGGGAGCAGTTCAGGGACGTACATTAGTTTATAAGTTGACAGGGGAAGCAGTTCAGGAAGCAGTTCAGGGACGAAGCAGTTCAGGGACGTATATTAGTTTATAAGTTGATAGGGTACTTGAACTATGATATCCGGTTTGCATGCCACGCCAATCAAGAGTAGATGCACCGGGTGCGCTTCATCATATTATTGCCAGAGGTATAGAACGCAAAAGGATATTTACAGATGATGTTGATAGGGATAATTTTTTAAATCGACTTGGAAATATCCTTACGGAAACCCAAACAGTCTGTTTTTCCTGGGCGCTGATTCCAAATCATTTTCATTTATTGCTGCGAACGGGAACCACAGCAATTTCCGCCGTGATGCGCAGGCTTTTGACCGGTTACGCAGTATCCTATAATTTTCGGCATCGCCGACACGGACATCTTTTTCAGAACCGTTACAAATCCATTTTGTGTCAGGAAGATTTTTATCTTCTGGAACTGGTTCGATATATCCATTTAAATCCTTTAAGAATCGATATTGTGAAAGATCTAAGGGGATTAAATAAGTATCCCTATTGTGGCCACAGTTGCATTTTGGGCAAAAGGCCAAATACATGGCAAGATAAGGATTATATACTCAAATTATTTGCTTCGAATGAGGCTGTAGCTATCCGCAGGTACCGTGAATTTGTCAAAAAGGGAGTCGAACAAGGAAAGCGGTCCGATCTTGCTGGAGGCGGTCTCATACGCAGTGCAGGCGGATGGTCGGCGATAAAAGCATTGAGAAGAATCGGTGCATACCAAAAGGGCGATGAGCGCATTTTAGGAGACGGTGACTTTGTTAAAAAAGTACTTGCTCAAGTTAGGGAAAACTTTGAGCGCAAATATCATATTAAATCAAATGGGTTTAACTTTGAAAAGGTACTTGAACGAGTTGCAGAATTGTTGGACTTAAAACCTGAGCAGGTATTGGCCGTCGGGAAATATAAAAAGACGCTTGCGGCTCGCAGTTTACTATGTTTCTTGGCAACGAGTGAGTTGGGAATAAGTCAAAGCGAATTAGGGCAAAAGCTGAAGATTTCGCAACCAGCAGTCAGTTTAGCGGTTAAACGCGGAGAGCAATTGGTTATACGCCACAATTACTCGTTAAAAGCTTAACAGTAACTTATAAACTAATGTACGTCCCGAAAGTCCCCTAAGCTATTCAAAGGATGCCTTCTTCAGGGAAGCAGAGGATATCATCCGACTTGCCGAAACGGAAGGGTTGGGCGCTCATGCGGACTCGGTCAGGGTCAGGCTGAAAGAGAACCTAAATAGTCGTAAAAAACGGAAAATTTAATTTGAATCCAAATTGTCAAAATGGGTAAATTGTTAAAAAAATACCTTTCACCGACGGAAGCCATATTGGAGAGTATCTCTGACGGCGTTTTCACCGTGGACATGGACTGGTGCGTTACATCTTTCAACCGCGCGGCTGAGGAGATTACCGGAGTTTCGCGCAGGGAAGCGACAGGCCGGCGCTGCTCGGAGGTGTTCCGTTCCAGCATGTGCGGGGATGACTGCGCGCTTCAGCAGACGCTGAAGACGGGCAAACCCGTTATCGGCAAGTCCGGATATATCATTGACGCGGACGGTAACCGTATTCCAATCAGCATATCCACGGCCGTGTTGAAAGACTCGGATGGACGCCTGATCGGCGGGGCGGAGACCTTTCGGGATCTGAGCGAAGTCGAGGCATTGCGCCGTGAGCTGGAAGGAAAGTTCAGGGCCGGCGATCTTGTTAGCCGAAGCCCCCTGATGCAGAAAGTATTCGAGGTTCTGCCCGCCATCGCGGCCAGCCCAAGCACGGTTCTGATTCTGGGCGAGACCGGAACAGGCAAGGAACTGGTGGCGAGGACCATCCATGAACTGAGCCCGGTATGCCAAGGTCCGTTTGTCGCCGTAAATTGCAGCGCTCTGCCTGATACGCTGCTTGAATCGGAGTTGTTCGGATACAAGGCGGGCGCTTTTACAGGCGCGAATAAAGATAAGCCCGGTCGTTTTTCTCTGGCCAGGAGCGGGACTCTTTTTCTAGATGAAATCGGCGAGATCAGCCCGGCGCTCCAGGTTGGACTGCTGCGTGTTCTGCAGAAAAGGACTTACGAGCCGCTGGGCGCCACTCGTTCTGAAACGACGGACGCTCGTATTATAGTCGCAACCAACAAGGATCTGATCGAACAAACCCGCAAGGGCGCATTCAGGGAGGATCTGTACTACCGCGTGAACGTGGTTCGTGTTGAGCTGCCGCCGCTTCGCCGGAGAAAGGAGGATATTCCTCTCCTGGTCGAGCAGTTTGTTGAGAGATTTAATCGTTTGCAGGGCAAAGCCATCGAGGGGATCGAGGCAGAAACGCTTTCCCTGCTCATGGCTCACCACTGGCCCGGAAATGTGCGTGAACTGGAAAACGTAATTGAGAGATCCTTTATCATGTGCGGTGGAGGTCTTATCGGCATCGGGCATCTTCCGGAGGAGCTGACGGCACACTGTAAATCGGCAGGCGTTGGTTCCGATGTGCGGTCCGCACATGATCTTCTCGACACCCGGTCCATCCATGCAGCCCTGGAGCATAACGATTATAACCGCCTGGCAGCAGCCCGGGAACTCGGCGTTCACAAGACTACCCTTTTCCGCAGAATGAAGAAACTGGAAATCTCCCTCCCCGGGAGAGACGGCCGTTCACGCCGGAAGCAATGAACAGTTGCAGTAATGCACCTGATAAAATGAGCTATAGTAGCATACACGCTTCTCTATAACTTGCCACCACCTCCTTATAAATCACTTTATCTCCTGTAATTCAAATTGGTTGAATATATTATGTGACGCGCTTCGACGTTTGGCACAGTGCTTGCTGTACTTCTATGCGTGAACGATAAGCAGGAATTCGAATTATGAAAACGGCATTTGCATACTGGGACAACCGGATCGCACCTGTATTCGACATTGCCCGGCAGATTCATGTTGTCGAGACTGAGTCGGGACGAATAGTTGCCGAAACGGAGGAGGTCATGGCAAATGAGCTGCCGGTTAAAAAGGTCTTTCGTATAGTTGAGCTTGGCGTCAGCACACTGGTATGCGGTGCTATATCCAGGCCGCTGCACATAATGGTTATTGCTTCCGGAATCCGTGTAATATCCTTCGTGGCTGGCGACCTGCGCAAGGTTATTAAGGCCTGGCTTGACGGCGACCTTGAGAGTGGGAAGTTTGCCATGCCAGGTTGCTGCAGGCGCTATGCAACATCGCCGGAGATGAGCGGTATTAACAAGGAGGTACACCTGATGAATGGAAGAAAACGTGGAGGACAGGGCCAGGGGGGAGGGCAGGGCCAAAGAAAGAGCGGACAGGGTCGCGGACGACTTGGCGGTCCTATCGCAGGAGGTGCAGGAGGCGCCTGCGTGTGTCCGAAATGCGGAAATCACGAACCTCATGAACGCGGAGTGCCCTGCATGCAGAAGCAATGTCCGAAGTGCGGTACCGCGATGACAAGAGAATAAGGAAAAACGAAAGGAGGTATTGCCATGCCAGGAGGAAATGGAACCGGACCTATGGGAATGGGTCCAATGACCGGACGCGCAGCAGGTTTCTGCGCAGGATTTGGAATGCCGGGATATTCAAATTCACCGGCAGGACGCAGATTTGGCGCAGGTTATGGCAAAGGCCGTGAATTCAGGGGACGTAATGCCGGTCGTGGATTGCGGTACGGGTTTCACGCCACGGGATTGCCGGGCTGGATGCGCTTTGGCGGGTACGACGCACCATATCAGGACCCCGATCCCAACTTTGAGAAGCAGACGCTTAATGGCCGGGTTAAGACCATGCAGGCGGAGCTGGACTTCATAAAGAAGCGCCTTTCTGAGATCGAAACCGAAACCGCAGCGAAATAACCGCCAACCTGCCTGTGCCGTAGCGCCTGTCTAAGTGTGATTCATATGCAGGCAGCATGGCGGGCAGGTCGGAACCAATCCCATGGTGAGCGCGCCGATCCGCTGGTCGGCGCGCTCATTTATTGCTACGGATACTTTATGAAGACCTGACTCGGTTTGTAGCCGGGGTGGAGGTTGTGGTGCGAGCTTCGCGATTGTATCAGAAAATTGGAGTTCACGTATTGACGGAGCCGTGCTCCAGACTTTCTAATAAAGGAGATTATGATTATGCCAGGATATGACGGAACAGGACCGAAGGGACAGGGTCCCATGACCGGCAGGGGTGGTGGTTATTGCCTGCTTAAAATTCCCCGCAGCCCCGATGAGCCTAAGACAGGATTCGTTGGTCTATCTGGAAAGCCGGTTGCTCTTTTACGTAGAAGACCAAGGTGCAAAGCAGGAAATGTTAAGTGCATTGGTAAGGAAGATTGACCGATGGGAGATAAAAAATACCTGTTTGGCCCTGTACCTTCCCGCCGGTTCGGGAGGTCGCTGGGCGTTGACCTGACCCCTTACAAGACATGCAGCCTTGATTGTGTGTTCTGCCAGTTGGGGCGTACCAAGAATAAGACGGTCATCCGGGAAGAATATGTCGAAACGGATGCGGTAATAACAGAACTTGATGAGTGGCTGAAAAGAGACGGTCATGCGGACTATATTACCCTCGCCGGTTCCGGAGAACCAACACTTCATTCCTGCTTTGGGGAAATTCTGGAATATATACGAAAAAAAAGTATAATCCCCGCTGTTCTCCTGACCAACGGCACGATGCTGCAATTTCAGGAAGTACGGGATGCTGCTGCTTGTGCCAACATAGTAAAGATCTCTTTAAGCGCTTGGGATCAGGCTTCTTACGGCTGGGTGAATCGTCCCCACCGACAATTGCAGTTTTATCATTTGATTGAAGGGGAAAAGGCTTTCCGCGCTCAATTCGATGGGCAGTTGTGGCTGGAGGTTTTTCTGGTTGGGGGGATTAACTCTATCTCTGCCGATGTTAGAAAAATTGCTGCCCTTGCAAAGGAGATAATGCCGGATCGTATCCAACTCAATACGGCTGTTCGTCCACCGGCAGAGGATTTTGCTGCGCCACTGTCCAAAAAACGTATGGAGGAGTTAATCAATCTGTTTTGTCCTGTTGCGGAGATTATTCCGGAGTTTGAGATAAAAGATGCAGACCATGTACAGGTTAGCCAGGAAGAAATATTTTCCATGTTGAAACGGCGACCGTGTACGGCGAATCAGATTGTGGAAATATTCGGAATGCATCTCAACGAGGTGTCAAAATACCTCGGTAATCTGATGCGTACCGGTCAAATCCGTATGGAATTCAAAAATACATCTGTGTATTACGCAGCTAAAAACCAGGGGTAGAAAGGCTATGCTCGCATATGAATGTAAACATAGGAGAAAATAGAGATGAAAATTGCTGTAAGCAGTAGCGGAAAAGATTTAGATTCACAGATAGATCCGCGTTTTGGCAGGTGTTCCTATTTTATAATTGCGGAGACAGATGATATGAGTTTTGAGGCCTTTGATAATGAGAGCATTGCCCTGGGTGGAGGGGCCGGCATTCAATCGGCACAGTTTGTAGCATCAAGGGGTGCGGTAGTTGTAATAACTGGTAATTGCGGCCCGAATGCAGTTCAGGCACTTTCTGCAGCCATCATTGAGATTTATTTAGGGCAGTCCGGGACAGTCAGAGAGTCTATAGAAAAGTATATGAAGGGGAATATGAAATCCACAAGCAAACCCAATGTAGCCGATCATTATGGTATGGGAGGCGGAGCAGGTAAGGGCCGTGGTATGGGTAGAGGCATGGGGAAGGGCGGGGGCAAGGGGATGGCGGAGGCAGAGGCATGGGTCGTGGAATTGGCGGCTCAGGAACGAAAAGTTCAGGTCAGCCAAAAGCCATTCAGTTATCCGGAGAGGAAGAGCTGAAGAACCTTAAAAATCAAGCAGATGAGATGCACAGGCAGGTTGAACAGATTGAATCAAGAATCAATGCCTTTGAAAAGAAATAGAAACCGCGTCTTTGCGTGAGAATATAAAAGTGTAAACAAACAAATGAAAGAGGCCGCTATTTGTAAAAGATTCAGGAACAAAAAACGGAGGTTAGGAACTTATGGCAAAAGGAAATAGTTGTCAGCAGGACCAGCATCAACAGCAGGATGTAGAGATAAAGGAAAGATTGAGCCGAATAAAAAACAAGATATTGGTCATGAGCGGGAAAGGGGGCGTGGGCAAGAGCAGTATTGCGGCCTATCTCTCGGTGGCTTTGGCGAAGAGGGGCTATAAAGTGGGTCTTATGGATGTGGATCTTCACGGTCCCAGTATCCCGCACATGCTTGGTCTTAAAGGAAGTGTTGGACCAGCCACCAAGGAGGGAAAGGCACACGCCGTCAAGTACATCCCGAATATGGAAGTGATTTCCATTGAACCGCTTATGGGAGAAAATAAGGATACAGCTATGATCTGGAGGGGGCCGCTTAAGATCGGCGTCATAAGACAGTTCATATCAGATATTGAGTGGTCGGATCTTGACTACATGATCATCGACTCTCCTCCCGGCACGGGTGATGAGCCACTGACCGTGGCACAGACCATTCCCGATGCAATGGCCTTGATTGTAACAACGCCACAGGAGATTTCATTGGCAGATGCGCGAAAGTCCATCAACTTTTGCCGCCAGGTTAATATGAAAATCTTAGGCCTTGTTGAGAATATGAGCGGTCTTAAATGTCCTCACTGTGGAAAAATGATTGAAATATTCAAGACTCACGGCGGCATGCTCACCGCAAAAAAGGAGGGCCTGCGACTTTTGGCAACTCTGCCCTTTGAACCGGAGGTGGTATCGAACGGCGATACAGGGGATATGAGTATTCTGGACAACAACAAGTTCTTGATCACTCAGGAATTCAACAAAATGGTTGATGAGATTGTGAAATTGACAGATATTAGGGCATAGCCTGTTCCCAAGCCTGAAAAGGAATTTCAAGCCGGGAAATAGCTCTCAGCAGACTCAAAGGATTTTGATGGTTTTGTTGAATATTCACAAGATAAAGTTTTTCACGAGACAGATCCCTGTATCTATACGATGAACAAGGAGTAAATGATGATTATCAGCATAGCGAGCGGAAAAGGCGGCACAGGAAAGACGACTGTCGCAACCAACATGGCCGTATCTCTTGGAGGTGATGTTCAGTTACTGGACTGCGATGTAGAAGAACCCAACGCCCACCTCTTCATACACCCGGTGATTAACGAGGTTAAGACCATAACCACCCCTGTTCCCGAGGTGGATATGGAGAAATGTAACCTATGCGGGAAATGCGGGGAAATATGTCAGTTCAAGGCCATTGTGGTAATTGGTAAAACAGTGCTGCCCTTCCCTGAAATGTGCCACAGTTGCGGAGGATGCATGGAGGTTTGCCCTGAAAAGGCCATCACAGAGACGGGCCGTGAACTTGGTGTAATTGAACGGGGCAGCAGGAACGGACTGGAATTTGTCCATGGGAAATTAAGGGTCGGCGAGGCCATGTCTCCGCCTCTGATCAGAAAAGTGAGGGAATATGCGCGGCCTGATGTGTTGACCATTATTGATGCTCCGCCCGGGACGTCGTGTCCGGTCATTGCTTCCATGAAAGGTGCGGACTTCGTTCTCTTAGTGACCGAGCCAACACCTTTCGGCCTGAATGATCTTAAGCTTGCTGTTGGGGCCGTGAAAATCCTTGGTATTCCATGCGGTTTGATTATCAACCGTTCGGACATGGGAGATGATAAGGTTAAGATATATGCGGAAAAGGAAAATCTGCCCATTTTGATGGAGATTCCCTTTGACAGGAAAATTGCAGAGGCCTACTCCCGGGGAGAGATGATTGTGGAAGTAATGCCCGAATGGAAGGAGAAATTCCTGAAGTTATACCAGCAGATTGAAGAAATGAGTTTTCATAAAAATCATTGAAGATCATAAACATGCCTATACATGATAGAAAAGGGAAGGAAATGTTTCATGAAAGAATTGGTCGTTATAAGCGGAAAGGGTGGAACAGGTAAAACGAGCCTGCTTGCAGCTTTCGCTTCTCTGGCAAACAGGAAGGCGCTCTGTGACGCAGATGTTGACGCCGCAGACCTTCATCTCATTATGGATCCCCGGATTAAGGAGCGGTATGATTTTGAGTCCGGTCATGAAGCCGTAATTAACTCGGATATGTGCACACAATGTGGCTTGTGCCGGGAATTGTGCAGGTGGAATGCAATCAGCGAAGATTTTATTGTGGATCCGATTGCATGCGAGGGGTGCGGGGTCTGCTATTACTTTTGCCCTGAAAAGGCAATTGATTTTCCCTTGAAAACCTGTGGAGAGTGGTATCTTTCTGAGACCCGTTTTGGTCCCATGGCTCATGCACGGCTTGGCATTGCCGAGGAAAATTCGGGTAAGCTCGTAAGTCTTATCAGGAAGGAAGGCAAAAAACTTGCCGAAAAGGAAAGCCTGGATCTGCTTTTGACGGACGGTCCTCCGGGGATCGGTTGCCCGGTGATCGCTTCCCTTGGCGGGGCCACGGCAACCCTCATCGTGGCCGAACCGACGGTTTCGGGGAGGCACGACATGGAGCGTGTGGTCGAACTGGCCGCCTTCTTCAAGGTCCCTGCCATGGTCTGTATCAACAAGTATGACCTAAACCCTGATATGGGACAGGCCATTGAGGCTTTTGCAAGAGAAAGAAATGTAACCGTCATGGGCCGGATCCCTTTTGATCCAGTCTTCACGAAAGCAATGGTTCAGGGTAAGACGATTTTTGAATTTGACGATCGTTCTGAGGGATCCAAGGCGGTCAAAGTCATATGGGAAAATCTGGTAAAAGGTCTTGAGACCTCAACATGTCGGGAACAAAGCTGACCTTTGCCGCCTGAGGATCTTTATATACGCAAAGGTACTATATTCAAACAGACAAAGGAGTGTGTTATGGAAAAAATTGCTGTAAGCTGTGAGGAACCCAGTCTGGATTCTCCTGTTGATCCCCGGTTTGGCCGTGCCGCCGGATTTTTAATCGTTGATCCGGACACCCTTGAATTCAGCTATGTTGATAACGGAGCGTCTCAGGCCATGTCCCAGGGGGCCGGCATTCAAGCGGCTGAAACGGTTTGCCGATCCGGCGCCAAGGTTGTTCTGACCGGATATGTCGGTCCCAAAGCCTTTCAGGCGCTTTTTGCCGCCGGGATTAAAATCGGCCAGAATCTTGAAAAAATGACAGTCCGCCAAGCCATTGACAAATTCAATGCCGGTGAGGTTGATATGGCCACCGCGCCCAACAGAATGGGGCATGGCGCATGAACCGAAATAGCGAGCGTATTCCCCGCTGCTTGTGCTGGGTTAGCGAGCGAATCTGAAATCGATTAAAATTCCTTACGGTCGAAGATTCTCCGCTGCTTGCGGCGGGGAGCTTCAAAATGATAATCGCCAGTGGAAAAGGCGGGAAACAGACTCGCCTGAAATAGGATGATATAACAACAAATTAAACGCATAGTTTTTGAAAGGAGAACACATTGAACACATTAAATACATTAATAGCAGTTCCTTCTTCTGAACCGGGTGGACTTGACGCGCCATTGGGCGCGCATTTTGGCCACTGTGACCTCTATACGCTGGTTACTGTGGAAAATAACGAAATAAAAAGCGTTGATGTGATCCCCAGCGCTTCCCATCAACAGGGCGGGTGCATGGTGCCTGTCCAGTATCTGGCCGATAAAGGCGCTAAAAAACTGATCGCCGGCGGCATGGGTTTTCGCCCACTCACGGGATTCAACCAGGTGGGCATTCAGGTATATTTCGGCGGGGACTTCCGGACAGTTGGAAATGCTGTGCAGGCGCTGATCGACGGCAGGCTTCCGCAGTTTTCACAGGAGCATACCTGCGGCGGCGGTGCGCGTTGAGAGTGAGGGGACATTATGGCAAGAGAGGGCGAGCTTCCTGAAAAGGGGCATGATGATAATCTGCCACACCTGCTCGATTACCGTTTCTACCGGCATGCCAACCAGCCCCGGAATATGGGGGTAATACCGGATGCAGACGGAAAAGCGACCGGAGTCGGGGTCTGCGGCGATTCAATCGATATTTTCCTGTCGATTAAAAATCATGTAATAGGTGGTATCGGGCAGATTCCCCACGGCTGCATCTATACGGTCGCATGCGGAAGCGCTGTGGGTCAACTGGTTTACGGCAAACATCTGGAAGATGCTTTGAAGGTGACCCCCGAGGATGTGGCAGAGGAATTGGGCGGCTTGCCTGAAGACCATATGCATTGCGCATCTCTGGCGGTCAACACACTGGGTGAAGCGATCGACGATTATTACAGTAAAGAATGGGGAAATTCGGGAAAACAGGAGATAATGATGAAAAAATTTTTGATTATTACCAGGCAGGCCGGTAATTTTTTGAAGTTGGCTGAGTGGTTAAGCGATAAGAACGCAAATGAAATTTTATGGGCAGATTCTGTAACAGCCGCCCATGTTGCCGCAGCCGGTTCGATTGATCTGATCATAATCGATGAGAAGGTGGACGGGCAACCAGGCCCGGATGTCGCCAAGAAGATGATTCGGGTAAACGCTATGGCCAATCTTGCCCTGGTAAGCGAGCTTTCGCCGGAAGAGTTTCATGAAGCCTCCGAAGGTCTAGGGATAATGGCACAACTGCCGCCCTGTCCCGATGCGAAGGATGCTGAACGACTGCTGAATGCTTTGACAGCCTTGTCTTGAACCGAAACATCTGGAGCAATCACCGCTTCTCGCGGCTGAGTGAGCGAGCAAAATAAAAACAGATAAAAAGTCTCTACGGTCGAAGATTCTCCGTAGCTTGCTGCGGGGATTTTCAAACCCCGTTTCCAGGCTTGTGAACTGAAACAGAAAGCGCATTTCCCGCAGTTTGAATCGGAGATTTAAAATGGATGAAGAAGTATCCGATTTCTGGCAAAGCCATTCTCTCAAGTTCCTCGAAATGGCATTTCGGACAGATAAACAGGAGATTATCAAACACTCTGACGGTTACGGTAAAAAAACCGGCGATTGCGGAGATACCGTTGAAATTTATCTTATAGCCTGTGATAACATCATAGAAAAGGCTTCTTATTATATAAACGGATGCATGAACACTGCTGCATGCGCCAATACTATTGTCTTCATGGCCGAAAATAAAACGATTGACCAGGCATGGGAAATTACACCGGAGGCGGTTGCCGGACATCTCGAAACTCTTCCCGGAGATCATTTCCATTGTGCTGAACTGGCAGTGGGAGCTCTGTATATGGCGCTCTCAAACCTTCTGGAACTTCGCCGGGCGCAGTGGAAAAAAGCCTATAACGTGCGGTGAACGGACGAACAAATATGAAGATACCTCTTAACATATCGAAGCATTGTATCGAAACAGAGGCAAAGCGCATATATGAAGAGAGCCTTACGGAGTATTTCAAAGCTCCTGATTCAAAGCGGCCTGAACTGGAAGAAAAAATTGAAGGACTCAGGAATTTTCTGGAGTATTCGGATTTTAACCATTTAAGGAACATCCATCCGGCTTTTGCGGGAAGAGAAGGCGGCAAGGCCGTCCTTAATCTTCTTGGCCTGGATTTATTCGAAATTGAAATAGAGAGCAGCTTTTACAGACCGCAGAAAAAGACCGTTGACAATCCGAACGTTCTTTAAGAGCTTTGAACCGCAATAGTGCTCGCTAACCCCGCTGCTTTTGGCGGGGTTAGCGAGCGAATCAAAAACAGATAAAAAGTCCTTACGGTCGAAGATTCCCCGTAGCTTGCTGCGGGGAGCTTCAATTAATAGCCCCACCCGGGGCATTTATGGGACGCTCCTTCATATGTTGACACAGGGAGATGGGGTCTGCCTTTGACCCTTGTTGTTTAATTAGCCAAGATCCAAGAGGGTATGGAAGTTAAAGAAACAGGTGGGCTGAAGCGACAATCCTCGCATTGCCAAGCGAGTGTTTAAGGATATTATCATACATACGCATCCTGCCACAGGTTTGTAATAAAATCTTTCCAGGGGAGGATACATATATCCCCATCTTTTCGGGGGATATCTTCAAGAGTGACCAATATATAATTCTCTAAAAGTGCTTCTTCCTTAATAATTGCCATAAATACCGTCATATATCATGATTATTGCCAGCTTACATGTCAAATATCACGCAGTCAAGAGCTTTCTTATGTACCCTGGCGATTCGTATCTTAGCATACCAGGAAAGAAGGGATATAGGGGACGGGTGGAAAAATAAATTCAGTAAAGCTTTTTAATTTTTCTGTGCCTGCTTAAGAGAAGCCTTGATAAAATCTTTGAACAGAGGATGAGGGTCCATTGGGCGTGATTTAAATTCCGGGTGGAATTGACAGCCCAAGAACCACGGGTGGTCTTTAATTTCGACAATTTCAACCAGTTCTTCGTTAGGTGATGTGCCGCTTATGACAAGTCCGCTTTTCTCGAGTTTGTCTTTATAAGCATTGTTAAATTCATACCTGTGGCGATGCCTTTCCGAAATATTTTCCATGCCGTAAGCTTCAAAAGCAAAAGTTTTTTGCGTGATTTTACATGGATATGCTCCAAGACGCATTGTAGCGCCTTTGTCCGAACCTTTATCACGTATTTGCTTTGTTTTGGTTCTGTCATCAAACCACTCAAGCATGAGATAGATAACAGGATATGGAGTTTTTTCGTCAAACTCGCTGCTGTGGGCATCCGGCATTCCGGCCACATTGCGCGCAAACTCAATAACCGCTATCTGCATTCCCAGGCATATCCCAAAGAACGGAATTTTGTTTTCTCTTGCATAGTTAACCGCACATATTTTGCCTTCAATGCCTCGCGATCCAAACCCGCCTGGGACCAGTATGCCGTCAGCAATTTCAAGGGTGCCGGCGCAGTTATTATCATCAATAGTTTCTGAATCAACAAATATAAGATTCACTTTACAATCATTGGCGATTCCGCCATGAGACAAAGCTTCGTTTAAACTCTTATATGATTCCGTCAGATCTACATACTTTCCGACTATAGCTATGTTAACGGAATGTTTTGGTTCTTTATACTTTTTGACAAGCTCTTCCCATGCATCAAGTTCGGGTGGTTTTGTATGCATTTTAAGCAGTTTAACAATCTTGTCATCAAGCCCTTCCTTGTGAAAAATCAGAGGGACTTCATAAATGCACCCAACATCTTTGGCGGTGATTACCGCGTCAACATCCACGTTGCAAAAAAGAGCTATCTTGGACTTGATGCTTTTAGACAGATACCTGTCAGTACGGCAAAGCAGTATATCGGGCTGAATGCCTATGCTTCTAAGTTCCCTTACGCTATGCTGGGTCGGCTTTGTTTTGAGCTCTCCGGCAGCAGCAATATAAGGAACAAGGGTTAAATGGATATATAGAATATTCTCCTTGCCCACATCTGTTTTAAATTGCCGGATTGCTTCCAGAAAAGGAAGACTTTCTATGTCGCCGATTGTGCCGCCTATCTCAACAATGACTATATCCACCCCATTAGCGGCGAGTTTGATGCTTTTCTTAATTTCATCTGTAATATGCGGAATGACCTGGACAGTGCCTCCCAGATAATCTCCTCTGCGTTCCTTGGTTATGACGGAATTGTATATCTTGCCGGTTGTAAAGTTGTTGTCCATGCCAAGTTTTGCGTGAGTAAACCTCTCATAATGCCCAAGATCCAGATCGGTTTCAGAACCATCATCTGTTACAAAAACCTCCCCGTGCTGGAACGGGTTCATTGTTCCGGGATCGACATTAATATAAGGGTCGAGTTTCTGAATAGTAACGGTGAGCCCGCGACTTTCAAGAAGCGCTCCAATAGATGCGGAAGCCAGCCCTTTGCCAAGGGATGAAAGAACTCCACCTGTAACAATTATAAATTTTGTATCATAATGCATGTAATGACCTCGCCGAAACCAGTTTGTTTAGTCTTTGAACGAAAACTATTTGTAACTGTTCAAGGTTGTCGGTTCACAGTTCACAGTTTTTTAAATGAACTATGCAACGATTGAAGCATTTTGGATATTGATTCCAACTCTTCAATTCTTCCGCATCTAAATCAAAAAATATATTAATCTTTCGTGAAATGTAAATTTGTGTTCTCAGCTCCGCAGCCGATCCTTGTGCAATCTGTTTTTTTTCAACCGTGAACCGATAACTGTAAACCGTGAACGGTTACAACTATTTATATATTTTTTTGAATTCTTCAATGGTTTTTTGAATCTCGGTTAATTCTTCCGGGTTGCTTTGTTTCTGCCCTGTCTGACCGGCTTCGATGTAGGCTGCTTGCAGTTTCTTGATATTAAAAAAATCTTTTGAAAATGATGGAGTTATATCAATATTATCAACAACGACTTCACGCAGCAAAGTATTGTTTTGATAAATCTCTATACGCGTCGGATACCAGTTCTTGTCAAACATCTTCCATTCAACATACCTGAATTCCGTGGTATCTTGCATGCCGCTTTCCGCCTTTTTGCTGATTATCCAGCGGATCGGCAGGAACGTATCTTTGTCTATCCATACCTGAGGCACTGATTCGTCAGGATACTGAGCACCTACTATATAGGCTATTTTACCGCGAAAACGTCCCAGGCTTGAAATTGATCCGTCAACCCCAAGCATGCCAAGCCTTTTTTGGAGCAATGTTCTGGAACGATAAAGAATAAGATCTTTATAAATGTCAAATACTGATTGAAAATCGTCTGTGATTTTTCCGTCGATTATTGTTAATGTCCGGTCTTTTGATACAATATGGATTTTTTTAGTATTTTCAGATAAAATATCGGAGCGGAACTCTTCAGGAAAAACATAGCTTAATGTTTCATTTATTTTAACCGCACCCATCTGCTTGGTGTTGTCGTAAAAAATCAGGTTTTGAGAAACTAAAAGTTTTTTAGCATTCCCATATTTTTTTATCATTAAATCAAGAAGATGCGGCCCTTGCAGAACATAACAATTCGCCGGTGTATAACAGCACAAAACCATTACAAGGCAACATATTATAACAAAAGCATTTCTCAGGTATTGATGCATTTCAGTAACCGTTTACAGTTGTCGGTTCACAGTTCACAGTTTTTTGAAGAACCCCGCAGCAAGCTACGGGGAATGCACTCGCTATTGCGGTTCAATGAACTATGCAACGATTGAAGCATTTTGGATATGGATTTCAACTCTTGAATTAATTCTTTCGCATCTAAATCAGAAAATATATTAACCTCTCGTGAAATATAAATCTGTGTTCGTAACCGTTCACAGTTAACTGTTTACAGTTTTTTTTAATCTCTACTGGTGTAATTCCTCGAAGCTTGCTTCGATAAAATGGGGTATCCTTGTCAGCGTCTGGCTAATATGTTTTGATCAACCGTTAACTGTAAACTGCTAACCGTGAACGGTTACTAAAATTCTCCTCTACCTTCTGTTTTTTTCAACCGTGAACCGATAACTGTAAACCGTGAACTGTTAGCATTTATTGTGCAACAAATATATCATCTGAAAATCTGGCTCCGCCGCCAAGCTCCTCTTCAATCCTTATGAGCTGGTTATACTTTGCAATCCTGTCGGTACGCGACATGGAACCTGTTTTTATCTGGCCGCCGTTTATGCCGACTACAAGGTCTGCAATAAATGTATCTTCTGTTTCTCCTGAACGGTGGGATATTACAGTGGTGTACCCGGCCTGCTTTGCCATTTCAATAGCATCAAGGGTTTCGGTTACCGTACCTATCTGATTCAACTTAATGAGAATGGAGTTTGCTATTCCCTGCTCAATGCCTTTGGCGAATATCTTTGGATTGGTGACAAAGATATCATCGCCTACAATCTGGATAGAGTTTTCCAGCCTGTCGGTCATAAGCTCCCAACCTTTCCAGTCCTGTTCAGCAAGACCGTCCTCAATGGAAATAACAGGATATTTCTCAATCAAACCCTCATAATAGTCGATCATCTGTTTTGTCGTAAGTTTTTTATTTTCCGATTTTAAATAATATTTTCCCTGTTTATAGAACTCGCTTGCAGCCGCATCCAAGGCAAGCGCGATATCTTTCCCTGGTTTATATCCAGCTGATTCAATAGCGCTTATTATTAATTTTATTGCCTCTTCATTAGACTTTAGATCCGGGGCAAAACCTCCTTCATCGCCAACAGCAATAACAAGCCCTTCTTTTTTCAATATATTTTTCAGGCTGTGAAAGGTCTCTGCTCCCATCTGAATCGCCTGGGCAATTGACTTTGCTCCAATAGGCACTATCATAAACTCCTGAATATCAAGATTATTGGCGGCATGTGAGCCGCCGTTAATTACGTTCATCATGGGCATGGGAAGATATTTGGCATTTATCCCGCCTAAATATCTATAAAGAGGCAATCCATAGGCAAGTGATGCTGCCCTTGCAGCTGCCATGGATACGCTAAGTATGGCATTTGCTCCCAGTTTTGATTTGTTTGGAGTGCCGTCTAATTTAATCATATGGTTGTCAAGGGTTCCCTGATCAGCCGCATCCATGCCGCGAACAGCCGGCGCAATAATATCTGTCACATTTTTAATGGCCTCGTTAACCCCTTTTCCATTAAAACGCTTTGATCGTACATCACGAAGCTCGAGAGCTTCGCGTGTTCCTGTTGAAGCGCCTGAAGGCACAATAGCGCGACCAACAGCTCCGCAGGCGACAATTACATCCGCCTCCACTGTTGGGTTCCCTCTTGAATCCAGAACTTCCCTTGCCTTTACATCAATTATTTCAGTCATGACAACCTCCTTAAAATAGATTTCCCAACTTGACATATAATGAAAAAATGTTACTCTGCTTGAACTTTTATGTCAAGCAGCGGTTATGAAAGTTATGAAAGAGATAGACTTATATACTAAAGCACATCTTGTGGTTGCGGCGATAAGGATTCTTGAGCGCCAGGATACCGTTTCTTCCTCTATTGAAAAGGTCTGCGAGATGATATCCTTTTCTCTGGAGCATGGCAATCTTATATGCAAAAAGCTTGGTGATATGGGAATCATAGAGCTTGTTGAAGGAGCATACGGGACCGGGCTTTTTATCAAAAACCATTTAAAAATAGAAGAAATCCCGCGGGGCGCTGGAGAAAGCAAATTAGAAGAAGAGCTTAAAAAATTTCAGAGCAACAAAAATGGTTTATCAAAAAAAATTGAGTTATTTCAGGCTCAACAGGCAGAAAAGCAAAAAAATCTTTTTGCAGAGCTGGAAAAAAAGCTGAAAAAACAATAATCATCTTATCTTTTGCATTTTCAATCTTAGAAATACTTTAATCTCTGTATTGGCACAGCTTTGCTTTTTTTCACTTTTAAAGCCAAGCCTAAGTGCAGTTGGGCGCGCATATAAGCGCAAAGTGTGAACGAGTTGTTAAAAATAGCTTGCAGTCTGTAATCAAAAGGAATACGATTGTATCCAATATGAGTACAATGTTTAAAGCTGACAGTTTATCTGCCACTCTTTTTGGAAAGACCCGACGGGCCGTTTTAGCCTTACTGTATAGCCATGTTGAGGAATCCTTCTATGTCCGCCAGATTGCCCGCACAGCCGGAGTTAGCCTGGGTGGTGTGCAACGGGAATTAAAGAAGCTTTTTGAGGCAGGTATTATCCGGCGAACAGTACATGGCCGACAAGTTTATTACCAGGCCAACCACCAGTGTCCGGTCTATACCGAATTGAAAAGCTTGGTAGTCAAAACGGTTGGTATTGGCGACGTGCTGAAAGCAGCTTTAGTACCTCTGTCAGATCGTATTAACGTGGCCTTTTTATTCGGTTCCATGGTAGGAGGAGGCGAACGATCAAGTAGCGATGCGGATGTTATGGTTGTTGGTGATGTAACATTCGCCGAAGTTGTTTCAGTATTAGGTTATACGCAGGAAACGGTTCACCGGGAAATCAATCCCATTGTTTATCCTCCCGAAGAGTTCCGATTCAAAATTGCAGCAGATCATCATTTCCTGAAAAAGGTTCTGGAGGACTCTAAGTTTTTTCTTATTGGAGATGAGCATGAGCTTGCGAAACTGGTTGAATAACGGCTGGTTAACGGAACATCGGACAAGCTTGCAAGAGATCACTGCCTTGCTTGCGGTAGCAGATCGTGATCTTTCAGATTGCGAAACATCCGGATTAAGTCCTGATTGGCAGTTGAATATAGCTTATAACTCCGCGCTGCAAACGGCAACGGCTGCTCTTGCTGCTTCAGGCTATCGTGCTGTGCGAGAAGCACATCATTACAGAGTTATTCAATCTCTTGCTTATACTATCAAGGCTGATGTCGGCTTGATTGCCTTGTTCGATCAGTTTCGAAAGAAAAGGAATATCAGCGGTTATGATCATGCAGGTATGATATCCGACCAGGAAGCTAAAGAAATGGTGGGCCTTGCAAACCGCCTCCGCCAGGAGGTTGAAGAATGGCTTCATGAAAACCATATGGATTTAATGGAAAAATAGAATATTCCTGTGTCAAGATAATGCGCTAATCAAGACATATGTCTTTTTACCTTCCCGTTTTTGTATTTCCGTAAAAGGCCAAAAATAAAACAATAGACGCATAAAATCATGGGTGTTTCGCTGGCTGAAGCCGTCCGTCATCTGGAGTGTCGCCTTCTGTAATTGCTAAAACGCGTTATCGGTTAAATAACTATAAGTCTAATTAGTCCCCAACTACCTCTCCTGGTTTATGCAAGGCTCTCATTCCGGATTAGGTTTAAATTTTATATTGTTTCTTATATCTTCGCTGTATACTATTAGATTGAAATTATTAACTGTTATGACAGAAAGAAATTGAGGTGAAATTATGCTATTGGTCCAACAAATAAAAAAAGAAGTGGCTGGATTGCCTGAAGTGCAACTTAAAGAATTTCGATCATGGTTTGAAGAGTTTGATGCATCAGAATGGGACAAGCAATTTGAGAAAGACGTGGCTTCGGGAAAACTTGACGACATTGCCAACAGAGCAGTATCGGATTTTAAGAAAGGGAAATTTAAAAAGCTATGAATCATTTCACATCCCCTTCTTTTTGGAAAGAATACGAAAAGCTCCCAAAACACATTCGAGAATTGGCAGATAAAAATTTTGAGCTTCTCAAAGAAAACTCGATGCATCCATCATTACATCTTAAAAAAACTGGAAAATAAGGGACGCCCTTTAGTTTTGCAGTTTACAAATTATCCTTAATATATTTAAGCGGTTATCATTGCAAGAAAATCGAAAATAAATGCCCCCGGTGCGATGCATCACATTATCGGTCGTGGTATTGAGCGTTGTAAGGTAGGCCTTTAGGGCGTACCTACTTCACTACTTCAGAAATTTTTCAGGAGCGATTTTTCCTCTGGTATTTGACGGCACACCTTCCATCTGTAGAAGAAATTTCTTCATCTCTGATCCACCCCCGAAATTTCCCAGATAGCCGGTAGATTTTACTACACGATGACAGGGTATGACAAGTGGAAATGGGTTTTTGGCAAGCGCCGAGCCAACCGCCCTTGCGGCTCCTGGGGCAAGAATTCTGTCAGCCAGGCGGCCATAGCTGATCACCTTTCCTCTTGGTATCTGTCTGGTTTCAAGTAAAACCTTTTTTTGAAAATCGTAACACTGAGTTATATCTATAAATTTAAGTGAGAAACTCACAGGAGAACCTTCCAGAAAATTTTGTATCTGCAGGCAAAATTTTTTCAACTTTTCGTGTGATTGTGCTGAGGCGCCCGGCCAGTTTTTGCTTATTGTTTGAATAATGGGAATGTCTTTTTGGGGAAGCACGATATGAATGATCAAAGGGGCGGCGTTCTTTTGAACCCATACTATGCCGATTTTTCCTATAGCCGATGGGATTAGCTGATAAAAAACCCCAAGTGTTTTGGAAGCCATGCAAATATTCCTTTACACAATAAAAGACTCGATTTAAAATCAATGGTCTCGTAAAAAGTCCCTTTGGCCTGTCATTTCGAGTGAAACGAGAAATCCTTGTTTCGACGACAGGAGAAATCTTACTGCAACCTATTGAAAAGATAAGATTTCTCCCTGCGGTCGAAATGACACATTCGATGAACCGTTTTTTTACGAATTAAAACAATGGCTTTAAGAAAAAATATAATTCCCGACAATGTAAAAAAAATACATCTTATCGCAATATGTGGCACAGGCATGGGCGCGCTTGCCTGTATGTTAAAGGATCTTGGTTTTGAAGTAACAGGCTCGGATCAAAAAATATATCCGCCCATGAGTGATTTTCTTTCTCGCAAGCACATAAAGCTTATCGAAGGGTTTAATGAAGATAATATTTCATATGGCCCTGACCTTGTTGTTGTCGGAAATGCCGTAACAAAGCAGAATCCAGAGGTTCTTAAAATGCAAAACATGGGGCTTAATTTCTGCTCCATGCCCCAGGCAGTCAACAGGTTTATCGCAGACAACAAAAAGAGGATAGTTGTTGCGGGTACTCACGGCAAAACAACCACTTCTTCTATCATCTCCTGGATCCTTTATAAAGCAGGTTTTAATCCTTCCTTTATTATAGGCGGAATTTTGAAAAATTTCAGCAGCAATTATCGCCTCGGCAATGGAGAGTTTATTGTAATCGAGGGGGATGAGTACGACACCGCCTTTTTCGATAAAGGGCCGAAATTTTTACATTACGATCCCTTCATGGCCGTAGTTACGAGCATTGAGTTTGATCATGCCGATATATTTAAAGATATCAACCAGGTCAGATATGCTTTTGATTCTTTTATGTCCAATATTTCTAATAAAGGGAAGTTATATGTTTTTGATCAAGATGACAATATTTCAGATCTAATCAAAGGCAAAAAATGCATTGTTGAAAAATATGGCAAGGATTCAGGCTCGTGCTGGCGACTTGGCTCTGTTTCCGTGGAGCCGCCCCTGACTATTTTTGAGGTTTTAAAACAAGGCATAGCCTTCGGCATTTTTAAAACCAGGCTTATGGGAGAGCACAACCTGCTGAACACATTGTCGGCAATAGCAATAGCCGATTCCTTGAACATACCGGCTGTTATTATTTCAGAAGCGCTTGAAACATTTGAAGGAATCAAGAGACGTCAGGAAGTCCGCGGGCAAAAAAGAAACATTACTATAATTGATGATTTCGCGCATCATCCTACCGCTGTAAGGGAAACAATAAAGGCGGTTAAACCTTTTTATCCTGACGGCCGGCTTATTGCTGTTTTTGAACCACGGACAAATTCAAGTATGCGCAAGGTGTTCCAGAATATCTATCCACTTTCATTTGATGAAGCAGATTTAATATGTATCCGCAAGCCGCCTTTGCTTGAAAAGATACCAGTTGACGAACGTTTTTCTTCGGAAAAGCTTGTACATGACTTAAATAATAGCGGAAAGGATGCACACTATTTCCAGGACACGGAATCGATTATTGATTTTTTGATTCAAGAAACAAGGTCGGGCGATGTTATTCTGATAATGTCAAACGGCGGTTTTGATAATATACATGACAGGCTGTTGAAGGCGTTATGATTGGTGGTTAATCTTATTGGTAAATAATGGAGGCAGAAATATGAGTAAGATTTATATAATAGGTACGGGCATTTTAATGCTGATTGTTCAGACCGCCTTTTTAGGTTGTACCGCAAACTATGGGGGTCTCAGGGGTAGCCGCGATGTTACACATGTTTTTGAAACATACAAAATTCTTCCGGATTACAGGTATTATTACAGCGGCGCTGAGACCGAGCCGGATGCCATAATAGGAATAGATCGCCGCTATCAGCTTTCTTCCAAGCTGTGGAAAGAGGTAGATCTCACAAGCACACAACTTAAAAACTGGATCGATCGTATGAACCAGGCATACGATTTTCCTGTCAGCCCCTTTGGCTCATCAATTCTGGATACTGCCGGCAAACAGATAGGCATCTGGTATTCGGTCTGGAACACGACCATCGTAAAAATGGAAAAGGATAACCAGGTTGTTGTTCATACGCCTGATCTGCCATTACGAAAGATAAAATTTCTTGATTCTTCAGATTAGTAACAGCAAAAAAAATGTTACAGAAAGGTCTCCATACTATACATCTATTCCAAAGAAATTTATTATGAGAGAATTAAGCCATTTTCTTAGCACTGAATAAGAATAGTAGCGGGTGGCAATTTCGTAATTGTGATTTACCATTTCTGCTTTTTTTTCAGGTGATTCAATGATTTCTCTTACTTTTTGGACTGTTCTTTTGGTGAGAAATCCATCCATAACTATCAGGTCAAAACCCTTTGGCTCTATATCTCTTACAAAGGTGGCATAACGGTTTACCAGCATAGGCTTTTTAAAATAAATAGCTTCGAGAAAGGCATTGCCGAATCCTTCATACAGGCTGGGATAAGTAATAAAATCAGCATGAGGATAAATGTCCCATAGCGAATATTGATTGGGGCTTTTCAACCCATCGTTGGCTGGATCAGCTATACCGGTATCAAACAGGCGAAGATCTACCCCGCGATCTTTTGCGTTTTCTACAAGCCATTCAGCATATTCAAATCCTTCATCTCCTGCTTCGTGTGATATTACGAGCTTATAGCGTGGATCTTTCAATTCGTGGACAAGTTCAATGGCATGTTCTATCCCTTTTCGCTGAACAACCCTGGATGGTTGCAAAATCATAACATCGTCCGGCTTTAATCCAATTTTATTACGGAAATCTTCTGTGTGTTTTTCATCCACAAAGGGTGGATTTTCAAAATCTACCACATTAGGAATAATGGTTGACGAAATTCCGGTACGAAGAGCCAGTTCTTCCCTGGCGGCAGAGTTAATTACCACGTGTTCAATATTAGACAGAGTAGGCGGAAATGCCATACGGATATAGTCGTTCACCGCATTGACTGTAAAACGTACCCTTTCCCAGTAAAAATCATGATGATGAGCAATGGTCGGAATCTGAGTCTCGGCAATAACTTCCGTTAAGGCCAAGCCAAGAGGGACATGCAGGGGAATGGTTAAAGCATTTTCAGCAATCAGCATGTCGATTTTGAATTTTTTTATGAATTCATAGAGTTCTGTCTTTAAAAAAGATCTTGAGGAGTGGATTGCTTCAGTTACAGCGCGACTTCTTCTATTTTTACCAAAAATCTGGTCATTGATCCATTGATTATCTTTATGCTTAAAAAAAGCTTCAGGGACCGGAAAGCTGTTTTGAGAATTTCTGTCCAGTTCACCGGCAAACCAGAAACAGGAATGTCCGCTTTTTTTTATAACCTGTGCCCACTTGCTTGATTCTAATGTAACTCCGTCTGCTCCCGCAAAGCGCGTTGAAACAAACCCAATATTTTTTCCCATTAAAATTTTACCTCATTTAATCTGTATTTTACAATAAGTCTCTCAATACACTCTTGTCCAAAAACGAATTTGACAAATTAGTTTATTGAAAAAACTCTTCTTGTGAAGCATCGCGTGTTTGAACCAACAATACGAATTTTCACATGGCTTATAGTACGTCATGCAAGCATGTTCAGTCAACTGGTTGCTTTGTTTAATCTACAAAAATTTTATGGGCTTATATATATCGACTATGGCATATGTTTCGTGATCTATTCTATCAAGCGTTTGCTTAAGGCAAACAGGCTGCTCCTTTGTTCATTTGAACCGCAAAAGCGAGGGCGTTCCCAGCTGCTTGCGGCGGGAATTTTTCAAAATATGATGTTGACTTAATATGCCTTTTTGATAAAAATAAACAAAATTTTTTTGATTCTGGTCCGGTCTCTTTTAAAAAAAAAGGAAAAAACATGATTAACCTGACATCTGTTGATCTGAAAAAAGTAACGACTGAAACACTGATTATACCTGTTTGTGAGGATAAAACAATTCATGACGACCAGACGATATCCTTGCTTATTAAAAAAGCAAAGCAGCTCAAGGAGTTTACAGGTAAAAAGAATGATGAGGTAATTTTTTATGATCTTGAAGAAGTAAAAGCAAAAAGGGTGATGTTTCTTGGACTTGGGGAACTTGAAAAAATCGATGCTGAAGCGTTGCGGGCGTTTGCAGGCAAAGCAGTAAAAAAATGTATGAAAACAAATCTTCCTGAAGCCCTTTTAACCGTTCCCTGTGGTAAAAACATGAAAATCGAGATTGGATCAGTGCTTGAAGCCATGATGGAAGGGGCGTTTCTTGGAAATCATATTTTTGACAAATATAAAAAAGAAAAAAAAATAAAGCCTCTCGAGAAAATTGATCTTCTTGTGAAACCTGATGATGCGAAAAAATACAGCGAACTACCAATACGTATTTCGACTGTTTGTGCGGGAACCATCCTGGCGAGAGAGTGGGTCAGCACCCCGTCTAACGATAAAAGGCCTGAGCAGTTTACAAAATCGATTGTAACTTTAGCCGAGAAAGAAAAACTCAAAGTAAGTGTGCTTAATGAAAAAGATCTTAAACAGAAAAAGTTTGGAGCAATGCTTGCTGTTGGGGCAGGCAGTAACAGCAAACCAAGGATGGTTGTTCTGGAATACAGCCCCAAAGACGCTAAAAACACCATCGCTCTTATAGGCAAGGGGGTTACTTTTGATTCCGGAGGCATAAATTTAAAAACCCCAGGCTCTATGGAAGACATGAAGACAGACATGTCCGGCGCTGCTGCTGTTGCAGCCACCCTTGTTACTGTCGCAAAGCTTAAATTAAATGTTAAAGTCGTCGGGGTAATTCCAATCGTTGAAAATATGCCATCGGGCAACGCCTCACGTCCAGGAGACGTCGTGAAAAGCTATGACGGCAAAACAGTTGAAATAGGAAATACAGACGCTGAAGGCAGGCTGATATTGATAGATGCGCTCTCTTTTTGTATAAAAAAATATAAACCTCATACCATTATTGATATTGCGACATTAACCGGAGCCTGTGTCATAGCATTAGGGGAAAAAATCGCTGGGGTGTTCTCTTTTGATGATGAGCTGGCAAAAGCCATAGAATTATCCGGCAAAAAAACTCATGAACGCTGCTGGAGACTGCCCATGCCTGATGATTACAAAGAGCTTCTCAAGAGCGATTTAGCAGACATAAAAAATATAAGCAGCTCGCGCTGGGGTGGCGCTATTACAGGCGCCCTTTTCCTTTCCGAGTTTATCGGAAAAGCCAGATGGGCTCATATTGATATTGCGGGACCGGCTTATATCAAAAAAGGGCATGGATACTGTGGCGCAGGCGGCACCGGCTTTGGCGTGCGGCTTTTTTGTGATTTGGTGGACAAGCTATAAAAATTGGTAACCGTGAACGGTTACAAAAAATGTTATGGTGTATAACAGCACGCGATGTTTGTTAACGGTCTCAAAGAGACTGTTGATCCTGATACCGGTTCTTTTTTTTCTTTTATTTTCCAGTTTAAATATTTACGCTCTGGAAAAACGCTTTCAGGATCACAAAGACGGAACAATTACCGATCAGTTCACCGGCCTCATGTGGTCAAAAGATGCCGATCCTGCTGCCGGTCCATTCAACTGGTTTCAAGCCCTTGACGCTGTTTCCGGGCTCAATGCAAAAAGATACTGCGGACATCAGGACTGGAGGCTCCCCAATATAAATGAACTTGCAAGCCTTGTGGACAGAAGTATATATGCGCCTGCTCTCCCAGGTATTCATCCCTTTCTTAATATAAAAGCATGGTACTGGACAGGTACAACTACAGCCGAATACCGCAATCATGCATGGCGTATATATTTTTTCCTTGGGAATATCGATTATGGTCATAAATACCATATGCTAAATTATGTCTGGCCGGTACGCACGATTGACAAGCCAGGAAAAGAGCCGCCCGAAAAACGTTTTTATGATTATGGAGACGGAACCGTCACTGACTGTGCTTCAAAATTGATGTGGACAAAAAATGCAAATCTAGCGGCCGGCAAAATGAACCAATATGATGCCATAAAATTTGTCGCAAATCTCAATGCCAAAAAGTATTGCGGTTATAATAACTGGCGGCTACCAGAGGTAAATGAACTCAAAAGCCTGGTCGACTACGGCAAAACAGATCCAGTACTTCCGGATGGTCACCCTTTCTTACAGACAATTTCCGGCATTTACTGGTCGTCCGAGTCGAATATCCAGGCCCCAAATTATTCCTGGTGTGTGGACATGAAAAACAGCAGGGTTGATTACTATAACAAAAACCATCATCAGCTATATGTCTGGCCTGTTAGGAGAGCAAACTGATGCAAGCTGTTATATTTGCAAACGGGATTGTTGTTGATGCCGGCTCTGTCTTTAGCGAAAATGATTTAATAATTGCTGCAGATGGCGGGCTACATCACTGCCGGAGCTTGGGCATAATTCCTGATGTAGTAATAGGAGATATGGATTCTCTTACTGGAGACGACATAAAGGGGCTGCAAATCGCAGGCGTAGAGATAATACGTTATCCGGCAAAAAAAGATCAAACCGATCTGGAGCTGGCCTTAAAGCTTGCTATTGATCGCGGAGCTGATGAAATCGTTGTGTTCGGTGCTATGGGCGGCCGCTGGGATATGAGTATTGCAAACATTTTGCTTCCAGCAGAGCAAAACCTGTCCAACGCAACCATCCGTATTATAGATGGGCGCCATGAAATCATGCTGCTGCGGGCAGGAAAAGAGATAATATTTCATGGGAAAAAGGGGGATATCCTCTCTCTGATTCCTCTTGGCCGTGATACACTGGGCATAACTACTATCGGGCTGGAATATCCTCTGAAGGATGATATGTTAAAATTGGGTTCAAGCCGTGGGATCAGCAACGTATTTATCGAAAATTCGGCCACGGTATTTCTCAAACAGGGCCTGCTGCTCTGTGTTCATATTCAAAAAGAGTTTGAAGTGCCTAAAGTGATCTAAAGTGCCTAGCCCATATACACTGAAAGCACATCCTTTCTTGCATTAACATACTGCAATCTGACCTGAATCAGGTTTTCGGGCTTTAAATCTATTCCGATCGATACCGGCAGCTCACATTCTATCATATATTCCTTTATAAGCACCTGGTAGCTGTTTTTCCGTTTAAACAGCACAAGAGCCTCTTCCTTTTGGTTGATTCTTGTTTCAAGATACTTAAGCAACCAGTATCTGTGGCGGCTGTTTTGAATTTTCAGCACACAGCCCATGGGCTGCTCAAGCAATTGAATTATGCGTTCTATCTCCTTGATACTATAAGGATCTTCCAGCCCGAGTATGGCTCGAATCTGGCGCTGCGTGGCAAGGTCATAATATTTGCGGATAGGTGACGTGGCGGTAACATAAGCCTCCAGCCCTAACCCTGAATGATGTTCAGGCTCCGGCACTAATAAATAACGGCTTAGCAGCTTTCGTTGCATCCAGTTTTGGAACAGAGTTCCCTTATCACCTTTATAGAGACGCCCGCGCGGCTCCGGCTGGGATCTAAAAATTGCAGGAGCATCCTGTTTTGCCAGGAAATCGGCCATCATCCAGTTGGCCATTATCATTAGCTCCGCAATAAGCATCCTCCCGGGGCTTTCCCTCTGCACTCTGCTTATTGTTAGTTTTCCGGCCTCATTTGTCCAGACATTGATTTCAGGCAAAGTTATTTGTACTGCTCCCCTGCCAAGCCTGAATTCACGAAATTTTTTTGCTATATCATAGAGTATGCTTATTTCCCTGTCATCCTCTGCAATTATGTTAACATCATAATATGTAAGCTGCTGTTTTACCTTTACAATGCTTGAAATAATCTCAAAATCAATTATTTCAAAAAACCGGTTTAATTTTACCATTACACTTATAGCCGGACGCAATTCTCCGGCTTTCAAGCTGCATAGATCCTCGGCAAAGCATGCCGGTAGCATCGGTATTTTCCTGTCAAGCATGTAAATCGAGCTTCCGCGAGCAATGGCTTCCTGATCAACAATATCGTTCTTTTTGATATAATGTCCCACATCGGATATATGAATACCAAGCCTGTAGTGATCGCCAATCTCCTCAAGGCTTAAGGCGTCATCAAAATCTGTGGTCAACTGCCCGTCTATCGTAATAACAGGAAGCATGGTCAGGTCCTCACGACCACTGTATGTGGAAATGTCACTTGTGGAACCTGCCGACTCTGCCGCTCTTTTTGTTACCTCCGCGGGAAAAGTAATCGGGATTTTATATCTGTACAGATCAATGTTTTTATTTTTATCCCATACGCCCAGCTTTACTAAAAGCTGAAAAACAGCTTCACCATCTCTTATGCCGGCCTTTTCAAGCATTGCTTTGCCAAGAGCATAATGTGTGCTTTCCTTTTCAAACAGACAAAAAGACTCTAATATCTTTACATATTCTAATGGCAAAGAATCAGACGAAAAAGGGCCTTTATCTGCATTGACCATTTTAAGCCATGCACTGCCCTCCTCTATTATCCGATTTCTTCGAGCCTCTTCCCTTCTGTGTACAGCGATCTGCTCAACCTGATTTTCTGAATTCGGGAAAAAGCGATCAAGGTCGAACTTAAAATAGAGCCTGTCGTTAAAAAATGCTCTGACAACCGCAGCCTCGTGATCACCGTCAGGGCTATCCGGAAAACACAGTTCGGTCATAGTGGCCAGATCAATCCATTCCTGCTCTGAATGTAATATGTCCCATAACTCGCTGATATTTATACTGCCGACCAGATTTTTGCGCTTGTTTGCCGCTGCCTTTAAAGTTGCAACCAGCTCATATCTGCTAAATGAAAGATCCATACATGTGCTGGATTTATGTGAAACACGGCTCGGAGAAAGTTTTACTTCCCTGTCATTTTCCGTAAGAAGCCGCAATTTCGTATTTTTGACTTCCATAACAACCGCGCATATTATTTTCTGGCGGTCGATATATTCAATAATGTTTCCTGGTTTCATAATCAAAATCATAACAACCAGCTCTTCTAAAGTCAATGTACGTATCCCATTAAGTTGTTTGACCACAGGCTGATTCTTTAGTTAAAAAAACAAATGCCGAACATTTCACAGATATTTTTGAAAGATGAACGTCCAACATCGAACATTGAACGTCCAACATCGAATGATGAAATCGCTTCGCTCTGCCAGTTTATAAATTGGTAGAATACCTTATTCAAAATTCGACGTTGGACGTTGGATGTTCGACGTTCATCTCTTTTTCCATTCAATGTTTCCGCCAGAGAGTTTTGGCAGACTCGATCTTCAATGTTCATCTCTTTCAGTCCTTTTCCGCCAGATATCTGCCCCCTATACAATAGGCCGACACCACTTCCAGACATTGAATAAGTTCCGGCACGGATATCCTCTGATTAAAACCCCCAAGATGTGGGCCGGTCTGGATGGTAATATCTGCTGCACCTTTATTAAAAGATTCTATTTCTTCTTGTGAGTAGCCTCTTGTAGCCAGAAAATCTATAAACTCGTTTTTTGTCATTTCTATTTGATCGGCCACTCTCAGAATTTCCTCCATATGATGATCAACCCCCATCTCTTCAATTATACGGGCGCTGAGCTGTTCAATGTTAAAAGGGATATTGCCGCAAAAATTTTCTTCTACAAATCCATTATAATACTCCTGAAAAATACTACGGAGAAGTTCCTGTAAAAAGGGTTTATCAAAGAGATATCGGACATCCACAGGGTTTCCATGCTTGTCTAACCCAACCTTATCAGCCTCAAAATTACGGAAGTAGCTGCCGGTTACCAGAACCATGCTTAATATCTGTCTGCCGATGTGCCTGTAAAGCTCCCGGCTCGATCCCTGATATGAGATAAGATGTTCAAAATCTCTTATGCCGGTTATTCCGAAATTTGGATACCGGCATGAATACAGCCACCTGTCAAGCCTGCCGCCATGGTGCCATTCATAGACTCCCCGATCTTCTCTTCTGTTGCGCTGCACACGATTATGGAAAAGAGGAATAGGGGCCGAATGAATAATGCCTAAAGAGGTTAATTTCCCCAATAGCCAGGCATTTCTTAATATTACCTCTCTGAATTTGTCCTTGGTCAATTGTCTTGCTTTTCTATGGTCGTTCGGATAGCTGAAATAGTCCTTATGAGCTATATAGGCTATGGCATAATTGTATTTTGGATTAATATTTGATCCCTCCGGAAGTTTGACAGGCAGTTTTTTAAGCCGGAACAAATAGCTTACGTTAATCTGAAGAGGCTGAGGAATCATAAATTCAACAGGTAAGGAATAGCCCGAAGCAGACAGATAATGCATCCAGTCCGCCTCTTTTTTTATTAATTCCAGCGCGCTTTCGGTGACAGCTAATTTTACAACAAGTATTTTGGAGCTATTATTTATTGGCGCGACCAGACTCCTGCCAAAAATTACCGGGTTATTACAGGCAGTAATATTGTTAAGCTTTAATATGTCATCCCACTTTACATATGGTATCTTCTCAGAACGATCCTCAGGCATCCTGGGGCCGCAAATTTGAAGGGGAAGTGATCCCATGGCTTCGGTAGCAGCTCTTTGCTGCATGCCGGAGCCTGTATTAACAATGTGTTTCAGGGAAGAAATGCTTTTTTTTGATAGAGACTCATTAACAGAAAGAACCAGAATAGAGGCCAGTGCATCAGCAGCCTCTTTATAGAGGAATAATGATTGTGTTTGGGAAGTATGCTTTGAATCTTCAAGAACATTTTTCAGCGCCAAGATTGTTTCCTGCCGGATAATTTCCGGAAACGCTCGGACAAGCTGATGCAGATCCTGAACAACCATAAATGCAGCGCTAAAATCCAGGTATTCGTTCTTGAGAGCGTTTTCTAAACCGCTTCGTTCTCTTTCCAGATTCCGATAATACATTCGGTTAAAATCTTCGCCTTCCTTGAATTTGGATCCCGCTTTTAGCGGGAAATATTTTTAAAAGCTTGCTATAAACATAACCTGATTTTACTTACGCGTAAAGTAGAATATGCATGGTTTTCGCAGATATTCACAAGAGTTGGGGGCTGGGTTTTAACGATAGTTGCATTTTATAATAAGTGTAGTATGGTATTAATTTGGCAATTAAATATGTCATTTCGTCCGCAGTAAAGCGGAGAACCGAAATCCACACAGCTTATTTGGATTATTAGAATATGTATAGAAAATTGCATGATTTTCAAAAACTATCTACCTGGGAATTGATCTTGCTTGCCAACGAGGAAAGAAAACTCCTGGCAGGAAAAAAGATTGAGCTGTGCAGTATCACCAACGCCAAATCAGGACGTTGCAGCGAGGATTGCAAATTTTGCGCGCAATCAATTCATTATAACACAAAAGTTTCTGTATATCCGTTAAAGAGCAAAGATGAATTGCTGGCTGAAGCGGAAAGGGCAAAAGAGATCGGGGCGGAAAGATTTTCTATTGTTACCAGTGGAAAGGGGCTTAACCCACAAGAAGTGGAAAAAATCGCTGACGTGATAAACACAATAAAGGAAAAAATCGGAATATCCCCTTGCGCCTCTTTAGGCATACTTGACACACAATCTCTTGTCCTTCTAAAAGATGCCGGACTTAACCGGTATCATCACAACATTGAGACATCTCGACGGTTCTATCCCAATATTGTCACTACCCATACATTTGACAACAGAATCAGGACCATACGGGCGGCCTTGGAGGCCGGCCTTGAAGTATGCAGCGGCGGAATTATAGGGCTGGGTGAAACCGAAGAAGACCGGGTTGATATGGCTCTGACGCTCAGAGACCTCAATGTAAATTCGATTCCGATCAACATACTTGTTCCTTTGAAAGGAACGCCGTTTGAAGGAACAAGAAACATTTCAGCAGCAGAAGTTCTGCGAACCATCGCAATCTTTCGCTTAATCACAGGCAACAGGACAATAAGGATAGCGGCCGGCAGAGAATCGGTTTTAAAAGATTTCCAGGGATTGGCCTTTATTGCCGGCGCAAACGGTATGATGATCGGAGGATATCTGACTGTAAAAGGGCGGTCTCCTGAAGAAGACCTTGCCATGGTATCGGAGATAAGAAAGTTATGGAATGGTTAGATGCGTACCTGGATGAACGAAAAAAGCAGCATCTGCTGCGGACACTCAAACCTCTGCGGCCTGCCGGGCCTGGCCGGGTATACATAAACGATGTAGAATGTCTGAACTTTTCATCCAACGACTATCTCGGCCTTGCCGGACATCCACGACTTCTCGAAGAGAGTCAAAAGGCGCTCAATGGATACGGAACGAGTTCGTCTGCTTCAAGACTCATGAGCGGCGATCTCTCTATACACCATCAGCTTGAAGAGATGATGGCGGATTTCATGGGCAAGGAAAAGGCTCTTTTATTTGGAAGCGGCTATCTGGCAAATATCGGCCTTATATCGGCTTTATGTGGCAGAAAAGATGTTATATTCTCTGACCGCCTTAACCACGCAAGTATCGTAGACGGAGTCCTTCTTTCCGGCGCGCATTGTTTTCGTTTTCGACATAACGATGTTGACCACCTTGAAACATTGATGAAAAAGGAAAGAAAAAGATTCAAAAAAGCGTTTATCATTACAGAGTCTCTATTCAGCATGGACGGAGACGTAGCGCCACTTAAAGAGATCGTGGAATTAAAGGAAAGGCATGACGCCCTTTGTATGATAGACGAGGCCCATGCTGTCGGCGTTATTGGAGAAAAAGGAACAGGTGTCGCCGAAAAATACGGATTGACAGACAAGATAGATATTATTGTAGGAACTTTTGGAAAGGCGCTTGGCAGCTATGGCGCGTATGCTGCGGCATCAGCGAAACTGATCGATTATTGCATTAACAGGGCAAGAAGCTTCATATATTCAACAGCGCTTCCCCCTTCTGTAACCGGCGCAAGTATAGGAGGAATAAAGATGCTGGCGGAAGAGCCGGCTCGAAGGTCTATCCTGCTGGAAAAGGCTAAATATTTTAGATCTCTCCTAAAAGAAAACCACCTTAATACCATGGGAAACGCCCAGATCGTGCCTGTACTTGCAGGTGAAAATTACTATGCATTGAATATCTCAAACAGGCTTTATGAAAACGCCGTTTTTGCTCTTGCCGTGCGTCCGCCTACTGTACCTGCAGGAACGGCTCGTATCCGGTTTTCCATTACCTGTAATCATTCCGAAGACGACCTTAAAAAGGCTGCGGATGTTTTGAAACATGCGTTTAAACAGATTCCAATATCTAAATAGGGGGCACAACAAAGTTCTTGTGTTGATCCCTGGATGGGGTTTTGACGCAAGAATATTTGAGCCGCTTGATCTTGATTTCGATTATCTTCTTCCACAAATAAATGATCCAAAGCGTTTCAGCGCAGACCTTATGAGCGCGCTGGTTGAAAATCAGATTAAAAAGGTCTCGCTCTTTGGATGGTCAATGGGGGGATTTTTGGCTATCAGTTTTTTAGAGGAATATGGCTGGGAGTTCGCGGAAGAAATCTTTTTAGTTTCCATGAGAAAAAGCTACCCAAAAAAAGAAATCGATTCCCAGATCGCCCTTTTAATAAAGGATCGCAGATTATATCTGAGCCGGTTTTACAGAAATTGCTTTATAGGACAAAAACGGACATTTGAGTGGTTTAAAGAGCGCGTGTTTTCATCCTATATAGAGATGCTCGATCTGGAATTTCTTTTAAACGGGCTCGAGTACCTGATGCAACAAACACTTGAGACCGCTGCGCTGAAAGAAAATCCTGTAAGGATAATTCATGGGGAAAAAGACCGGATTGCGCCTTATTCCGAGATAGTTCAAATGGCAAAGGATATCTCTTTTCCCAGGATCGTTGCTTTTAAAAAAAGCGGACATCTCCCGTTTCTCGAGCCTGATTTCAAGGAAAGATTTTATGCGGGAATATAAACAGAGGATAAAAAATTCGTTTTCAAAAGCTGCCGCTACCTATGATCAATATGCTTCTGTCCAGAAGGAGATTGCCGTCAGGCTTATAAATTCAATACAGCCTCATATTTTTCAGAATATACTTGAAATCGGATGCGGGACAGGAAATTACACTAAGATGCTGCAAGAAAGGTTTCCGTCAGCCGACATTACAGCTATAGATTTCTCGTCTGAGATGATCTCTGTTGCCGCTCGTAAATTAAACAAGAACAAAAGTATCAGACTGTTTGTTGATGATGCAGAGGAGTTTATTCCTGAAACCGGGAAAAAATACGATCTGATTACTTCAAATTCCACCTTTCAATGGTTTGCGGATTTAAAGAAAGGGTTGGAACACTACCATGAACTGCTCGCCAACAGAGGAATGATTGTTTTTTCAATGATGGGGCCTGAAACATTCTATGAACTTTATGAAATAATGAAGGATATATATCCAGGAAAAGTAAATATGGCGGCGCAAGATTTTATGCGACATGATGAGGTGAAATCCCTTTTGAACACTATTTTTAAAAGTGTCAAAATAAGCGAAACCGTGTTTACAGGAAAACATGAGAACATCCTTGGGCTGTTAAAGACAATAAAACATACCGGAGTAAATATTAGAAAAAACGGAGACAGGATTCTGTTTACTCCGGCGCTTCTTGAAAAGGCTGAAAATGCTTATATCAGGAGGTTCGGGGCAATAAAGATAAGTTATCAGGTTTTTTTATGTGAGGCCGGCTACATTGAGAATTATTAATTTTAAATGTTGAATTAAAATCGGATTTTTTCCTTCATTGATAATTAAAAACTCAAAATTATATTTAAGCCTGACGCAGTAATCGGGCAAAAGGGGACATTTTTCAAAGGTCTCGTGGAATGTCTATGAAAAATAAAAGCTTATTTATTACCGGCACCAATACAGGCATAGGCAAAACAGTTATATGCGGCTGCCTGGCCAGGTACTTGAGCCGTAAAGGTATTAACGTCGGAATTCAAAAATGGGTGAGCACTGGAAACAGGAATACCTCGGACGATATCGATTATTGCCTCTCGATGATAGGAAGGGAAAAGGAAGATGTTGATAACCCTTTGCTTTTACATCCATATACATTCGATTTCCCAGCCTCTCCGCATCTTGCCGCAGAACTGGAAGGGCAAGAGGTTGATATTGATAAGATCGTAGAAAGCTATCATACGCTTATGCGTAGGCACGATCTTCTTATAGTCGAAGGGGTGGGGGGGGTTCTGGTTCCTCTTACCCGAGACCGTCTTCTGATCGATCTTGTGGCAGATCTTGCAATTCCCGTCTTGATCGTCACTGATAGCGGTTTAGGCACAATCAACCATACCCTTCTTACCATTGAGGCCCTAACAAAAAGAGATATCACGATACTCGGCATGGTCTTTAATTTTGCAGGAAAAGAGGATAAAATAATAGAAGAGGATAATAGAAAAACTATTTCCAGAATAGGAAAAAGACCATCGTTTGGATCGTTATCCAAACTCGATTCAATGGAGGCGTTAATCGATGAATTTGAACCTATAGGAGAAAGGATACTTCGGGCAATATGATAAATTTTGACCTGTTGGAAAAAGACAGAAAATATATCTGGCATCCTTATACTCAGATGAAAGATTATGAAAAGGAATATCCTGTCTTGATTGAAAAAGGGGAGGGTTGCCGTCTTTACGACCATGAAGGAAATGTCTATTATGACACCATCTCTTCCTGGTGGTGTAACGTGCACGGGCACAATCATCCCTATATCCAGTCCGCGATAAAAAAACAGCTTTCCGAGCTTGATCATGTTCTCTTTGCCGGGTTTACCCATAAGAATGCAATATTACTTGCAGAAAGTCTGGTTCAATGTTCCCCTGAAAATCTCAGTAAAGTCTTTTATTCAGACAATGGCTCCACTTCCTGCGAAGTAGCCCTGAAGATGTCATTCCAGTTTTGGAAAAATAAAGGGCAGGAAAAAAAGGAGAAATTTATCGGGCTTGAAAACGGATATCACGGCGACACTATTGGTGCAATGAGCGTTGGAGGGGACTCAGTCTTTAATCAAACATTTGCCCCCCTTCTTTTTGACGCATTTAAGATACCTTCTCCTTATTGTTACCGATGTCCGTGCGCTAAGAAACGAGAAACCTGCGCCATAGAATGTGTTGATCCTCTGGAGGAACTTCTTAAGGAACATAGCAATGAGATCGCAGGAATCATACTTGAGCCTATGATGCAGGGGGCAGGGGGTTTTATTATCTATCCTGTTGAGTATCTTAAAAAGGTTGCGGCACTTGCCGATGCATACAATATCCATCTGATCGTGGATGAGGTGGCCACGGGTTTCGGAAGGACAGGAAAGATGTTTGCGGTCGAGCATGCAGGAGTAAAGCCGGATTTTATGTGCCTTTCAAAAGGGATAACCAACGGGACTCTCCCTCTTGCCGCCACCCTGACGACCGATGAGATATATGATGCCTTTTATGCTGATTATACCAGCAACATGACCTTTTATCATGGTCACACCTATACGGCCAACCCGTTAAGCACGGCCGCAGGATTTGCTTCTTTAGAGCTCTTTAAAAAAGAGAAGACACTGGAAAATGCAGCGGCAAAAATCGTAACTTTTCATAAGGTCATACAAAAATTCAGAGAGATTCCGATTGTAGGTGATGTAAGACATATAGGGATGGTAGCAGCATTCGAACTTGTAAAAAACAGACAAACCAAAAAGCCATTCTCTTTTGAAGACAGGATAGGATTGTCGGTTTACAAAAAAGGGCTGAAAAACGGATTGATCCTTCGCCCATTGGGAAATGTCATATATCTCTTCCTTCCGCTATGTGTAACAGAAGAAGAGTTGATGGATATAACAGATCGGACACACAACGTTCTTACGTCATTAGCGGTTTAAGGCTTTTTAATCATGCTTGAAACGTGTATAAAGGAAAAATGATAATGACTATAAATATCAGTCTATTTTTCTTTATTGAAGATTCCCTGTAGCAAGCTACAGGGAATCTTCGACCGTAAGGAAGTAGCCATTTTTAGATTCGCTCGCTATTGCGGTTCAGCATTGTTTTTATTATGTTTTGTAGTTCGAAGATATTGAATGGTTTTGGAATACAAGCAGTAGCCCCACTTTTCAGGAAATCATGTACAGGCCCATTGGCGGAAACAATAAGAATTGGAATAAAAGGATATTCTGATCTTATCCTTTTGGTTAATTCAAGTCCGTCCATTTCGGGCATCATATAATCCGTGATAATTAAATCATAAGATCTTTTGTAAATATTGTTGATCGCCTCAAGCCCATTTTTAACAATATCAACCTCGTAATCATAAGTTTTCAGAGCCATAGCAAGTAAAATCCTTATAGCCTCCTCGTCATCTGCGATAAGTATCCTTTTTTTCCCCATATAGTCCTCTTTTTTCATTTATAATACAACCAAGAGGATATTAAAAGCAAGAAAAAAATACCACCGTCGGTTGTTGGACTTTTCGGTTTTTTATATGGTAAATGTTTATCTAAATAGTAAGGGGTTGGATAATACCGATCAAAGGAAAAAGGGATTGATAGAAAAAAAGGTTGGGCTGAAAATTAGACAGATAAGGAAAAACTGGGGTCTTTCTCAGATTGATTTAGCCGAAAAAATAGGTCTTTCTTTTCAGCAAATCCAAAAATACGAGAAGGGCTCAACCAGGATTTCTGTCATGCGATTGCAACAGATCTCAGAAGCCCTTGGAATTAATATTACCACCTTTTTCGAGGAAGAAAAAAGCTCTCTTAAGGTTTCAGAGCATGTCTTAAAATATAATTCCGGAGAAGATTCCATTGAAACCTTCCAACCCCTCGACAAGGAAGAAAGGACTTTCTTGAAACTCTTTCGCAAGACAAGAAATAAAAAGGTAAGAGAAGGAATCATAAAACAATTACGAGGGATTGTTGAGTTGGAAAATCAGGTCGGAAAATAATTGCCCACAACCACCCTTCAGGCATACTCAAACCAAGCCCCGATGATATAGCAATTACCATACAGCTGGTTGATGCCGGTGAAATCATTGGAATATCTGTTTTGGATCACATAATTATCACAAAGAAAGGTTGTTTATCATTAAAGGAAATGGGTTTTATGCGCCCAGGTATTCATAACAACTGAAAGTCTGATTTCAAAGATACTATCGATCCCGCCTCGCTGGCGGAGCATGCGGGGACATAAATAATGTGGAATACAGAAGGCAGGGTAGCTACTCTTTATCGGCTGACCGGTTGATTTTAAATCGCCAGGCGCAGTACCAGTCGTCAGGATGTGCATCAGAGGGACAGCCTATGCATTCCGTGCCGATTGCCGGATCGATGGTTTTTGCAAAAGATGTATATTCAATTAATCCTCCGGATTTACACGGATAATCATCAAGCCCTTTCCGTTTTCGTGCTGACTGAACTCGGCACTCATTCATTTGAAACACAAAACTATCCGGGTTTTCATCAATAATGGATTGGGTATTAATATTGGCATAGAGACGAAAATTAAGAGCTCTTTTTAAACCTTCAAGTCCGGAATTTTCAGAAAGATTCAAAAACCTTTTAATTGACCAGGCTTCAAAAGGAGAAAAATGCGCCCAGCAGGAATCGTTGCATCGCTTGGCATCGTTCATGCCACTTTCAAATTCCACTGCCTGAAACCATACACCGTCATTTGCAAGCCAGTTTAACGCAACACTGTCCATAAGCTTCTGAATCGATTCCTCCGGCATTTCCAACAAAGACACCGGAAGATCATCCTTCATCTCAAACCCAAGAACTTTGGAAAGCCTTTTCATCTGATAAGCATAACTTCTTTTTGATGCATTGCCCAGTATTTCAAGAGCCTTCTCCATACCCATCTGATGCTTTATCTCGGCAAACCATAGGCCGTAGTGGATTATTATCCTGTGAAACATGTCAAGAACAAGACGTGCCTTATCTTCATGGTTCAGGTCTTCAGGCGTTTTGGCTGTTTCGGCCATTAGTGAGTCTCCTTTAGCCTTCATAAAGCACAGCTAATATAGTTGCCTGGCCTTTTTTAGAAGTAATCTGGTGTGGTACGGTTGAAAGGTAGTAAACGCTGTCCCCTGGCTTAAGATCAAAGTATTCCTCTCCGATTTTGAGCGCCGCAACTCCATCTATAATATAGATAAATTCTTCCCCATCATGAACCGACAGCTCTTTTTCCGGGTTTTCTTCGAGCTTGACAATCATGGCCTCCATGTGACGCCCTTTTACTTCAGGGGCAAGGCTTCTGTAGGTATATAGTTTCTTTTTACCCTTTTTTGACGTTGATTTTGAAACGATCTTCTGATCATCCTTCCGGGTAACCGAATAGAACCTGTCACCAACCCCTGAAACCAGACGGCTGAATGCGCCGTCTAATGCCTTTGAAAGCTTGATAACCGTGCCAAGCTGTGGCTGCACCTCGTTTTTTTCTATGCTTGTAAGAAGCTCAGAATCAAACCCTGTCAGCTTGGAAACCTCGTCAATTGATAACCCTTTTTCTTCTCTGAGAGATTTAATCTTTTTTCCGATGTCTTCAATGCCTTTATTTTTTGACGTAGAGATGTCACCTGTCAGATCCTCAAAAAAGTCCACATTTATATGGGATTTTTGCTTCTTTGTTTCCATTTTTAACTCCTTAATTCAAAAAATTCCAATCACCTGGAATTTTTTGTCCAGGCTCTTCGCTTAATTTTATCTTTCTTTCCTTTAAACCTGGTCTGGCAAATTCCATATGCCCTTCTTTTAAAGTCCGGCCATTAATTATAGCCTCGGAACGCAGTTTTCGTCCAATTGTCTTTTCCATCTGCCTGCCAAGCCATAGAATACGGTCGACATCATATCCATGCTCGATGCCCATCTCGTCGATTTGTACCAGCGTATCCTCCAGTGTAACCAAACCCACATATCTTGGATCTTTATAATAATATTCTCCCGTGCCCTTGGTAGGACAGTCATCCATGAAGGTTGCCGGCTGTCCGCCAAGGCCTCCCATGGTTGCCTCAAAGAATGTAATCCCTGCCTGCAATGCCGCCAGAACAGATGCCGACGATATGCGCTTTGTTTCGTGGAAATGGCCGATATGGAGAGCTGGATCGGGCATTTCATCAAGTATCATGGAAAAATAACGGTAAACATCCGGAGCTGAAGCGCTGCCGTCATGGTCCGCATGTTCAATGTCGTGGGCTCCGATTGCCAGCCATCTTTTTGAGAATTCAACTGCATCCTTCATATCCGTAGCCCCGCCAATAGGACTCCCCCAGATAGTGCTGACCGTTCCACACATCTTCATGCCCGCATCATTGCATTTTTTAATGCAACGCTCCGCTTCTTTCCAGTATTCGGGAAGCGTCGTTCCTGCATTTGCATAATGATGCTCTTCTTCCGTAGAAACCATCATCAGGAGACGATCAGGCCCGATACCCTTTTCTTTTAACTGAATAGCCCTGTCAACGGCAGATTCACGGATAGTAATGGCTGTAAAGCAGATGTCATTATAATTAACACCTTTTCTTTCACATCGTTTTTTAAACAGATCCCCTCTCAGGTGTTTAAACAAATCTTCAGCATCCCTGAACTGGGGCATTAAAAATGCGCTTCCAAGATTGGTTACTTCGATATGCCGGCAGCCTGCAAATATAAGCTCTTCAAGATAAAATATCTTTGCCGCAGTGGAAATGAATTTTTCTTCATGCTGGAAACCGTCCCTAATCGTTATGTCACCGATAGTTACCTTTCTGGGCATTTTGGGAAAAATCTTCCAAAAATCATATTCAGTCATATCAATCAAGGCCTCCTTTCCAAAAAAAATTGGGATTAAAATCTAAAGTTTCCAAAAGAAGGGTCGCCAATCGGTTTAAGCAGGCTTACCTCAAAAGCCATGGCAAGCCAATCCCGGATCTCTGAAAATTTTATAACCCTGTCATTCAAAAGACGCGCGCCACAGTAAAAAGGATGGGCCTCCCCGTCATATTTTTCGATCATCTTTTGACGGAACACCTCTTTTTCCTCTTCGGTCATGGACTTCCCGCTGGCATCCCTCTTACGTTCTTCAATTGAGAGAAGCACGCCTGCCGCGCTGCGCCCGCTCATAACCGAAGTGCGTGCCCTCATTGTTGAAAACAGAAAATGCGGTCTGTATGCTCTGCCGCACATACCGTAATTTGCAGCGCCGTTATCCGGGCCTATTACAATCTGGATCCTTGGCACCTGAGCGCATGAAACCGCCCTTACCATGTCTGCGCCGTATTTGCCGATTCCCATATGTTCAGATTCAGATCCCACCATGTATCCCGGCGAACTCTGGACAAAGAGCAGCGGTATTTTTTCCTGAGAGCAGCGAACAATCCATTCCGTGGCTTTGCGTGCAGCCTCAAAAAATATTATCCCGATCGCATTGGAGGCAATAACACCAACCGGAATTCCCTTTATGCGTATTTTCCCTGTAATAATATTGTCTCCTCTTCCAGGAGCATAATTTTTCTTATATTCAATAAAGTAACTGTCATCGGCAATCGATTCCAGAATCTTCCGGCCATCAATACCCTGATGCACGGTAGCAGGCATTAACTCATAAATTCTATCTGCAGGAATCTTCGGAGGGGTTTCAGCGTACCTGTGAAGATTTATTTTCTGGGGCGGTTCAAGGGAAAGCATTCCCCGTACCGTCTCTATTGCTTCGTCCTGGTTGGCGCATAAATGATCAGCACCGCCTGAAACCTGCGTATGAACCCTTGCGCCTCCAAGGTCTTCCGCTGAAATCACCTCTCCTGTAGCCATCTTCACAAGAGGAGGGCCGCCTAAAAATGAGTATGACATCTGATCTATCATCACAGATTGACAAGCCATAAAAACAATATAGGCTCCTCCTGCCGTGTTGCCACCGGTGCTTAAGGTAATCTGTTTTAATCCCTGCGACGACATGCGTGCCATGTTGTAAAACATGGAGCCGAAATGCTGATCATCAGGAAAGACATCCGCCTGCATGGGAAGGAACGCCCCTCCTGAATCTGCGATATAAACGCAGTTTAAGCCGCACTGCTTCGCAATTGCCTGGGCGCGCATATGTTTTTTTAGTGTGATTGGAAAATATGTGCCTGCCTTCACACGGCTGTCATTGGCAAAGATCATAGTCCAGTTGCCGTGAATTTTGCCAATTCCTGTCACAAGCCCCCCGCAGGGCACATCAAAAACACCTGGATAATCCATTCCAAAACCTGCAATACGGCTTAACTCAAAAAACTGCGTGCCTGAATCTATCAGTTTCTCAATCAGTTCCCGAACCGGTCGTTTGCCCTGTTTTGCCAGCCTGCTTACAGCCTTTTCTCCACCCGGCCACATGGCCTGATAAACCAGCTCGTCAAGCCTCTTTTCTTCATTTTCCCAGTGCGACCTGTTTGCCGCCTTGTTATCAGTCATCTTTTTTATCCTATTTAGAACAAAGTGACTAAAGTTTGAAGTGAGCTAAAGTGACTAAAGTTAAGGAGTCGCTATGCTTTGGTTTTTTATAAAATTGACAGAATTCCTTAACTTTAGTCACTTTAGCTCACTTTAGTCACTCGAAACTTAACAACATCATTTTCCTTTATATACAGGTTTTCTTTTTTCACGAAAAGCGGCAATTCCTTCCAGGCGATCCTCGGTAGGGATTGTAAGCCAGTAAGCATTTGATTCAATGTCAAGACCTGTATGGATATCTGTCTCAAGCCCATAATTTATTGCATACTTAGCCTGTTCAATTGCAATTGGGCCTGTTTCGCAAATCATGGCCGCCATTTTTTTGCATTCATCCAGGAGCGATTCCTGCTCACAGATTTGATTTACAAGACCGATCTGCAAGGCTTCCTGTGCCCCAACCCTGCGGCCTGTAAATATTAACTCCTTGGCTTTCCCGCATCCGATAAGCCTCGGCAGCCTCTGGGTTCCACCTGCTCCGGGAATTATGGCAAGCCTGGTTTCCGTGAGTCCCATGGAAGCATTCTTTGAGGCTATACGGATATCGCATGCCAGAGATAATTCCGTGCCCCCGCCAAGCGCTACTCCGTTTATTGCCGCAATCACAGGTTTATTAAGCAGCGCAATAAAAGTAAAAAGGTTTCTTATTGTAAAAATAAACTCCTTTACCTGTTGGTCATTAAGCAAGACTCTTTCCTTTAGATCCGCCCCTGCGCAAAAGGCCTTTTCTCCTGCTCCGGTTATTATTATCACCCTGATGCCCTGTTTGACCCTCAGATCCTCAAGCTTTTTCTTTATGGCATGAAGCAAAGAAAAATTAATGGCGTTCATAATATCGGGACGGTTAAGTGTGAGAATCGCTATGCCGTCTTGTTCTTCTGCCAATAGAACATTATCATTCATTACTACCTCCGCATGCAGAATCATCTACTTAATGTCCATCCACACTTAGCAACCTATATACCGTGAAATCACTATTCTCTGAATCTCTGAAGTCCCTTCTCCGATATCAAGAAGTTTCTGGTCCCTGTAAAACCTTTCGACATTGTATTCCTTCATCAGTCCATATCCGCCGTGAATCTGTACAGCATGATTCGCCACCCTGCCCATGACCTCGGAACAGCAAAGCTTGCTCATTGCAGCCTCTTTTTCAAATGGCCGGCCCTGGTCTTTCAGCCAGCAGGCCTTGTACAATAAATTTCTGGCGCATTCTATCTCAAGCGCGCAATCTGCCAGTTTAAAAGCAATTGCCTGAAATTTGCAAATTGGCTGTCCAAACTGCTCCCTTTCTTTCGAATATCTGAGCGCTGCCTCATAAGCCCCCTGAGCCCCGCCCAATCCCATCGCCCCTATGGAAAGCCGACCGCCGTCAAGTGTTTTCAGCATCTGGTGGAACCCGTCACCTTTTTTGCCGAGTATATTTTCTTTTGGTATCCTTACATCGTCAAAGTATAATTCAGCAGTATTTGAAGCCCGCCACATCATCTTTTTATGCATTGGAACAGCTTTAAAACCTTTGGTTCCATGTTCTACAAGAAAGCATGTATATTCAGGCTTTCCGTTGGGACTGATTCCGGTGATAGCCTGAACAGTCACCCCCATTGTCATTTCACAGGCAGCGTTGGTTATGAAAATTTTAGACCCGTTGATAACCCACTCATCTCCGTCAAGGACCGCGTTGGTTCTGCTTCCACCTGCATCGGAACCGGCATTTGCCTCTGTGAGACCAAATCCCCATAAGGCTTCTCCACTACAGAGTTTCGGAAGATACCTTTTCTTCTGATCCTCTGTGCCGAAATAATAGATCGGGCCGATTCCAAGAGAGTTGCCCGCTGCAATGGTAGCAGCCTGAGATCCATCCACCCTTGCAATCTCCTCTACAGCGATTATGTAGGAAAGATAATCCATGGCCTGGCCTTCATATTCCTCTGAAACAAACATTCCAAAGAGACCGATTTCTCCCATTTTTTTTGTAAGTTCTGCTGAAAATTCTTCTTTTTCATCAAGCTCCAAAGCTACTGGAGCAATTTCTTTTTCAGCAAATTTACGTACTGAATTACGGATAATTTCCTGCTCCGTTGTAAGATCAAAATTCAACTTTACCCCCTTTTCAGACTCTTTTAAAAAATCACCCTTGCTTTTTGAACGATCGTTCAGTTTTTTATGTTTTATATTCCCCTTGCTATAGTTGTCAATATCTTTCTGGGAAATAAAAGGTAAATGGGAGATACTACATAACAATCGCTGGTTATAGGGCTTCGAGAAAAACTTGACAAATCAGATACCTGGGAGGGGTGGAACGTGGTTGACAAGTCCGTCTGGACGTCCCACATGTCCCTCCCACATAAAAATCCTATCACCTATTATAAAAACAGAAAATGACAGGCAATGGTTTTTTAATGACCTTCTGAGGCCATGGCTTTCATCGCACGGGCTGGATTTGCCTCGACTGTTTTAAAGATATAATCAACTTTTGCATCGGGCAGCCACTCAATCTTGCCTGTGCCGACATCATAAATGGCGCCAACCACCTTTACAGATCCGCTCTTTACAAGATTTCTTGTTGCAGGGCTATTCATGAAAAGATCTTCAATTCCCTGCCAGACGTTTTCTTCAATCGCATTAGGAATAATACTATCACCAAGCAGTTCGGGATATTTACTAATAGCACGACGCACAGCCGGCGCTATGTTGTCAACCAAAGGCGGAATATTGCGTTCCAGAGCATGTCCTGTGCCGTGAATAGCGTGGGTTACAGCGGTTACTGCTCCACACTGCGTATGACCCAGAACAACAAGAACCGGAGTGTTTACATGGGCTAAACCGTATTCGATCGATCCGATCTCATCCACATCGCAGACATTGCCTGCAACCCTGACAACAAAAATATCCATGACACCTGCGTCAAAGATGAGTTCAACAGGAACACGGGAGTCAGAACAGGTAATAACCGTGGCATAAGCATGATCTCCCTGACTTTCTTTTCCTGATTGAATAAGCCGACCGAGGTTGATGTGCGGATGATTTGATATTCCCTCAATAAATCTCGTATTGCCGGCTTTAAGCATTGCTACCGCCTTGTCAGGACTCGGCTTTGCTTTTGATACATGTTTTGCCTCCGGCGCATTCTCTGTCTTTGCGTTTGATACTTGTTTTGCCTCTGGCGTATGCTCTATTTTTGCCTTTGATACCTGCTTTGCCTTTTCAACAGGAACTTCCTCTTTTTTGTCCCCGCCACACGCAACAGGAAATGCAACAAATGCAAACAGACAACATACGGTTACAGACAATCTAATAATACGACCCATAAAACCCCTCCGTGTAATAGAATTTATCAGTTTTATAATTACAAGCTAACTTACACTTAATTCTCAGATTATATCTTTTTATCTCACTATTGTCAATAAATTGGGGATAGACACAGGGACGCCCATGCTTGTTAGAGTGTATATTTCCTATTGCGTTCCAACATAAAACGGCCGGAAGCTGCTTTCGTCCCTTTTCAGGGCTGATTTGATCCGCGCCATAATGCGGGGCTTGTCTTCGGGAAGTCGGCCTTCAAGGGCAATATAATTGGTATAGTGGTCGCTGGTGAGTTGCGATGTAACCATCAAAGGTTTGATAATCCGCTGGATTTCCTGAATAGCGGCGTGAGGACCCAGCATCTTAAACCGGCCGCTGACCACATCATCCAGCAGCGGGGTGTCAATCTTGGGTAGAAAAGTTCGCAGACGGATGAATGTCGACGCCACGGCATTGAGCACGCGAGCGGTTTCAGTCGCGTGCGGTTTAGTACGATCCTGTCCGCCAATGCCGATCATAACGTAAAGACTCAATTCAATGCCTGAGTCCATCACCCATCTGCCCGCTTCAATAGCCTGGTCGCTGTGGGTTCCCTTTTGAATACGGCGAAGCACAACATCGTCTCCAGACTCCAGTCCCACGTGGATTCGTGAGAGTCCGGCCTCTGCCAGTTGCTTCAACCCTTCCGGGCCTTTTTTATGGATGTACTGGAAAGAACCGTAAACAGTGACGCGTTTCAGATTCGGGAACACCTGGTATGCATAGCGACATATCTCGCAGAGATCTGCTGTCTTCATCGCAATGGTGTTACCGGCCGGAAAAAACAGGGTCGAGACGCGTGTTCCGTGCGTCTGTGCAGCCTCGAGCAGGTCCTTGCAAATGTCTGCAACCGGTCGCACCTTATACCGCGGACCTTTTTTATACACCATACAAAATGTACACCGATTGTGAGGACAGCCGACAGTGGCCTGCACCAGAAGAGAATTCGCTTCACTGGGTGGCCGGTATATGGGGCCTTCGTAATGCATGTTTTTTTACCGTCTATTCTCCATTTAAAGATTCCGCAACGGTTTAAAAAGATATTCCAAACCGTTTACTTTAATCTCATAAACCATGCGCAACATATCACCCAGTTGTCCGGCCGGAAATCCTTTTTGGGCAAACCAAACCACATAAGGCTCAGGCAGGTCGATCAAACGCCACTCCCTATACTTGCCAAACGGCATCCGTATCCTGGCCAATTCAAGCAAGACCGCCGCATCCGGTATGCACTCATTTCCCCCGGTCATTTAGGCACTCCTGAAATCTGAGAAAAAACGTATAATTTCATGACCATCCCCATTTTTGTATAGGATGAAGATCATAAACCAATAATCCAATTGACGCCCTGTATTTGCTCCATTCTTTATTTTTTAAAAGCGCCGTGCAGCCATTCCATTAGTTGTGAAAGCTCTGTCCAGAAATTTTCAAAAGCGGGTAATGAGGACATTTGATGGGCAAGCATATTTTCCCATTCTGCTTCCAACTCTTCGCGTTCAGGACGATTCCTCAAGGTCTCCATCGTGGGAACAGATATCTTTTTAAACTCGCATTTTTTCTCAAGCGTGTTTAAGATAATTTTCTGGTTGGCTCTCAATTCTTCATGCCGATACAGGTAGACCACATCATATAGATCCCTTGGGCGTTCCCGCTCTGCCAGCGCCCTGATTTTTTCAGCAAAGACCTCTTCAAAGCAATAGCATTTGCTTTTTATGCCACCATCGGGACAGTCTGAATAAGGATGTTGGACATCCCTTACGACTGGATTCAGCACCAGAATTTCATCAATAGTTAAATCCAGTTTTAGACGGGGAAGATCTCCCCTTGGCTGCAAGGGCCCGCGGTATCCGATGCGCCCTTCGGCAGACATACCGCCACGGTTATTCTGATAGACATCAAACCGGATGAGTTCCTTCGGGATTTCAATGCCAGTGGCTTCATAGACCCATTCGGAAATATCTTTAAAGCAATTGACAAGAAAATCCTGATTAAGATGCTTGGGTTCAGTTAGTGTAAAATCAAGATCTTCAGAAAACCGATAGGTTTCATAATAACATTTCTTTAAGCAAGTTCCGCCCTTAAATATCCAGTCTTCAGCTATTCTATCATGGTTGAATATACCGGCAAGCACCCATCCCAGCACATAGTCTTTTTCAATCACATTTGCCCTGAGTCCTAATTCCCTTGAAAACTCCATTATTTCCGACTTATTAATCAAGGGATTCCATCCTTTTCCAGTTTTCCGGGACCCACAGCCTCCATCGGGTAACCAGCTTGATATTGTTTAATTTTGGATCAAGCTTGGCATTTCCTGCTGTCAGCCTTTTACGGCATTGTTCTATTGCCTTGATTTCATCAGGAGCTGTCTTTTCAAGTAAAAAGCCAAGGCGCTTGAAGGCTGCTCCATTTCCCAAACGATCTCCGTATTCAATAAGCTGTTTCAGGTTCTTATTTTCCGACCGCATATAATTAACAAGCATATCTTTTACAGAACGTATCCCACCGCCCAAAGCAGGGTTTACCAGCATATCAAGCATAGTGCGCGTTGGATCAGACACAGATATTTTTACCTGCCCTCTCCATACAGGCTTAAGGCCAAACATGGCTTTTTCAGAAATCGTGTGCAGCATAAACCCTGTGCCTTTAATAACCGGCCTGCGGTCTCTTGGCTTTTGAACCGTCATAACCACAATAGTGCTGAAAATTTGCTCTGTCAGATCAAAATATTCAGCCGCACTCCAGCCGCCGATATAGCAGGGTGAAAAAAGGCGGTCTGCAATCAGCCAGGGATCTTCAATCGGCCCGTCAGCCGTCATGGATTCCAACGGCACAGAAACATAAAGACCCCTGCGGATTCGGGACATCCAACCCTTTTTTGACCATCTGGAAAGCATTTTAGCCGCATCCGCAGAACTAACATTTAAGATCCTTGCTGCATCTCCAACAGATATTGTGCCTTTTGTGCCGCGAATGATCGCAGCCATTCTCTCCCTGTCTGCTTTTCCTATGCCTGTCAATGTTTCCATGGTATATCCAAAACGATAGTATTCATTTATTGTGTGAATAATTACACATACCATATACTTTTTTTGCCTGTCAAGATATATTCTATGTGTTATAGTTCAATGATTAAGTGAATTTTGTCGCATGGATTATAGTTGTGCGAGTTGTCTCTATGGATTTGCTTGATATTCATCATCATTGCTTTGAGGAACCAGTTTACCGGTAAAGGTTTTTTTAAGGATGGATTGGCGAAGGCTTACAATACAGATGCCCAAAACTTACAATGTGTCGCAATGCATTGATTTTATGTTGTTTTTGCTTTTCTCTTGACAGGAGGATATAGGATTGTCCCGCACGGTTATTTAGATGTTCCTGAAATCTGAGAAAAAACGTATATTTTCATGACCATCCCCATTGTTGTATAAGATGAAGATCATAAACCAATAATTCAATTGACGATCCCTATTTTCCCAAACTTATAAAGTAAAGAGCGTCCGTTAAGTCCTTATAAAAAAGCCTTTATATTTTTCTAAATAGGTTATATACTTATTTATGTGCTTAAGAAGGAGCTTATTATGAACAAAAAGTCATTAATAGAAACCAACCCCTATCTAAAAAATTCGAAAAATTATAACGCTTCTCTGATTACTAATGTTTCGAGCTCTACGGCAATAGAGACTGGCGATAATGTTCTATCTATCGCCGATAAACTTACTGAAATTGCGGATACCATTTTTATTGTTACCCCATCGAAGCAGAAATCGACTTCTCAATGATCTCCAAAAATAGAGTTTCCATAGGTTGGTAATTTCTATTCAAACCAGACTGCACCGCCGTTTTATATTCCTGTTGTTTATACATACTGATTAAACTGAAATCCAAAATTGGCATCCCTGCCTGCAATGCCATTAGCGTGGACAGCAGGCGGGCAACTCTTCCATTGCCATCCCGAAAAGGATGAATTAACAGCAACTCCGTATGGACCTCTGCCAGTGCTTTGATAATTTCTATCTGATTTTTAAATATGCAAGGCGTATATTTAGCGAGCTGGTTCTTTTCAAATTGTTTCATTAGTTTAGGAGTTTGAGCTGCCATTGCAAATGTGAAATCATTTTTGGTTATGTTGACGTTGCGATATTTACCGGCCCATTCATATGCTTTACCCAGCCATGTTTTATGAAAGTGGCAAATATCTACCTCGCTAAACTGATGCTCCTGATCATATTTTCGAATTAATATATCTGTTGCTTTAGCTAATCCCCTTGCCTCAACTCGACCCATTTCGTCTAGATCAATAATTCCCAAAAGATTCCTAAGAACCGTATCGTTAGAACCTGGCTCATATTGTGCTTCGACTAAGCCAGAAACATCATAACGTCCACCTTTTTTCAAAGCATCACCTCTCTTAAATTTAAGAGATACGTCAATTTCTCCACATAATCTCCATAACTCATACCGTCATCACGCAGGACGTTACAATAGTTCTATAATTTTTGTACAATATCTGCCGGGCTCATTGTTTATTGTTTACCTTTGTATCATTAAGCGCAGGCTCTAAGGAGCATGCGCTTTTTTTATATTTTTCATCTCTTGGTTCCATAAGCAGCGGCTGCTTCGACGACCAGAGGTAGCTCCAACGGAGTATCAAGCTCGTAATCTTTGACAGAACAAATGAGTTTACCGGAAAAAGCTTTTTTAAGTATGGATTGGCGAAGGCGGTCTGCATGTTTTAGGGATAAATCAATCATAATATCAACAACATCGATTGTTGATATTCGCCCCTGAATTTCTCTAATGATCTGATCTTGTTCTTTAATCGGTGGAAGCGACATAATTGTTTCAATTAAAAAACTTACAGACACACGTTTTTGTCCAACAGCACCGGTCATTTAGATGTTCCTGAAATCTGAGAAGAAACGTATAATTTCATGACCATTACCATTGTTGTATAGGATGAAGATCATAAACCAATAATCCAATTGACGATCCCTATTTTCCCAAATTTATAAAGTGAAGAGCATCCCTTAAGTCCACCTTTTAAGCTATAGCGAGTCTTTCAGTCGTTCTGATCAATTTACCAGGCATAGGATATTCCAAGCGCCAGATAATGCTCATGGGCATTGAACCATCGTGGCTAACATAGGTGGCCGGGCCCAAAAAATAATAGGGTATACTCAGGTTATTGATTTTTTTGTCTTCCCGGACAAAGAGCAGCACAGTGCTACCGCGGATTTCATGATTGATGTAGCGCTGGCCAGTGGGCGACTTTTCTGAGGTCGTGCTCTGAGACTGCAAATGGAATAAATCCTCATTTATTGCATAATCTTCATACATGGTAGTCGGGGAATAGTCCTTATCGGTCTTGTTAAGGGTGATAAGGAACAGATCCGTATTTATAGCGGGCAGATATTTTACCCCCTCGCGCATGCTGGGCTGACGTGAGATTGTCCAGTGACCCAGCGCGGATAGGATTTCATCGCGGGTATAACGTGCATGTACATATAGCGGACAAACAAAAGGCAGTTTTGGCCTATTGACAACCGTATCTGTCCTTTCATATAAGTACTTCAACAGTTCCAGGAGTTCATTATATAATACTGGATTATTATGTAGGGCATTAAATCCTTCTGATAGACTTTTGAATCTCAGGTTCTGCCCCCAGATGGACAGAGTCAGCATGGTCAGTAGCCGCTCATCCTCAACATGCTGCAGTTTGTTGATAGATTCCAAATCCCCTTTCAAAATATTCAAGAGTCGTTCAAGCTGAGGGGCACAGTCATAATGAATTATCCTGCGCAGCCCCTTGCTAAGAGGTTTTTCATCGGGTTCGAAAAAATCGGATTTAGCCCCTGCTTCGACACAAAGTCTCGACCAGGAACCACGTTTATAAACGTCATATAGCCCAAGTCCATAATAATCCAGAAAGGCAGGAAGCGTAAGCTTACAACCCGTATCATTTTGAAAGGTTGCAATTCGTTGAACAAACCTGGACTTCGTGATATTTAAGAGATTCTGCCTAATATTATCCAGAACATACTTCTGGGCATATTTTTCAAGCTTGATCACGCATCCCGAGGGTAGATGCGGGAAGCCTTCGATGATCTCTTTACTGATCCTGCGGGATGTCCTGCCAGTAAGCGCACGAAAGCGCTGCTCATAGTTAAAACGCTGGTGGGCCTGCCCCACAAAATCGAGTACTGTGAGGCATTCCTTATCATCATAAAGCCGCAAACCACGGCCCAATTGTTGCAAAAATACAATCAGACTTTCAGTAGGTCGGAGAAAAAGCACTGTGTCAATCTCAGGGATATCGATTCCTTCATTATAAAGATCCACCACACAAATAAAGTTTATCTTACGTTCAACAAGCCTTTTCTGGGCAGTATCACGTTCAAGTCGAGAGGATTCTGCTGTGAGTACGTCAGCAGGTATGTTGGCATAATTGAAGCTTTTAGCCATAAAAGCGGCATGATTTTGACTGACACAGAAACAAAGGCCACGGGCATGGTGTACATCGAGCAAGGTTTCCCTTACCTTTTTGATAACAAGCTGAGCCCTGGCATCATTGCCGGTAAACACCTTGTCGAGTTCTTTTTGATCATAGCCACCTCTACTCCAGGTGAGGTTCCTTAAATCAATCGACGTATCATCAGTTATTCCGAAATATTGAAACGGACAAAGCAGCTTGCGGTTTATTGCATCAGGCAGCCGTATCTCGGCTGTAATATGATTATCAAAATGTTTTACTATATCCAGGCCATCTGATCGTTCAGGGGTAGCAGTAAGCCCTAATAAAATTTTGGGCCGAAAATGGTTCAGCAGTCGTTGATAACTTGCGGCGGCGGCATGGTGAAACTCATCCACAATGATAAAATCATAAAAATCAGGCGGAATAATATCCCATAACTGTCTGGCGTTGAAGCTCTGGATAGAAACAAAAAGTTGTTCAAGACGGTCGGGCTCATGATTGCCCACGAGAAGCTCACCAAAATTCTGATTGCGCAATATCGTGCGGAAGATGGCCCGGCTCTGTTTTAGTATTTCCTCGCGATGGGCCACAAAGAGAAACCTATCCTGCCTATTTTCCTTTACTGATCGCTTATAATCAAAGGCTGCAACAACTGTTTTGCCTGTTCCAGTAGCCGCAACTACCAAATTTCGATATCGATTGTGCAATTTTCGGTCAGCCTCAAGTTTATCCAAGATTTCTTGCTGAAAGTGATACGGAATTATATCAAATAAAATAATGCCCCCGTTATCTTCAGTATCTCTGGCTGTACGCTCCATATTCAAGGCCTGTTTCAAGCGGTCTTTTTGCGACTTATCATAAACAGCAAACTCGCGATCATTCCGGTAAGTCTCAAATGTGGCGCAAATTTTGTTCCACAGATGCTCTGACTCGTATTGGCTGATTTTGACATTCCATTCCAGACCACTGGTAAGCGCTGGGTTGGAAAGATTAGAAGACCCCACATAGGCAGTACCAAAGCCACTGTTGCGATGAAACATATATGCCTTGGCATGCAGCCTGGTTCGCTTTGTGTCATAGGAAACCCACAGTTGGGTATTGGGCAAACTTTGGAGGAATTCAATTGCTTTGAAATCCGTGGCACCCAGATATGATGTTGTGATGATCCTCAGGCGGGCATGTTTTCGCCTGGTAAATTCTTCTAATTCATCCCTGAGTATTCGAATTCCGCTCCATTTGATGAACGAACATAAAATATCAACTCTGTCTGCATTGAGCATTTCCTGTTGCAACTGGGATACAAGGCTGGGGTCAGATGATGTGGCGGTAAGCAGACATCCGAAAGAAAGCGGTGTGTCCGGCCTTGGATGGATTGGAAGCATCGGGTCGTGTACTCCAAGCAGACGCTCTGCCGGCGATAAAAGCATGTCGGATTTATTATATCTGGCATTATGTTTTTGAATTATCTCCAACAGATCATTATAGAGAGCTATATGATCTTCAGCGTTTATATCAGCCAAAGCTCGGACCAATATTCGTTGCATATGCCGGGTAATGATTTGGTGACTTTCGCCAGGGTCTACTTTTTTGGTCGTCACATCATGGTTCTGATTCTTGGTATCCTCAATTGCATTTTTCAGAGAGTGGCTTATCAGTTCCTCATATATCCCGAGTTTTAATGCCATATATCGCCTCGAACAATATTAAATGGTTCTGCTATTAAGAGAATCCATAAAAGGAAATGTCTGCAGCCTTGCAGCTTCTCTAACTGTTAAACTTCTGCATTGCTCAGGCACTGGATGAATAAAATAGTGCCCATCTTTAGAAATATGCGAAGTAATAGTTGTTGCTGGCACATTCTTTCTTTGAACACGAAATCGATCTGCAAACATATTTCCTTTTAAAGCCGTTTTTACATTTTTATGCTTGAGCAATAATTCAGGGGCTTACGGTACGCTTCTCAGTTTATAAGTTTGTATCATCAAAAACAGAACAGTTAAATCCTTTTTTGTACCGACCAAACTATCTTATTTTTGAATCTCCCCGCCGCAAGCAACGGGGAATCTTCGACTGTAAGGAATTCTGTCAATTTTTTGATCCACTTGCTAACCCCGCCGCAAGCAGCGGGGAATGCGCTCGCTGTTCAGTTCAATTGCCATATGAACTTAGCTTTTCTTTTACTGTAAAGCCGATTTTTTTCTTTGGCTTATTTTCACTCTTTATTAATTGATCTAAGGTCTCAAACACAATTTGAAAACGTTCATCAGTTATTTGTTTTAACTTTTCGAACTCTTTTCGGAGTTCTTTATTGTCAAGAACCATTTGTCTGAGCCTTGTAAAAACTCGCATTATCTGAATATTGACATGAATGGCTCGTTCGCTTCTTAACACACTGGACAGCATTGCCACGCCTTGTTCAGTAAAGACGCGCGGTAAAGCTGAAGAATGTTTCAGCCTGTCTAACCGGTCACAATTTGTGACCAGTTCCTGTTTTTCCTCTTTGGCCAGCCTGAACATGAAATCCGGCGGAAACCTCTGTTCGTTTCTGGTAACAGCCTGATTTAAAGCCTTGGTAGTAACTCCATAAAGCTCGGCAAGATCAGCATCCAACAGCACCTTCATTCCACGGATCAGACATATTTTACCGGTAATTGTTTCCATTGTTACAACATTAGACATTATAATATCCTTTTTCATTATGCCTCCAGACGTTTCCGCGCCAGTTCAACTGCTTTGTGAAGCTTTCGTTCCAGCAGTTCACGTTTCGGAAGTTCGGTCATGTATTCAGCTACTTTTATACCACTTTTATCTAATTGTAACAGTTCTATCTGCTCACTTGTTTTTCCGGCGCAAAGAATTAATCCCAGTGGTGTTTCTTCGCCAGGTTCCTTTTCATGTTTTTCAAGCCAGCGCAGATAGAGTTCCATCTGGCCCTTGTAAGCAGCCTTGAACTTGCCAAGCTTTAATTCAATGGCAACAAGCCGTTTCAGTTTGCGGTGAAAAAAGAGCAGATCAAGATAGTAATCCTCATCATCAACTGTGATCCTCTTTTGGCGGGCAACAAATGAAAAGCCGACTCCAAGCTCCAGGATAAAGCTCTCCATTTCCCGTAGAATAGAAGACTCAAGGTCTTTTTCGCTATAAGTATCTTTCAACCCTAAAAAGTCGAGAAAATAAGGATCCCTGAAAACCATGTCCGGCGTTAACCTGTCCTCCTCTCGCAAAACGGCCAGTTCCTCCTTTACCAATTTCTCAGGTTTTTTTGATATGGCGGTGCGCTCATAAAGCATGCCATCAATCTTCTTTCGCAAGACCCGAACACTCCAGCGTTCTATCCGGCACATTTCAGCATAGAAATCGCGTTGAAGATCGTCTTTGAGCGGTAGAATCGAGACAAAGTGGCTCCAACTAAATTGTCGTGACAGTGTCACGACAATTTCTTTATCTGGGAAGACTTCAGCAAATTGAATCATCCTGCGAAGATTTTTTTCGTTAAAATTATTGCCATAATCATCGGTTAATTGTCGCGACAGCGTCACGACAATCTCTTTTCCGTATTCCGCCCGTTTTTCCTTTAAAACATCCTGGCGGATACGGTTGCCGATCTGCCAGTAAAGAATGGTCAGGCCGGCGTTAACTGTAATGGCAACATTATGCCTGGCGGTTTCAATAAGCGAACGGATATCACCTATAAGATCGCCGGAAATAGACTTGTTGTATGTTTTTACAACCTGTTTTCCCGTTTCCTTTTTCATGTTTTGACAACCTCGCTGAATCTTGCCCCGAAGGGTGACTTACCGGATGCTCTTCAGTTTATAAGTTTGTATTTTTAAGAATAGAACAGCTAAGTTCTTTTTTTAGTTCATGTTTTCAGATCAAACTCGATTGGTTTATCAGGTTTCAGATTCATCAGAAACTCTTCGCATGGCAAACACAAGATATTTTTTATTTTAAGGCGTTCTTTGCCCCGGTATAACAAACAGGCTTGTGCCTCAGGATAATCTTCTTTAAAAGCGAGTTTTTGTTTCCATATATGCTTCTCTTTTGGAGTTGTTGTTTCCATAATAGAATTTGCTTTTGCATTATGTCCAGTAAAAGTTTGGGCAGCCCCTGGAGGGCGCTTTTTGTTCCGGTTTTGTCCTGTGTGTTGTGAATGGTGAAACTTGTAAACGCTTACATCTTGACAAAGAAATCATCTGCATGGTATTAAAATTAATGAGCGATCGTTCAGAAAGGAGTTCTGTTAATAAAAACAATTTTATCATGCCTAACTCACAAAAATCACACGATATTCCAACTCATATCAAAAATCCCGATCTTGTCAGGCGTCGGCGACGCTTGATTATAGATGCAGCTGTGCAACTTTTTATTGAAAATGGTTTTCACAAAACTACTACCAGACAGATAGCCAAAGCTGCGGGGCTGTCCATTGGCTCATTATATGAATATGTAGCTTCCAAAGAGGATGTTCTATACCTTGTATGCGATTCAATACATGCCGAGGTTGAACGCGGCATGTCCGATGCTGTGGATAGAACTACAGGAGGAAAAAATGTTCTGGCAGAGGTAATCCGTGAATATTTCATGGTTTGTCACAGAATGAGTGATTTTATCCTCCTTATATATCAGGAAACACGATCGCTACCGTCCCAGTGGCAAAAAAAGGTGCTTGAAAACGAACTCCGCATTACCGGTCTTTTTATAAAAGTATTAGGAAGCCTTATCTCTTCCAAAAAATTGCCGTATATAGATGAACACTCAATCGAACTTGTCGCTCACAATATCTCTGTTTTAGGGCATATGTGGACTTTCCGGCGCTGGTTTCTTGCAAACCACTACAGTCTTGAAGATTATATTGAGCTTCAAACAAAATTTATCCTCGCACTATTTACGCAAAAAAACAAAACCTGTATCCAGGCACAGGAGGAAGCATGATTGCTGAAGTTAAAGCATACAGGCCCAGACACAATATAAGGATGATAACCGCCACAGCGCTTTTTGATGGTCATGACGCATCAATAAACATAATACGCAGAATACTTCAGAACACAGGCGTTGAAGTCATACATCTCGGACATAACAGGTCGGCCGGTGATGTTGTTGATGCCGCAATCGCGGAAGATGTGCAGGGAATAGCCGTTTCAAGTTATCAGGGCGGTCATGTGGAATACTTCAAATATATGGTGGATCTCTTAAAGGAAAAAAAGTCTTCGCATATCAAGATCTTTGGCGGCGGGGGCGGAGTAATAGTGCAGGAAGAGATCAGAGAGCTTGAGGCATATGGTGTTGCTAAAATATATTCTCCTGAGGACGGGGCGTCCATGGGGCTTCAGGGTATGATTAACCATATGGTCAAAAAAGTTGATTTTTCGATAGTCAAAGACAACTTTGACCTTAGCAAGCTGTCTTCCGACAACGCAGTAATGATCGCGAACCTGATTACATCCATTGAACAGGCAAAACCTCAGGGAAACACGCAGCTTACCGGATTAAAATCATGGCTCGCAAAAAATGTGGACAAGCACAAAACATGTGTAATCGGCATTACAGGAACCGGCGGTTCTGGAAAATCATCCCTGACAGACGAACTGATTATTCGCATTCTGCATGATCTGACAAAAGTACGGGTGGCGATTTTAAGCTGCGATCCTTCACGCAGGAAAACCGGAGGGGCCCTTTTAGGAGATAGAATACGCATGAACGCCATCAGCGACCCAAGGGTTTATATGCGTTCCTTTGCCACCCGCCGATCAAACGCAGAAATCACCGATGCCCTGCCCGAAGCCATAGATGTTGTAAAAGCAGCCGGTTTTGACCTTATAATTGTGGAAACAGCGGGCATAGGGCAGGGGGATTCAAAAATTACCGATCTTGTCGATGTCTCCATATATGTAATGACCAGTGAGTTTGGCTCGGCTTCCCAGTTAGAAAAAATTGATATGCTCGATTATGCCGATCTTGTTGTTGTTAATAAATATGAAAAAATGGGCGGTGAAGATGCGGTGCGTGACGTTCGAAAGCAGATACAGCGTAATCAGAATGCATGGGATAAATTGCCCGAAGATATGCCTGTCTTCGGAACAATAGCTTCAAGGTTCAATGATGATGGAGTCACAGCTCTTTATTGTTCAATTCTTAAAACAATAGCCGACAAAACCGGCATAAAATTCAATTCCGGTCTCAAGAAACCCGAAACAAAAACATCAAGCTCCAAAACTATTATTATACCGACCGAGCACACACGCTATCTATCGGAAATCGCCGATACTGTCAGAATGTATCAACGTAAAACAATTGAGCAGGCAGATACTTTGAGAAAGGTCTGGCATCTGGAAGAAACATCAAAGAAGATATCTGCCGATACGCAGGATCAGGAAACTTCAAAGCTGGTTTCCCGCCTTAAGAAAGAAATTGCAAAAGCTAAAAAAGGGCTGGACAAAGACACGGTAAAACACATGAACGAATGGGAAAACATAAAAAAAACTTACGGCAAAGATGAATTTGTATATCATGTCCGTAACCATGAGTTCAGGGTTCCCCTGTTTTTTGATTCTTTAGCCCATACAAAGATACCTAAAATTGCCCTGCCGAAGTTCAAAGATCCCGGAGAAATATACTCGTGGCTCAGAGAAGAAAATGTGCCGGGCCATTTCCCATATACCGCCGGCGTATTCCCTCTTAAGCGGACAGACGAAGAACCGACACGCATGTTTGCCGGAGAAGGCGACCCAGCCAAGACTAACACCAGATTCAAGCTTTTGTCTGCCGACTATAAAGCAAAGCGTTTGTCAACCGCCTTTGATTCCGTCACATTATACGGATACGATCCTGACAGGCGCCCTGATATTTATGGCAAAGTAGGCAATTCCGGCGTAAGCATCTGCACCCTGGACGATGTAAAAACACTTTATAAAGGTTTTGATCTGTGCGCGCCGAACACATCTGTTTCAATGACTATTAACGGGCCTGCTCCAATTATTCTCGCCATGTTTTTAAATGCAGCCATAGACCAGCAGGTCGATAAGTTTAAAGCTGAAAAAAGGGGGGACCCGACAAAGAAGCAAGTGGACAAAATTCGCGTTGATGTGTTGTCCTGCATCCGCGGAACAGTACAGGCCGATATTTTAAAGGAAGACCAGGGCCAGAACACCTGCATATTGTCCATAGAGTTTGCCCTGAAGATGATGGGAGATATCCAGGAATTCTTTATAAAAAACAATGTTAAAAACTTCTACTCTGTTTCCATATCCGGCTATCATATTGCAGAGGCAGGTTCAAACCCTGTCACACAGCTTGCGTTAACGCTTGCCAACGGGTTTACATATGTTGAGTATTACCTGTCCAGAGGGATGCCGATTGACAGCTTTGCGCCAAACCTGTCATTCTTTTTTTCAAACGGAATGGATCCCGAATATACGGTAATCGGCAGGGTGGCAAGGCGGATTTGGTCAATTGCCATGAGGGAAAAGTACGGCGCATCAGAACGATCACAGATGCTGAAATACCACATCCAGACATCAGGCCGATCCCTGCACAGCCAGGATATTCAGTTTAACGATATCAGAACAACTCTCCAGGCTCTCTGCGCTGTTTACGACAACTGCAACAGCCTTCACACTAACGCATTTGATGAAGCAATTACCACCCCGAGCAGCGAGTCGGTCAGGCGGGCTCTTGCCATCCAGCTTATTATCAATAGAGAATGGGGCCTGTCCAGGAATGAAAACACTAACCAGGGCAGCTTTATAGTGGAAGAGCTGACTAAACTGGTCGAAGATGCTGTTCTTGCTGAGTTTGACCGTATTACCAAGCGGGGAGGGGTGCTTGGCGCAATGGAAACAGGCTACCAGCGAAGCAAAATTCAAGACGAGTCAATGTACTATGAAATGTTGAAGCATAGCGGAGAACTTCCCATAATCGGTGTTAACACCTTCCGGGAAAAGGATTCCGGTCTGGAAGAATTAACCTCGTGTGTTGAGCTGTCCAGGGCGACTAAACAGGAAAAGGAATCACAGCTTGCGCGTCTTGCGGGATTTAAAAAACTAAACAGCAAAAAGGCTCCGGCAGCGCTCAAACGTCTTCAAAAAACAGCCCTGTCCGGAGAGAACATCTTTGATGAACTGATGAACGCTGCCAGGGTATGCAGCCTTGGGCAGATAACCCAGGCATTGTATAATGTCGGGGGGCAGTACAGAAGAAACATGTAAAACCTGGGTTGAGCGGTTCACGGTTCACGGTTTCTCGTTCCCATGCTCCAGCGTGGGAATTCATACCGTCTGGGTTTTAACGCTGGAGTATGGGAATTAGGCAAGAATTATCATAATTTTGGTATCTTAGTGCTGAACTATTACAAATAAAGGAGAAAAAACATATGAAAGAAGCAGTCATTGTAAGCGCTGCGCGCACTCCGTTGGGCAACTTTAATGGCGCATTAAAGGAGATTGGAGCGACAAAACTCGGCACTATTGTTATTGAAGAGGCTGTCAAAAGAGCTGGAATTAAAAAAGATGAAGTTAATGAGGTTATCATGGGGATGGTGCTTCCATGCGGCTACGGCCAGAATCCTGCCAGGCAGGCAGCGGTTCAGGCAGGCATGCCATGGGAAGTGGAATGTTTTACAGTCAACAAGGTCTGCGGTTCGGCCTTAAAAGCTGTAATGCTTGCGGCTCAGGCGATTCAGACAGGAGATGCGGATGTTGTGGTCGCGGGTGGGATGGAAAACATGAGCATGGCTCCGTATTATCTTGAAAAAGCCCGGTCAGGGTATCGCATGGGCCCCGGCATTCTACAGGATCACATGGTTCATGACGGTCTTTGGGATATTGTGAACGATTTTCATATGGGAATTTCAAATGAACTTTGTTCGGAAAAATATAATGTCAGCCGTGAAGACCAGGATAGATACGCTGCCCAGTCGTATCAAAGAGCCATTGCTGCTATAAATTCCGGCAGGTTCAAAGATGAAATAGTTCCTGTGGAGATTCCACAGCGAAAGGGTGATCCCGTCATTTTTAGTCAGGATGAATGCCCCAGAGAAACCGGTTATGAATCGCTGTCAAAGATGAAAGGCGCTTTTAAAAAAGATGGTGTCGGCACAGCCGGAAACGCATCGATTATAAGCGACGGAGCAGCAGCAGTTGTTGTAATGTCAAAAGACAGGGCAAAAGAGCTTGGATGTGAAATAATTGCGACAATAGGCGCCCAGGCATCTTTTGGTATTGACATGAAATATGTTCTGGTGGCTCCCATATGGGCAATTCCAAAATGCCTGAAAAAAGAAGGCATTGATAAAAACAATGTTGACCTTTACGAAATAAACGAAGCATTCAGCGGTTCCACTGTGGCAATATTGCGCGAACTTGAGCTTGATCCCGGCGTTGTCAATGTAAATGGCGGCAGCGTTGCATTGGGTCACCCCATCGGCGCAAGCGGCTGCCGCTTGCTTGTAACCCTGCTGCATGAAATGATAAAGCAGAATAAAAGCACAGGGCTTGTTTCTCTCTGCCTTGGCGGTGGAGAAGCCGTAGCAATGATTGTTAATAGATAAAAATAACCGTTCACGGTTTACAGTTATCGGTTCACGGTTAAAAAAAACAGAAGGTAGAAAAGAATTATGGGGTCCTCTTTTGAAGATTTAGAAGTTTGGAAAAAATCTTGCGGGTTATCAGTACGTCTTTATAAATTATTGGTAACAGTTTACGATTTGCAGTTACCGGTTAACCGTAAACAGTTAACTGTAAACCGGTAACCGTTTTAAATCGTTGCATAGTTCATTGAAAAAAACCGTGAACTGTAAACCGACAACCGTAAACGGTTACAGACAAAGGAGTCTGTTATGAATATTAAAACTATCGGCGTTATAGGCGCGGGTCAAATGGGTGGCGGCATTGCTCAGGTTGCGGCGATGAATGGTTTTAATGTTATTATGAATGACATTAAAACAGAATTTATTGATCGCGGGCTTGCGACTATTAAAAAAATTTTAAGCCGGAATGTTGACAAGGGGCGAATGACCGCCGATGAGAAGGAAGCTGTTTTAGGACGTATCAAGACCTGCGTTGAGTTAAAGGAAATGGAAACGGCCGACTTTGTTGTTGAGGCTGCCACTGAAAATGAATTGCTTAAGTTTCAGATTTTTCAAAATCTGGATAAAATCTGTGCGCCTGATGTTATATTAGCAACTAACACCTCCTCCATTCCCATAGGCCGGATTGCGGCGCAGACAAAACGGCCGGAGAAAATAATAGGCATGCATTTTATGAATCCTGTGCCGATTATGAAGCTGGTTGAAATCATACGTGGGCTGGCGACTTCTGAAGAAACATTTAAAACAACCTGGGATCTGGCTGAAAAATTCGGCAAAACACAAGCCGAGTCAAACGATTATCCGGGTTTTATTGCCAATAGAATCCTCATGCCGATGATTAACGAAGCTGTTTTCTGTATATATCATGGAGTTGGAACCAGGGAGGATATTGACACTGTAATGAAACTTGGGATGAATCATCCAATGGGGCCCCTGGCTCTGGCTGATCTTATTGGGCTGGATACATGTCTTGCCATAATGGAAACACTTTATAATGGATTTAAAGATTCAAAGTACCGTCCCTGCCCGCTGCTCAGAAAATATGTTGAGGCCGGATGGCTTGGCAGAAAAACAGGACGCGGGTTCTACGAATATAAATAAGGAGATATTATGCCAATAAAAAAGGCTGATACGGTTATTCCGATAGGGGAAAAAATAAAGAAGGCCCGGACGGCAAAAAAGATTACCCTTGATTTTGTTGCCAATGAAACCGGATGTTCCGTCGATTACCTCAAAAAGCTGGAAGCCGGCAAGGTGATTCCTCCTGTCGGCACTATTCTGCGGATCGCACGAACTTTACAAATCGATTCAGGGCTTTTATTAAAGGAGCAGGAAGATAAATTAAAGAAACGGATAAAGGCATATAGCAAACGAACGGATAATTATGCTTATACGACCCTGACACCAGGCGCTGAAAATAAGCACCTGAAAGCTTTTCGGGTTATTATTGACGCAATGCAGAATCATAAGGGAGTGGAATATCAGCATGAGGGAGAAGAGTTTGTTTATGTGCTGTCGGGTAAAATCGAAGTTATAGTCGGAGATAATGTCAACACGCTAAGCAAAAATGATTCCCTTCATTTTAATTCCGGGATAAAACATATGTTAAGAAATATCGGGAAGAAAGATGCGGAACTTATAGTTGTTATCTACGGGCAATAAAAAGACCTGACGGGATAACCCTCCAGAGATAGGCGGGCAAGCAGGATAAACAAGAAAAATATATCTCACCGCCGAGACGCAAAGAACGCAAAGATGAAAAGTTTTTTGTTTTCCGTTGAGAGGACGGAAAACAAAAAGAAACTCATTAGTAAAATTGTCATATCGAGGATATATTGCATTTATATCAGACAGCTTAGCTTTTAAATTGTCGCCTCTCACGACAATTTAAAAAAAATAAACTTCTTTGCGTCCTCTGCGGCTCTGCGGTGAATATAAAATAGGTGTTACGAGATTATTAATTTTGATGAACGGAAAGTCCAATGTCCCGGACCTTGAGCGGGGAAAGGCGAAAATTCCATGTCATTTCAACTTACTGAAGATCAACTAATGATCCAGGCTATGGTCAGGGACTTTTCAAGAAATGTTGTAAGCCCCACAGCTATGAAGCGTGATCAGACCAAAGAGTTTCCTGCTGAAAACCTGAAGCAGATGGGAGAGCTGGGACTCATGGGAATGATGATACCTCCCGAGTATAACGGTGCAGGCACAGACACCGTGGCTTATGTGCTGGCCCTTTCAGAAATAGCCTATTCATGCGCATCAACAGCGGTTGTGATGTCTGTGCAAAACTCCATTGTCTGTGAAAGCATATATAAATCCGGAACCAAAGACCAGAAAGAAAGATTTTTAAAACCGCTTGCAGCCGGTATAATCATAGGCGCCTTTGCCCTTACCGAACCAAATGCAGGTTCCGATCCTGTCAGCCAGAAAACCAATGCCGTGCGTGACGGTGATTTTTATATTTTAAACGGGACAAAACGTTTTATTACTTCCGGCAAGAATTCCGGAGTTGTTATTGTTACGGCGGTTACCGATGCAAGTAAACAGCACAAGGGTATAAGCGCATTTCTGGTAAAAAAGGAAACCCCAGGGTTAATAGTCGGCAAAACGGAAAACAAAATGGGGCTGTGCGCCTCTGATACAACAGATCTTATATTTGAAGATTGCCGCGTACCCGTTAAAGACATGCTTGGTAAAGAAGGAGAGGGTTTTAGGATAGCCATGACAGGCATTGACGGCGGACGCATAGGAATTGCCGCCCAGTCTGTCGGAGTAGCCCAGGCTGCTTTAGATGCAGCGGTGCAATATTCAAAAGAAAGGGAGCAGTTCGGCCAGCCGATTTCCAAATTCCAGGGGCTGCGATGGATGATTGCGGATATGGCCACGGAAATCGAAGCTGCCAGACAGTTGATGTTTTCTGCTGCAGCAATGAAAGACAGAGGCGAAAAATATACAGTCCAGGCTTCTATGGCAAAGCTTTTTGCCTCTGAAATGGTAAACCGTGTTACCGCAAAGGCGCTTCAGATACACGGCGGATACGGCTATATAAAAGAATATCCGGTGGAACGTTTTTTCAGGGATGCACGGGTTTTTACCATTTACGAAGGCACTTCGGAAATACAGAGGATAGTTATCTCAAACCACATTTTAAAAGATAAGCGCCGACCATAACATATATTATCCCTTATTTTGAAGGATAATTAATTTCTGCCAGCTTGTCTTTTATGGTTTCCACTGTAGCCGGGTTTTCCCATTCAAAGCATGTTCCTAATATCATAAGTTAAAACACAAAACCAAATCCTGATAATTTTCATTAATGGCTGTAGATTCTATCTCTTTTGTTCCTCTTTGTTGTTTGTCTATATTTTGCCGGAATTCATTTATCTTATCAGGATAGCCTAACCGGTTTAAGACGCCCTGATAATCCGGGCTTTCTGATATTTGCCGGTTCCATTCTTCAAAACATTTCTGATAAATCTGGTTGACAAGAATTTGTTCCAGCCTGCAAGTATGTTTAATCTTGTTAATATCAGCCGCTTTTACAAAAGAATTCTCTTCGGACGGATCACCACAGTTTGATAGATTTCCAAAGCCTTCGTACCATTTACCGACTTGCAGGTACTGCTCATATTGTTTCAGCCAGTTAAAATGGAACAGCAACAAATTGGGAAATATCTCAATCAGGTAGTGATAACAATTCTTATGCTGGTCATTATAATATCTTTGAATCGGCCTGAATCGTATCTCGTATAAGTCATAGATTGTGTGCTTTAGAAGAGGAACATGGCAATCGGTTTCTGCGTAACGATCAAAGTATATAGAAAGATTAAAGGAGATAAGGTCGCCAACCTTGAGTTCCTTATCATTTTTTAATCTTATAAATTCAAGCATACTTTCTGACATACAAAGCTTGCCATGAAAACCGTTATTATTAATCTGCATTAAAAGCTCCTCAGTTTTTTCCAGCAAAAACGCTACGATAACCGGCGGTAAACTCCTTATCCTTCCGTGTGGCGCCCCAATTACTTCCCTCGTCCCAATGAACTACCCCGCAGCAAGCTACGGGGTATCGCGCATCTGATTTTCGCAATCTAAATGAAACAATCTTCGGGGAATTTAACTCAATAACTCACGCCTGTCTTCGCGCGGACACGCACAGGCAGAAAAATCTGTGTAATCTGTGGATTAAAGTCCTGACGAAGAGTCGTTATTCTTGTTTTCTTGTGACAAGATATTGTTTTTGTGGCTATTATAAATTTTCTCTACCGACTGGAACGAGTTCGTATATTCCATTCCAGGTTCCTGTTTGTCTGGAAAGAATCCAAAAGAATAATCACCATCTTCTGAATAGTAGGATGCCATAGAATTTGGTTTTCCATCCCATTCATGTCCAAAGACATCTTTTAACACTGGATACTTCTTCCTTATGACATCGAATAGTTTCTGATGAAATGCTTCAGCCAGTTCATTATCAATCGGAGTGAGATTAATGCTCTTAAACTGGGAAAGAAACAGAATTTTCTTCCCGTTTATATCAATTTTAATAGTCTTGTCATAATTATTTAAAACATATCCGGGAACTTGCACAAAGTTGAATGAAATCCTGTATGGAATTCCAACAAGAATTATTGGTTGTGCCTTTAGATTAATTGCTCTGACATGATAGAGGCTCTTCTTGCCATCCTTAAGAACAACTTCCTTATTATACTCGCTGAATCTCCACCCCTTGGCTCCTTTCGCAACAAAATCTGTAATTCCAGCTTTAAGATCATCTTCTGATTTTCCAACAGCATTTACCCTGTCAAAGCTGTCTGGTCCTTTAATAGATATCTCCTTGATTGTTTTAATCTCTTTTAATTTTCTAAAAACATCGAGGACATTGTCCGACCATTCAAACTTTCCGTATGGTGATAAAGATGCAGCATAAACGCTATTATAGTTGAAAACAAATATTACGCACAACACCACTATCATACTGAAACGCTTAATCATATTTTCCTCCTATTGTTTGATAAACATTATACCTTTCTAAAGGTTTTGGCTTAACCCTGCTTTATCGCATCATAGCATAAAGATGTTCCATATTGCGGAATGGAAAACCTTTTTTCGGACATGATTTTATGTTAAAAAATATTCGTTAACAGTTTCTTAATATGGAACGTTGTCATGATATTATTGGCTAAACCAAAAAAATAGGCTTAATCTATTCATAAGGCATTGAAATCAGCGGGGCTTCCCTGCTTGATCCATGGTTGCTAGCCCACTGACAAAGTTTTTGCAGAATATCATTGCCGACACGTCGGTACAGGCCACCTGTCTGCGTGCATTGCACAGGCAAGGTCGGTAAATCAGTAATTCGAGGCAAGAAGCTAACAAATATTCACTAACCGTTAAATAAGTTGATAAGTTTAGTCCCTTAAGGCGTCAACGCACCTGATCCAGCAGTTTTCGTGGTTTTTGGTGATTATCTTGCTTTTTCATAAACAATTATGATATGTTACCATGCAAAACAAATCAAAATTTAATCCAAGAATAGCTAATATCATTGAATTTAATCTTTACACTTAATGGTTCGCCCCGCGGCGGCCTTGCTTTATGTTGCTGATGATTGATAATTTTAAATATTGAGAATGTCTCTTATGTTGCATCAGCTACTGAACGGCACGTTTGGAGGACAATAAGGATGAAAGCCTATCGAAAAACAACAAAACGCCATTCCGACACTCTTAGAGTCTTGGCACAATTACATAAACCTGAGCCTCAACTTTTAAGAGAACTTGTCTCTTTTCTTAAACAATTATGGGAGCTTGGTGAAAAAAACGATCTGCTTATAGTAGATATGAAGACCGATGATGGTCTTCAGGTATATCACGATAGACAAAAAGTCTTCTATATGCACCTGAATAGAAAAAGATGGGCGTTATTGATGCTAAACAAAGAATTTAAAATGTATAAACCAGAGTCAGAACAACCATTTCTGAATATTTCTTCTGCCAAGAATCAATCGCATGACCAACAATGGCGATTATGTGAAAAGGCTGAATTCGATACAATTATAAAATTTATAAGTGGTCTCAAAAAAGGTAAAAGATACAGTGATTCAAAACGAAGGAGAAGGATACCGATAGATCTTCAAAAGATTATATTAGACCGATTTGAGAAAAATGGTGGGGTCTGTGAAAATCCTAATTGTCCTGTGCCGAGTGATGTTCAAAAGAAGGATGGTTTTGTCTTTCATATTGACCATATTTTACCCTTTAGCAGAAAAGGAACGAGCAAATCTGTCGATAATCTTCAAGTTTTGTGTGCCCATTGTAACCAAAAGAAAAATAAACGATTGGCGGAATACTGCTTTAGATGAAGCCATAGAATGTGGCTGCCACTAATGGCGGGAGGTGAGCTTTCCACTTTCCGTCATATTTCAAACATAGAATTTTATTAAGGAGTTGAGTAATGAGTTTTAGAACAACGCTGAAGAAATACAGTGATAAGTTTGTGGTGATGTCATGGTATTCAGATTCAAACAAAAAATACAGCCCTGAAAACATCTGCAATTTGCTTCGCGACCGTGATACTTTCGTAAAATATTGTGGTATTCTCAAATTCCAGACTAATGATAGCCGAAACATAGGACTTTTTTATAAAATGATTAACAATGAACGTGAAATTATCAGATATGCTGTAGTAAGTAAGTTGGCTGGCATTAAAAACAGTAAATCGATTAGCATTTTGACGAAAGCATTAAATGATGACAGTCGCTATGTCCGCGAGGCAGTACTTAGATCATTACGGGAGATTGCAGATATAAATGTGGTTGAAAATATTTATCCTTTGCTATCAGACAAATGGCATAACGTCAGACTCGAGGCAGCAAAAACGCTTTACTTTTTGGACGAAGATGAACCAATTCAATATATCCTTGATTTGTTAAAGGATAAAAGCGAAATGAATCGTTTGGCAGGAATAAAATTTATACGAGATCACAAAAAACGCTTCGGTATTTATGCTGTTGGACCAGTTCAGGCAGTAGGAAAACATGATCGCAAAGGAGAAGTTAGAAAAGAAGCGGGTGAGTTGGCGCAATACTTATTGGAAATGGGGGTGTTAGACAATATATGGGATAAGATTATTACACAAGATGACTATTACCAAATATTTGATATTGTGGATTCTCTTTCACGCATCGATGATAAACAGGCCTCAGAAATTTTGGGCAAGGTGCTTTCATTTCCATTTGTTATGGAAAAGGAGTTTGATTTTGAAGAAGAAGAAGAGATAAAAAGTGTAGCCATTGATTTTTTCATGCAAAAATATCAAAATACTGGAGACAAATCTTTTCTGGATGAACTTTTTGGCACATTATTACACAATTACAATAATTCCATTTTATCAGATCATATAGTTTTTGTTTTATCTATGTGCAGATTAGATGATGTGCTTAAAAAAGCGGAATTTTTGCTTTTAGAAAATCTTGATGATGAAGATTACGCTAATTTGCTCAGGATAATAATCTCCATCGGCGGAGATGCAGCAATAGATGTATTAAATGATTTTTTTGAGCAATATTCCGATGATTCTGGCCACATTCAAGGTATCTTGTTCTACGACGGCGAAGCTAATGAGTTATTTGATTTTTTGTCTAACTCAAAAAATGCAAAAGCACACCAATTATTGGCTAACTTTCTGGAATCTGAATTTTATGAATTCTTAGATGATGAACTAAAGAAAAAATGTATTATTGCCGCTGGCACCACCAAGGCCGCAATCGCTATCAAGAATCTTTCTGATATTTTGCTGAATAAGGATGAAGACATGATTATACGACGAAAAGCTGCTCAGGCATTAGGGGCAATTGGCACAAAAAGAGCAGCAGCAGCTTTAAATAAGGTTGGAAAAGATAAGTATGCAAGCAATAATTTAAAGAAAGTTGCAACATCACTAAGGAGCCAAATAAAATGATAAAAAAGAAGCATAAAGTTACAGCAACAATGGTGAGTCACGAATTGACAAGAGCAGGAAGCGGTATAAAACTTGATATTTTTAGTAATAATTTAAGACTTGGGACATTGTTAGTCGGACAGGGTTCAATGCAGTGGACACCGGCCAAGAAACAAAGCAGCAAAAGGATAGATTGGACAACATTCGCTCAAAAGATGGCTGATGAAGAATATACAGGCTGGATCACGGTTTAATGACTAATAATACACTTTCCCTCATTCATGTTCGCCTTGTTAAAAGCCGCATTTGCCAATTTAGGGAGGTATGGAGGTTTCTTGCCTCATCCACAAAAGAAAGCGCCCATCCTGTCAGCTCGGATTCAGAAAATCCATGCTCAAAAAAAGTTCCTGCTTAGAAGCCACTCCCAAAGGGGGACGAATCTTATCCGGTCCAGTTCTTTATCTGTGTCTCTGGTCACCAGAAACAGGTCATACGATTTGAAGCCGGAGTCCTTCAGCTCCTTCAGACCTTCTGTTTCTCTTTCCGGGATAACGTCTTTGTAACAGACATTTATTCGCAGATTACACAGATTACTATAATCACTTGAAGTGCGATGCGAAATCTGTAGGGGTTAATTCTGCGCTGCTTGCGGCGGAGTAGTTCATTAAAAAGGTCTGTATCTTCTCAACGCTATAGAAAATGCCTTACATGCTTTATGTAATTTGAAAGAATATTACAAATTTTTAGAACTGTTTTATTGCCGTCAAATTCATCAATTAATTTATCAGCAATTTGAGTCGAAACTTTTTCAAAAGTATATGCAGTTTCCTCTATTACCTGTTTAAGATATGCAAATTTTAAATCGAGTTGTTCTGCCAGCCGCAGCCAGTGTCGCTCAACAATCCAGTCAAAACGGTTTTCCATGCCGATTTTCATTGCCATTTTCGAGGAAAGCTCAGGATAAACCCTGGTTGAAATCAAATCATAAAAGGGCGCCAGGCGAATGCCGCCGCCCCCTGTCCTGATAAATGATAAATTTTTTCCATGGGCATCTGCATTGCCGATGAAACAATTGAATATTAGCCATTTTATCAAGGCTTGCTTGTCTGAAACAGGATTTATGCTATATGTTTCGATCAGACGGAAACAGTCGCTCAAGCCTGGTCCACCTTCAGTTTCATATTTTTGATCAGGCATACAGCCAAGCGCCTGGCATAAGTCCTCCTGGTGAATTCGTGTAAGTCTTCCGTCCTTTTTCTTTACCCTGTCATAGCGTTCCACTATGTATGCAATATACTTTTCGCCCTTCCATATAAAATGCTTTGGGACCGGCAATCCAACTGCTTCGGCAAGCAACATACAAAAGTATTCATTTTGAACCATATCCTCAAAATACAGATTTTGGGGCTTGAGAATATGGGAACTCGGCGCAATTCCAAGCGACAAATAAAAATTGTTGTTATTTATAAAAATTGGAATTTTATTTTGAGCGCCTGCCAAAGAAAGACGCAACTCATCTTTTATAATCAAAATCGGCTTTACAGCATTTTCTTCCATGAGCTGCTCAATTTCCTGATCCGGCAGCAATAAATATCCTTCTTTACCGCCCAGAGCAGCAACTTGCGGAAGAATAGAGACAGCTCCGGCACACTCACCGCCAATTGCTTCCAGCAGTTTGAAATCGTTTTGCTTTGAAATATGTTTAATTTTCGAAATTCGGGCTCTGATCTCACCCTCCGGCAACAAATTGCTGAAAAAAGGCTTTGCGATATCATCGATGTAAGGCTCTTCCCGCAATGGCAAATAGAGAGATAGAGGTATGGCATCAGAATAATTCATATAGTTCTTGTCATACTGGAAAATAAAACGCCTTTTTTCATCCAGCCAAAGGTATCCAGCAAACTTATCATGCAAATATATGGCTAATCTTGCCATGGGTATTAAGACCTTTCACTAATACCGATAATAAAACCAAAACTTCTTAAAACTTTCATGATTTTATCAAAGTGCATAGTAGCTTTCCCGTTTTCCAGTTCGGACATAAAACGGGCGCCAACATTACAAAGCCCGGCAGCTTCAGCCTGCGTCATTCCCATTGCCTTACGTTTTTCACGAACCATCTGACCAATGGCCTTCAGGTTATGAATTTCAATCCAGGTTTTCTTATTTTTTTGACCCAATATTAATGTTTTTGTGTCCACAATCTATCTCCCTGTTGCCAAAAAAATAACCGGTGAATCTTTCCGTTTGCTATAAAATATTACCGATAGGAAATATTTATGCTCAACCCACTTTTAATTCAAGATAAATTACCGAACGGGAATATTCTGATATTTCACACAGGAAAACAACGGTTTATTCCCGTTCGGTAATGAATAGCTCTATTTAACCGTTAACGCAACGATTATTTAATGAACCGTTTTAAATGCCAGGGGAACGAATCTTGTCCTGTCGAGTTCTTTATCGGTGTCTCTCGTCACCAGCAACAGCTCATCCGATCTGAAGCCGGAGCCCTTGTTGTCTGCTATACTGGATAACTCCTGCTCCTCGTATAAACTTCTTGCATCCTGCCTACAGTCTCTTTTATTTCTTTAACCAGCCACTTCGGCTTAACCACTTTTGCCTCGTCTGCAAAAGAAAGCGCCCATCCTGTCAGCTCGGATTCAGATGAAGAACTGAAGATAAGTCTTATTTTTCCATCAGCTTTTTTAATGATCTTCTGATCAGGACTCCATATTCTCTCGGCCACGTATTTGGCCGACCATCCGGTGAATTCCACTTCTACCCTGAAGGTATCCTCCTTTATGATTCCGAAATCCTGGTTAAAGATTTTCTCAAAGTCATATTTTGAGGGGAATTCGAACATCCTTTCCGTCAGTTCAACATTTTTAATTCTGTGCATTGCCAGTAAGGGATCAAAATCAGGTTCTTTGTATGTTTCACCGGGTTTTCTCGCCATACCGGCGTGGAGATAGATCGTGTCATGGTGTGAAAAAATCTTGAGCGGTTTTATGTAAAAGGTCTTTAAACTTTCCGACATAATGGCTCTGTAAGTGATTTTGCATATCCTTTTTTTCTCCATTGCTTCTAACAGAATACGAATGCTTTCCTGATGAGGCGTATAGTCAATGCTTCCCGGGCTAAATGAGGCAAAAGGGTGAGACGATAACGCTTTATCTTTCGGGAGAAGAGCCTGGCTTTTCTCAAGCGCCCGGGTTGCTTCTTTAAAAAACTCTTTGCCTAATAAATGCTCTGAAAAGGCTTTGCACATCTTGAGAACGTTCATCTCCATTTCTGTAAGATTTATGGCCGGAGGTATCAACTTCGGCTTATTTAGTCGGTAATATTTTTTATTCCCCTGCATGCTCTCCTCAATATCTACGCCATACGATCTTTTTATGTCGTTTACCAATCGTAATACAGTCTGTTTTGAGCACTTGAGCGTTTTGGAAAGCTCGGTGAGTGAATGGCTTTGTCCTGAAAACATAAGCCTTGCGAACAGGCTGATCAGTTTTTCTCCATAACTCTTATAAGGGCTTAATTTTTCAGGCATAAAACACCTCCAGGGAAAAGGATTTCCGTTCCGTGATATGGAATATTAACATGCTATAATATAATTTCATTCTGAAATAATCAAACCACAACTTATTCCCCCCTTGAGGGGGGCAGGGGGGTGTTTTGATAGTATTTCCATGAGTAACATCCCCCTATAATCCCCCTTCAAAGGGGGACTTTAAGGGAACAGCCGTTATGTTATAATATAAAGAAACAAGTCAAAAAGGAGATTGGTAGCGCGTAAAAAACATCGAAGAAAAAAGCGGATACTAACAGATTCCAAAGCAACTCTTGATAAAAATGAATGCTTTGCCTTGAAAAAGTGCACTTTATATCTGCGGCGGCATTTAGACCGCTATTTCACACTGGATGAGAAAAGCATGAATATGCTTTGCTATACATTGAGAGATGAAATGGGGCGGGTCAACGAGTATATTTTAGATTTGCTGGATGATTCACGGAAAATAAGATTTGAAGAAGAGCTTTCCGAATGCGGGCTTGATTCCGAAAAGCATTCCGAGCTTGCCGCCCAGGCTTCTATGGCAAAGCTTTTTGCCTCTGAAATGGTAAATCGTGTTACCGCAAAGGCGCTCCAAATCGACGGTGGTTATGGGTATATTAAGGAATATCCTGTGGAGAGATTTTACAGGGATGCGCGTGTTTTTACTATTTACGAAGGAACATCAGAAATTCAGAGGATAGTTATCTCAAACCATATTTTAAAAGATAAGCGCCGACCATAACAGTTAAGGTTGTTAGCGGCTTATTCTTTAAATACTTTAGCTGCCAGGTCTATATCTTCCGGGCAGAACACAAAAAGGCATTTTGCTTCCGGAGATGAGACTGAGCCGTAAACATAGTTAATATTAATTCCCTTTTCTCCTAATTTCACCGCCATCCTGGCAAGAGCGCCAGGGATGTTTTCGAGTTCAACTGCAATCACAGGCATAATATCAAAAATATACCCGTTTTTTGATAACAGGTCTATTGCTTTGTCTGTCTGGTCAACTAAAAAACGTATCAGCGCAAACTGGGCCGAGTCCTTTCTCATCGAGTTATAGCTCGCAACTGAAGCGATTCTCTTTAATGATTTTCCTCTTGCCTGAAAAAGCTCCTTAACATAACTCGATGCGTCCTGTATAGTGAGAGCATCAATATTGATCCCGTCCTTTTCAAGCATTGATGACAGTTTCCCTAGTTCTCCTGGAACATTCTTTAGAAAAAGTGATATCTCTGTTCTAATCATCTTTTTACTCCCGCATGCCTCCATACAGCTCTTTTATTTTGGCTCTGTCTAATGATCCATCCTCAAGTAAAGGTAAATCCGACACGAATTCAACATATTGAGGCTTTTTGTAACTTGCTATGCGATTACCCACAAAGCTAATAAGATCCTGCTGATCAAGTGTCTTGCCTTTTTTTAACAAGCAGACAGCTTTTATTCCTTCTTTCCATTTGGGATCAGGCACTCCGAAAACAATCACCTTCTCAACGTCCAAATGCTGGAGAATAACCTTTTCCACCTCATAAGGATAGACATTTTCACCTCCGGGCTTAATAAGCTCCTTGTCTGGTGTTCGACCCATATACCATAAAAAGCCCTCCTCATCAAAACGACCCCGATCTCCTGTGTGATGACACCCTTCACGAAAGATATGTTCATTTACCTTGGGAAGATTCCAGTAGCCCTTAAAAACCATGGGACCTTTTAAAGTAATTTCACCGGTTTGACCTGTAGGCAGAGGATTATCATAATTATCCACCACTCTTACCACAGTCAACTCTAACATCTTTCCTGCTGAACCCGGCCTGTCGTTGTATGGACCAAGAGTTGCCAGGCATGATGTTTCTGTCTGCCCGTACAGACAGTAAAAGATGCCGCCTGTTGTTTTCTGATATTTTTCTATGGTTTCAGGTGTATCTATCCCTAATATTTTTTTCAGGGTTTTTATGTTTTTCCCTGTTTTCTCATGCTGTTCAAGAATCGAGGAAAGTATAGGCGCAAAATCAAACAGCACAGTAACCTTTTTATCGCAAATAAGTTCTACTGCCTTTTCAGGTTCAAATTTACTCATGTTTATATTTAAGGCGCCTGCTTGAAAACTGCCCGTTGCCGTAAAAAGACCGGCTGTATGGAAAAGGGGCAACAAATTTAAATGCACATCTTCAGGCGTCATATTTAAATTATAATTCAAATGCATATTGGCGCATAACAGGTTGCCGTGGCTCAATAAAGCCCCCCTGGGCCTTCCACCCACGGCCGCAGTATGAATTATTACAAGGCCATCATCTGATGAAATATCCACCTGTTTGAAATCTCCCTGATTATCCATCAGCGATTCAAAATCAAGAAATCCACCGCCACCTGGTTTGAGATTATAATATTTCTTCACCGAATGCAGGCTGTCTTTCAATCCCTCGACTAATTCCTGATATTCTTTATCAACAAAAAAAACAGTCGGCTCGCAATCATTCAGATTAAAACACACTTCATCAGCAGACAGTCTCCAGTTAATCGGCAGCACGATTGTCCCTGTTGCAGCAGCAGCTCCATACAAGAGAAAATATTCAAGGCTGTTTTTCCCCAAAACTGCTATTCGATCTGTTTTTTGAATACCGGCTTCCTGCAAACCGCACGCAAGCCTATCCACACTTTCCTTGTACCGGGCAAATGTTAAAGTTCTGTTATCATCAACCTCGAACCATGCGGGCCTGTCACCGAAACAGACGGCATTGCGGCTGATCAGATCATAAATTGTAAAATCATAAAGTGCCATAAAGAACTAACCTCATCAGTAAACTGGAATAGTGGAACAATGGAAAATTGCCTGCCTGTCGGCAGACAGGGAATAAAGGGATGAAAAACGTAACATTTTAATGAAAAAAACAAATTTACCACAGAGAACACAGAGGGAAATAACCAAACAAAATCTTCTCTGTGAACTCTGTGGTTAAAAACAAACTTTAAGTAGAACAGGTTAACTATTTTGGAAATGTGCCGCTAAAGGCAGCAACCTTGGTCAAATTGTCTGCCTTGAAAACAGCGGATCCTTCCTTCACACTGATCGGAAAGGCAAGTTCAGGAACTCCAACCCACCACTTTTCAAGTTGATCAAAAGCTGTCACTCCCTTTTCCTGGAGCTTGAACCCGCCTGTAACAAGAAGACTAAGCAAAGACTGCCTTCCGTCAAACATTCCATGAACTCTCACCTGGTTTGTCTTTCCGGCAGGTATCCACTGAGTTTCCATGGAGCTGAGTGAGTTAAGATCAAACTCCTCAAAAGCAACCGTAAATTTTAAACCATCCATTAAAACAGGATAGGAATTCGGGTTTTGAATGTCGAATATAAAGGCAAGATCAAGAGGGGCTCCGTAGTCACCAGCCGTTCCCTTGGTTGGCGCAACTTTGCTCGAAAAATACCACCATCCCCAGTAATGGGCCACTTCTACAGATTTCAGTGTAACTGTCGGAGCCTTAAAATTCTGCTCGGTCGGCCCGGGAGCCTTTTTTTCATTCGTACAAGCCGGCAAGAAAGCGGCTATAAAAACAAAGGTACAACATATTAATATAATTAATTTATTACGCATTTTTTAGCCTCCAATCTATGTAAGCCATCTTTTCCTTCGCTTATAATGCTTAACATCACGAAAGCTTTTTCTGCCTCCATGATCCTTCATGCCAAGATAGAAGTCCTTTATATCAGGATTCTGTCGAAGCTTTTCCGCTGAATCATTCATGACTATTCTGCCGTTCTCCATCACATAGGCAAAAGGGGCAACATTTAAGGCCAGTTTGGCGTTTTGTTCCACCAAAAGGATCGAAATCTTCTCCTCTTGATTAAGCCGGGAAATAATATTGAAAATTTCATGAATAAGAAGAGGTGCAAGACCCATGGAAGGCTCATCTAACAGGATCAGCTTGGGGCTGGTCATCAAGGCTCGCCCTACAACCGTCATCTGCTGCTCTCCACCGCTGATAAATCCGGCGATTTCGCTTCGCTTCTCCTTAAGCCTTGGGAAATAGTTATATACCATCTCCAGCCCTTCCTTGATGGATCTGCCCCCCTTCTTTTTCATATGGGCACCCACCTTCAGGTTCTGTTCAACCGTAAGATGTTCAAACACTCTGCGCCCTTCAATTACCTGGACTATCCCCATTTTGGCGATTTTCTCAGCACGTCTTTTGTCAATGCGTTCTCCCATGAATTCAATGGAACCGTCCGTAACCTTGCCGTCTTCATGTTTCAACAAGCCTGAAACAGCCTTCAAGGTCGTGCTCTTGCCGGCGCCATTGGCGCCGAGGAGAGCAACAATACCACCTTTGGGAACCTCGATGGAAACGCCCTTTATAACCAGTATTACTTCATGATATTTAACTTCAATATTATTGATCTTTAAGATCATTTCATCCTGAGACAAAACCTTAAGACCTCCCTTGAAAACCTGTCGATAATGTTACCATCCTAACCACTCATTCTCCCACTTATCCGGCCATCTCTTTTTCAGGTCCACTTCGGCAAGCAGGGTGAACTTGCTGTCTTTCCACTCATAAATCTTGGCTTGGCTTTGCCCTCTGTGGTCTTTTTCCTTAAAGGTTACAGGCGCTATACCCAAACCAAGTTCATAGTTAACCATGGTTTCAAAACCATTTTTCAAAATAGATTCACCGCTTAAACCGCCGGCTTTGTCCGCGCGTTTTAAAGCCTCTGCAAGTCCTAATACGCTTGCCCAACCCTGCACCGTATGGATGGTTCTTTTTTCAAGCGGAATTCCCGGGTTATATTTTTCAGCATATTCTATAACCTTGTCCATTAAAGGAGCATCCTGGCCGAAAAAAGCCCATGGAGCGCATCCTATTGCCCCCTCTGCTGCTGCTGCTGCCAGCTTTGGAAGGTTCTCGTCAAAACCCCAGTTCTTGATGATATGATCCGCTCCTAATTTCAGCGCATATGCATCACGCATAGTAGCGGCAACAGACATAACCGTATTTGTGTGCAAAACCACATCCGGCTTGAATTCTTTCAGGGCAAGAATCTGGCTCTTTGTGTCAATGGCAAAAAGAGATACATCCTGATCCGGACCAATGTCAAATCCAAGCAGCTCTGCCTGATTCTTGTATGCCTTGATCGATGCGCTGCTGAAAGCTGAAGCAAACATATAGCAGGCGGCAATTCGAGGTTTTCGTTTACCATAATCAGGATTTTTCGGCCACTTTGTGTCAAACCAGGCTGTTATTAATCCACGCGCCTGGGTTGAATAATCTGTTGCAAAGAAAAGGTTATACGGTGTCTTGGCTGTATCACACAGATGCCCGGAGTAAGAAGCCGATACATAAGGGATCTTGTCTCTGGCAACAGTAGGGGCCAACGCCTCTGTGTCCCCTGTGCCCCACCCAAGAATAGCAACGCATTTCAATTGCTTAAACAGGTTATACTTTGTGAGTGCTTCAGGAATACGATAACCATAATCAAACTGGTGCAGCTTGATTAGTTTCCCGTTTATTCCGCCACTTTCATTTATATAATGAACAGCTTCGGCAATTCCTAAGGCATAGTCCTTACCAACATCTGAGGTTGCGCCGGTCATATCATTTAATGACCCAATCTGGATTTCCTCGGCAGCAAGCTTTGCTTTCTCTTTTTTCTCGGGTTTTTCACCACAGGCATAAATGGAGAAAATTCCCGCTATAAGAGCCAGCGACATCAAAAACACTAAAATCCTCGACTTCATAGTTCCCCCTTTCGTTAATCTTTTTAATATGAAAATGGCCACAGATTAAAATAATTTTTAATCTGCCACCAACGATAGGCAAGGCCATTGGGTTCAAACATAAGAAACAGACAAATCGCCAGGCCAAAGGCAGCCTCTTTGATAAACAAAAAATCCATCAAAAGCTTCGGGTAGGTATCAGCCAGCGGCATAACAGCAAGCTGCAACAATTCCATTACCACCACCATAAATATGGCGCCGAATATTGTGCCATGTATGGAACTTACACCGCCGATAAGAATCACACCAACAAGCGAGAGAGATAGAAACCACGGGAAGTGCTCCGGACTGATGGCTGCAAGATTGCTTATCCAGAATGCTCCTGTTATGCCTGCGATAAATCCTGCGACAAAAAAGGCAAGCAGTTTATATTTAACAACATTAATCCCCATAACCTCGGCTGAAATATCATTGTCCCTGATAGCCACCCATGCCCTGCCGACCCTTGACCGCATGAGGTTGGATATGACAACGCAAAAAACAATAACCAGCATGATCATCAAATAATAGACTTTGAGATCACTGTCAATAACCCACGGCCCCAGCTTTATAGTCCCCGCAGGGAGGGAAAAGGCCTGACCGCGACCGCCTATCTGGCTGACATATTGTGTAAGCAGAAAATCTACGGTAATAAACTGGGCCGCCATTGTAGTTAAAATCAGATAAAACCCCTTTACCCTGGCGGAAGGGAGCCCGAAAAACACGCTCCAGATACCGGCAGCTATTCCGGCAACAAGAACACTTACAGGATATGCAATACCCCAATCCAGCATGAATTGCGGCCAGGGAAATTCCAGTACAAGCAAAGTGCTCACGTATGCTCCCACTGCAATGAATGCTCCTTGGCCCAGGGTCAACTGTCCGCAATAACCGATTAGAAGCTGAACGCCTAAAGCTCCCAGAATCGTATAACCAACCATATTACAAATGCTGATCCAGTAATCATTTGCCACCAGAGGAATAAATACAAACAAACAAAGAAACAAACAAATCATCTTACCTTTAATAAACTTTGTCTGCCACCATGCATGCTCCTGCGCATAGGTTTGATGGTAATCACCGCAAGGAAGGAAGGTCGTTGACATATAATTTACTCCGTTTTAAACTCGTTCAATACGCTCCCAGCCCCATAAACCGTGGGGCTTAAAAAGCAAAAAGATTGCCATAAAAGCAAAGGGGGCTACCTCTTTTACAGCGCCCGGAAAGAATCTATCCAGATATACACCGGTAAAATTCTGCAATATTCCAATGGCAATACCTCCGACAATGGCGCCTGGTACGGAATTAAGCCCGCCCAGCACCACAGCGGGCAGAACCAGCAGCCCCAGGTAGCCTACGGATATGTTCAGCCCATTTATATTTCCTAAAAGGGTGCCTCCTACACCGGCAGCCATAAAGGCAATAGCCCAGGCAGCAGCATAAACAAAACGGGCGCTCACCCCGAGGGACAGCGCAGCCATCTCATCATCTGCCGTGGCCTGCATTGCAAGGCCCCAGCGGGTATATTTAAAGAAACATACAAAAATTACCAGCAAAATAATAGCTGCCACAAAACTCCATAAATAGACCTCGCTGATTGAAATCATCCCAATAGTAATCGGCTCTATTGAAAAAACAGGTGGATTAAAGACTCTTGTATCCGTTCCCCATATTAATTCAATAGTCCCTCTAAAGAAAAAGGAAAGCCCTACCGTAACCATGATAACCGACAGGGCAGGCTCTCCTATTAGTTTGTCTAAAAAGACCCTTTCCGTCAAAATGCCAAGCAATAAGCCGATGATAAGAGAAACTAATAATGCCAAAAGAAAGGGCAGGCCCATGGAATAAAATGTTAGAGAAATATAGGCGCCGATAAGGGTCATTTCCCCCATTGCAAGATTCAACACGCCCGAGCATTTATATATAAGCACCCAGCCGATAGCTACGAGCGCATAAATTCCACCCACCATAATGCCATTGGTCAGGGCCATCAAAAACAATTCCATTGGGTTTTCTCCTTCTTACTGCCTGAAGCACACTTATATTTTCCGAATGTGCAAATCAGCCTTAATGTGGGCTTTTCTCCCGTCTTCGTAGCTTATGGTAGTATCGATATGAACCATGTCTTCTTCAGAATATAGAGCATCCACAATCTGTTGATATCTATTTAGTACAAATGCTCGGCGCAATTTCCTGGTCCTGGTAAGCTCATCATCATCCGCGTCAAGTTCCTTATATAAATTGATAAATTTTCTGATCTTTGCCGGCTCAGGAAGGTCTTTGTTAGCCTGACGGATTTGTTTTTCAACAAGATCATAGACTTCCGTTTTCTGAGAAAGTTCAGGATAGCTTGTGTAGGTAAGCTTTTTTTCATCTGCCCAATTTCCTACTACCGAATAATCAATACAGATAACCGCCGTTAAATAGTCCAGGTTATTTCCTATCACCCAGGAATCCTTTACATACGGGCTGAATTTTAAGCGGGTTTCCAGATACTGAGGAGCAAACGGCCTGCCGTCTTTTAAAGTCATGACATCTTTTGAACGGTCAAACACAACCAGGTGGCCGTCATCATCTATAAAACCCCTGTCTCCTGAATATAGCCAGCCATCAATCAGGGTTTTCTCCGTAGCTTCGGGATTCTTATAATACCCCTGGAAAACCGATGGGCTTTTAGTAATGATTTCACCTTCTTTTGTAATTTTTACCTCTGTTTCCGGGATAGGAGTGCCTACTGTGTCAAACTTGATGTCTCCGCTTCTATGGATTACCGAAATGCCGGCGACTTCAGTCTGCCCGTAAATCTGTTTCAGGTTCACGCCAAGAGCATGAAAGAAACGGAAGTGATCAGGCCCCATGGCGGCGCCGCCTGTATAAGCATTGCGAACACGGGAAAGCCCGAGATTGTCCTTCAACTTTTTTTGCACTCCGATATAGGCCAGCACATGGAGAAGCCTCCAGTGAAACGGTATCGGTTTTTTCTCAAATTTCAGATCTGCCACATGATAACCGATCTTTGCCGCAAGCTCGTAGCACTTTCTCTTAATCCATGTGGAATCCAAATACTTGACCTGAACCGTTCGGGTCATCTGTTCATACATCCTGGGTGGGGCAAACATAACATGGGGCCCGATCTGCCTGATATCTGCCTGAGAGGTTTCAGACGATTCAGGAAAATTAAGAGTAAATCCGATTTGAAGGCCGCATGAAATAGACATCATCTGCTCGCCGATCCATGCAAAGGGAAGATAAGAAACATAATCATCAGTCTCAAGACACGGATCAACCGTCATGAGATTCTTTCCCATTGTCAACATGTTATAATGAGACAGCAAAGCGCCCTTGGGAAGCGCCGTAGTGCCTGAAGTATAAAAAAGAAGAGCTGTCTCGTCACCATGCCCCTTCAAGATTATCTCCTCAAAAAGATTGGGCTGTTTTTGATCTAACTCTCTGCCTAACTGCTGTAGATCTTTAAAGCTTATCAGATAATCCTGCTCGTAATCTCGCATCCCTTTTGGATCATCCCAGATAATCTTTTCCAGTTTTGGGCATTCATCAAATATGGAAAGAGCCTTATCAACCTCTTCCTGACTTTCACAAAATATAAACCTGGTGTCTGAATTATCAACAATGTATTTGACCTCATCTATAAGACACTCCTGAAACAACCAGACACCTATTCCTCTTGCGCACATAGTGGCCATCTCAGCCCATAAGCCTTCAGGACGGTTGGTGCCGATCATGCAAATCTTGTCCTGGTTCTTAAGACCTATACTGATCAGGCCAAGAGCCAGGTGTTTAACATTTTCAAGATAATCATGCCACGTGATAGGTCGCCAGATGCCGAACCCCTTTTCCCGCATGGCAATAGTATTCTTGCCGAACTTTTCGGCCTGTTTAAGAAAAAGCTTGGGAATCGTCAGTGTTTTGGGAATTTCCATACCCTGATTCGCCTTGCTTTCGCCTTTTTTACGCCCTTGTTGCATATAGATCCTCATCACCCAGATAAGCCTTTATTACCTCTGGATTGTTCTGAACCTCTTCAGGTTTGCCATCAAGTATGGTGTTACCGAAATTAATCGCTAAAACATGATCGGAAAGGTCCATGACCACACCCATGTCATGTTCTACCAAAAGGCAGGTTACTCTCCACCGGTCCTCTTTATTGATGTCCAGGATAAACCTGGCTAAATCCTCGACTTCTTCCAGATTAAGGCCGGCCAGCGGTTCGTCCAGAATGAGAAGCTCCGGCTCCAGGGCAAGCGCCCGGCCCAATTCAACCCTTTTCTGTAATCCGTACGGCAGCATACCGACCGCTTTATGGCGGATATGTTCAATTTCTAAAAAATCGATTATTTCTTCTTCAATAAAAGCCCTGTGCTCGATTTCCTCGCGTGCTGTTTTTCCAATATATGCTGAACCGCTAAATATACCCGATCTTAAATGTATATGTCTGCCAAGACGGATGTTGTCCAGCACTGTCATGCCGCCGAACACCTCCACCTTCTGAAATGTCCTGGCCAGACCCAGCTTAGCTCTCTGGTAGGGCCTGAGTTTATTAATCTTTTGCCCCTTGTAATATATATTTCCATTCTGAGGGTGGTAAAGGCCGTTAATAATATTCATCATTACCGTTTTACCGGCTCCGTTAGGGCCGATAACTGAGTGGATCTCTCCTTTCCTGACTTTCAGATTTATGTCTGCCAGAGCACAGACTTTCCCGAAATACATACAAATATCTTCGAGTTCCAGCAGGACGTCTCCTTCTTTGATCCTGTTTTTTGCAACCAATATTATTAGCCCTCCATTAAACGATCTAAGCTTTGACCTACAATCAAACTTTATAAACCGATAATTACTTTTAGTAAAATACTTTTAACGTTCTGAACACCATTCATTGAAGATTTTCTGTAGCAAGATGCAGGGAATGTTCTGCCTGACGGCAGTGCTTCGCAGCGACCGTAAGGAAGTTTGCCATTTTTTAGATTCGCTCGCTATTGCGGTTCAATAAATATATTCATATATTACAGCATTATAGTCAACTAAGCAAAATATTCTTACAAAATCAACGTTTTTGTTGACAAAACATCCAGTGTGATTATTTTTTTGCTGGAAAGAACCACAAACAAATTAATAGAAGGAGGTGTTATTATGACTCTCATTAGATGGGATCCTTTCAGAAATGTAGCAACCTTGCAAGACCGTATTAATCGTATGTTTGATGAAGCCTTTCTCCGTTCAAAGGACATTGATGATGAGGTTAGCCTGGCTTCATGGAAGCCCACGGTAGACATTTATGACACTGATGACGCTATTGTTCTTAAAGTAGAACTTCCCGGTGTAGATAAAGAAAAAGTTTCTGTTGATGTTAAGGACAATGTATTGACCCTCAAAGGTGAGCGATCTGTTGACAAAGAGATTAAGGAAAAAAACTACTACCGCAGGGAAAGAAGTTTTGGTTCGTTTCACAGATCTTTTACGCTGCCTACAACGGTAAACCCTGAGGATATTAAGGCGACCTATAAAGACGGAATCCTTACAATCGAAGTTCCAAAACCGGAAGAAAAGAAACCAAAACAAATAACCATAGATGTAAAATAATTACCAACACATAGCTGAAATACGGTTCATTCTCAAAGGCAGGGTCTTTAAAAGGCCCTGCCTTTTTTATATCAGAGGATATACATTCTTGACAATTAAAACTCAGATGTGTTTTTTATCTAATTTATAAAAGTTAATCACGGAAGGGCAGGTAGTTTCACTAAAAATTGTAAATAACAAGGAAAATTTATGAATGAATCGTCTGTAAGGACTTGCGTAGCAAGTTCCGGTGAATTTGTTTACGGCATTCACAAGCCCGATTATACAGTAGTCAATTTGAGGGAAAAAAATCATATAGCAACGCTTGGACATATTAACGGCAAAACCGCTGTTGAAAACAAAATTAACTTTCCAGCAAATGATGTAACAATTGACAATGCAGACTGGGTATTCGAGATCTCTAATCCGTTTCCTTTTATGGGTGCAACTTTTATATTAAAGTCAAGCGCCGATAAAAAAATAGAAAATGCAAATCCTTTTGATATTATTAACAAACATAAATTTTCAAAATTAAAAGCCGGTATAAATGAGCTCGAAGACAATGACCCGCTTATTATATCACTTGGCCGAATGTCCACAGACGCAGATTTGCTTGTCGAGTTAGCCAACAAGTCGTGCTTGTTTGAGTTTGATCCACACACAGGAGCGCCTGCCGGTATTCAATATGAAAAAACAAAAAATGGGGGGATTCAACGGGCAATTAAAAACCATCATTTGTTTGAAATCGTCTCCAACAATCCTTTTTTACCTGATACTTATAAGCAGGCAATGGTACTTATCCCGGGCATCCAGGGACCCAATAAAATTGTGGGAGAGTATAAAAAATCTGCCGGCACTCATATCTGGGAATATCTGAGAGAAAACAGCTATATCCCATGGGGACATTATGCAGCAAACATGGCACATGATTCAATCCGGTATAAAATAGAAGCGCTTAAGAAAGAGGATTTGATCGGTCTCAGGCATTTATACTATCAGAGGATTTACACACAGGTCGCCCAGAGTCTTGGCCTTTCCGTTCCCGCAAAAAAACGCACTCTCACGGAAGATGAGTTAGAGTCTTTACGGATAAAGGTTCTTAAAACCATAAAAGATCATGAAGAAAACAAGAACGATTTGCCATTTAACGCATCAATGTGGGGATGGAATTTCGGGTTTGATCTATCTCCTTCAGGATATCGTCTCAATGCATCTCACCAGCAAATACACCAGCAATTTGCCATAGTGCCCAAATATACTCCGGGTTTTATCAATGGGAAAAACGATGAAAGCCATTCTTTATTTCCAACCTATACTCAAGGAGATGAAATAGCTCGCTTTTGCCGCGGGTTCAGAAACAGTACCGGCAAAAACTTTTTTAAAACATACATTAATGCCATAAAAAACAACAGGAGAATGGATGGTAGAAAAGACAAGGCAAAAAGCCTTGTTTTCTATCAGGATGAAAACATCATAAGTTTTGTACCCAAAGCTCAACGCACTCAAGGAGAAGTACAGATTATGACCACAGCAAAGTGCGGCAATATTCTTGAGGCAGATTCTACAGTGAGAAAATCTCTGGATATGGCTATTTTGACAACTGTAAGGATGCTGGAGAAATTGGGTGTGGAAATGATGGTTTGTTACGAAACATCCAAGAGATTTGATAGTCCGGACAATGACCAGCGGCTTATGTACACTTTTATTCCCCGTCATCCTAAATCGCCGGGAACTTACAGTCAGTGGCTATATCGCTGGATTATCGGGCAGTATCCCGAAGACTTCGCCCATGCCTGTAATAAGGCCGTTAATTAGGAGTGTGGTGTTTTATAAAAGGATAAAACCGGCTGTTTCCAAATATTTGCTTATTGCTATTGCTGGTTTTATGTGGAGCACAGTAGGTGTGATGCTTTGCAGCACGGCTTATTTCTGGCTTAAAGAGGTTGCTTTGCTAACTGCTTTACCTTTGGGGTTATTTGGAATTGTTTTGTCTTTGGCGGTATATCGCTTTGGATTTTCAGGAATAGCTAAAAAAAATATTGACCGTATCTGTCTGCTCCCTGAAAAAGGGTGTGTTTTCGCTTTTCAGGCATGGAAAAGCTATCTAATCATCGCCGTCATGATCACACTTGGAATCATTTTGCGGCATTCTTCTATTCCCAAACATTACCTGGCAATCGTCTATACGACTATAGGCGGAGCGCTTTTGATGTCGAGTTTACACTATTACCGTAAGCTATGGCGGTTAATAAGTCTCAAAAAACCATGACGGTAAAGTAAAAAGTCCATTTACAAAACTACCAAAAAGGTCTCTATTAATGCCCATTGTCCAAACTAATGACAATCAGGTGCCTGGTGGAATTTACCTGTGTCAGGTTAATGAAAAAATTTCCTGTGGAGCATGCTGCGGTTTATACAATGTTGCCGATTCATCGTACGAATCTATAATGAAAATGCTTACATGGCGCACAGATAGGTTCTCAAGTGTTAATCGAAATATGGATGCCATACTCGACTTTAAAGAAGAAGTCGAAGACAGAGAACCACAGTCGAGACCCTTTCCCGAGTTTCCTCATTGCCCTTATATAGGTCTGGCGGGGAAAGAGCGTTCACGCGTGGGTTGTCTCTTACACCCCCTGCTTGACGAAAATAAAGGTATAGATTTCAGGGGGCTAAGTTTTTATGGAGGCATGGCATGCAGGGTTTACTTCTGCCCTACATACTATAGTCTTTCAGCAGTTTCCAAGGAGATCGTTCGCGAAACAGCAATTAATTGGTATGGTTATGGACTTGTAATTACTGAAACAAAATTGTTAAACACAGTTTTTGAAGAAATTGAACATCGTCTTAATCGGCCATTAACAGCAAACAGCTTATTAAAAAACAATGGATGCCTTAAAGCTGTAAGAAAGCTTTTAAATTTAAAGATTAATTGGCCTTTCAGGCGAAAATCCTCCTCAGGACCGGCAAATTATTTTTTTAAAGACCAGCTTTATTCCAGGCCCCATATAAATTATGAGTCAAGCGAGAAGACCGTATCAAGATATAATAACCTACTACAAGAATTGGAGTCACAATTTGATTCATACAACGATCTTCAAGCTGCAGAAGATTTAATTGATGGATTAATTAATAAAGTAATTGTTTAATAACCAAATTGCTTTTTCGGAGGTCAATCATATGAAAAGTTTTCGTAAAGAATTATGGTTTGAAGTTCCAACAAGACGAGCATTTATAAATATAACTCCCCAAGTCAGGGATTGCCTGAGAGAAAGTGGAATAACAGAAGGTCTTGTTCTTGTTAATGCAATGCACATTACAGCATCGGTTTTTATAAATGATGATGAAGCCGGCCTTCATCACGACTACGATGTCTGGCTTGAAAAGCTTGCTCCCCATGAGCCGGTTTCAAACTATAGGCACAATGCTGGGGAGGATAATGCAGATGCTCACATGAAGAGGCAGATAATGGGACGCGAAGTTGTTGTAGCTGTCTCTGATGGCAAACTGGATTTTGGGACATGGGAACAGATATTTTATGGAGAGTTTGACGGTAGAAGACGTAAAAGAGCTCTTGTAAAGATAATTGGGAATTAAAACTTCAAGGGGAATTTCCGAACTGTTCCTTAAACATTTACAGATATTCATGACTAAACCAAAAAGGAATATCTCACATCAACCATCTTTACCAGCATCTGTGCCGGCGATGCCCATATGCTGTTTGATAAACAGGTAATAACAAAGGCTATGTTTGGCTGTAATTAATAATAATGCCGTGTGATTTCCCAAAATCCATAATCTTACCTGGATCAAGCCCTTCTGCAAGGTAAAGCTTTCTAAAATCCGGTTTATCAAGAAGATATAAAATAAAGCTAATATGCCCGGAATATCCTGTACAATCTAATTGTTGAAGTTTTTTAACGGTGTTTTTAGCCAAATCAACTGCCTTGCGATGCACAGTAGGCCCATGCCCATCACATTCCCTCAAAGAATAAAGTTGCCGGCAGCTGAAAGGTCTTACATCGTATATCAGGCATGTTTTATCTTTCTTTAAAAAGGAACATTGAGCAATTTGCTGTCTTTCCTTTAGCTTTCTGTTTTTGGCAATCTTTTTTTTAACCTCTTTTTTCAAGGGCTCTGCAAAATCATTTATACGTTTCCTTATAATAAGCCCCTCAAGGGTTATCATATCCACTGACCCAAAATGTATGCAGCAATAAGCGCAGCCTACAAATAGCTTTTTCTTTATATTTCAGAGCTTGTGTTTCAAATTCACCCTAAAGCTCTATCAATCTTTTTTCTTTTTCTTTAAAATTCATTATTAATCTATAAAAAGCGGCACTATACAAAACCGCTTTACATCCACAAGCCCCTTATCAGTGATCTTTAGCTCAGGAATAACCGGAAGCGCTAAAAAGGATAATGTCATAAATGGGTCGTTCAAGCTTGTCCCGAAACCTCGCGCAACTTCAAGCAGTTTGTCCAGTTTTTCTCTCACAGCATAAACAGGCTCCTGAGACATCAGCCCTGCAATAGGAAGCGGAAGTGTGGCACATGTTTTATTGTCGCATGAGGCTGCCAGGCCTCCACCCATTTTAATTACAGCTTCTACCGCTGCTTTCATATCTTCGTCATTTGTCCCGACTACTATTATGTTGTGAGAGTCGTGTGCAACACTCGACGACAGGGCTCCGCGCTTTAATCCAAAGCCCCTGACAAAGCCTTTTCCGATATTGCCGGAACCTGTGTGTCTTTCTACAACGGCAATTTTTAAAATGTCCCGGGTAATGTCGGAAACAACCTTGTTGCCGGACACCACAGCTTCCACAATACTCTGATTGGTTATTACCTGGTCAGGAACAATATCAATAACCCTTAAACGCTTTGCCTGCGCTGGGACAGAAAAATCAATTTCTTTGTTGCCAACATTTATGGATGGCTGAAATGCTGCGGGAGCCGGCTTTTTTATTCCCGGTAATATTTTGCCTTCCTGAGCAACCAGGACACCGCCATAATACACCTCTTCAATGCAAGGGCGGTGAATATCGGAAAAAACCACTAAATCGGCGCGTCTTCCCGGGCTGATTGCTCCCACATCGCTTATGCCAAAATAATTGGCAGGATTTATTGTTGCCATCTTAATGGCGAGTAGAGGGTCTATACCTGCATGTATAGCTCTTCGAACCATTGAATCAATATGCCCTTCTTCAAGAATATCATGCGGATGTCTGTCATCCGTACACCACATAATACGGCTCGAGGATCTTTCGTTTACAATGGGAATAAGGGACAACAGGTTTTTGGCTGCTGTTCCCTCACGAATCATAATGTGCATGCCTGCATCGAGTTTTTCTTTGGCTTCCCGGGCTGTCGTGCATTCATGGTCGCTTGAAATTCCCGCTGCAATATATGCATAAAGATCCTTTCCTGTCAGCCCCGGCGCATGGCCGTCAACAGGTTTTCTGTGTGCTTTTGCCAGTTCGATTTTTTTTAATACTTCAGGATCTCTATATATTACGCCTGGATAGTTCATCATTTCAGCCAGAGCAACTATCCTGTCATCGCCCATAAAATGGGAAAGATCATCTGCGCCAAGCCTGGCTCCGGAAGTTTCCATATCAGTTGCCGGAACACATGAAGGCAAAGTAAAATATATATTCATGGGCTGGTTTTTGCTTGATTCAAGCATATAATTTATTCCATCGGTCCCAAGCACATTTGCTATTTCATGCGGGTCTGCGATAACCGTTGTTGTGCCAAATGGAATTACGGCCCGTGCAAACTCAGTAATACATGCCATTGAACTTTCGATGTGAAAATGAGAATCAACAAAGCCAGGACAGACAAACCGCTTCTTCATATCTACTGTTTTTTTTGCAGAATATGAACCAAACCCGACAATATAACCGTCTGCTATAGCTATGCTGCCAACAACGATTTCGCCGGAAAAAACATTGATAATTCTGGCGTTGGTGAGTAAAATGTCTACATCTTTTTCTCCCTTCGCCGATTTTATAATTTCATCAAGAGTCATTTGGTTTTGCTCCTTGCATGAGATTGCTTTGCTTCGCTCGCAATGGCATTTTTTTAGATTTTTTGCAAAGTTTATACAGGTAAAAGTTGAAAGTATCAATATTTTGAGTTGATTTTATAATGTTTCTTGGCAATTATAGGTAACAATTTTAAGTTTCGCACTTTTTTATGACGCTGTCTGTATTAGCGCTGTTTTGGAGACATTATGAAAAACACGATTAAGGATATCATCAAACCGTATCGGGGCGAAAAAGGAAGTCTTATACCTATTCTCCAGGCTGTTCAGGAAAAAACCGGATTCATATCCGAAGATGCAATATCAACGATCGCCCTGAATATGAACATGTCCGAACATGAAATATACGGCGTAGCCACATTTTATACACAGTTTCGATATACAAAGCCGGGTGATCACATGGTTAAGGTCTGTCTTGGAACAGCCTGTCATGTCAGAGGCGGCGAGCAGCTGTTGGACAGGACAGAAAACATTCTGAACATTAAGCCGGGTCAAACCACTCTGGATTCTGCTTTCAGCCTCGAACGCGTCGCCTGTATGGGGTGTTGCGCTCTTGCTCCGGTTATTGTTGTGGATGATAAGATATATCCGAATGTCGCGGGTCCAAAGGTTGAAAAAATTATCTCCAAATATAGTTCGTCTGATGAAAAGGAGTAAAGATGGATTTTGCTGAAATCAGGGAAAAAGCGGTTGCCAAATGGGAAGCTCTGCAATCCAGCAAGACTCCTGTTATATATTTAGGCGCAGCAACATGCGGCCGTGCAGCAGGAATAGAAGCGGTTGCAGAAGAAATCAGACAAACATCAAAGGAGCTTAACCTGAATATCAGCCTGGTGGAAGTCGGCTGCATAGGTCCATGCTTTCTTGAACCTCTTATCTATATCCAGAAAAACGGATCTCCGCCTGTGTGTTACGGAAAAATTACTCCAGGGAAAATCAAGAAACTACTGGAGGATTATCTCATAAATAACGACCCAAGACCCGACCTGGCTTTGGGAACATTAGGGAATGGCCGGGTAAGCGGCATACCTGGGCTTTTTGAATATCCCATGCTTAAACATCAAACAAGGCTTGTACTAAGAAACTGCGGCATTATTGATCCGGATCAAATTGATCACTATATCGCAAGGGATGGATATCTTGGTGTAAAAAAGGCTCTTGAGATGAGTTCCTCAGAAGTTATTGCTGTGATAAAAGCTTCCGGCATCAGGGGCCGTGGAGGCGCCGGGTTTCCTACATGGAAAAAATGGGAAATCTGCCATAATGTTCAAAGCGACGATAAGTACCTTATTTGCAATGCTGATGAGGGTGATCCAGGGGCTTTTATGAACCGCTCTCTCTTGGAGGGCGACCCCCATGCAGTGCTGGAAGGTCTTCTTATAGGAGCTTATGCAATCGGCGCCAACCACGGGTATATATACATCAGGGCTGAATATCCCCTGGCTATCAAAAGGCTGGAACATGCACTCTCTCAAATGAAATCTTACAACCTGCTTGGCAATAACATTTTAGGAAGCGATTTCAGTTTTGATATAAAGATAAAACAAGGGGCAGGCGCTTTTGTATGTGGCGAGGAAACAGCCCTTATCGCTTCCGTCATGGGGAAAAGGGGCATGCCCATGCCGCGGCCGCCTTTTCCTGCCATTTCCGGCGTTTGGGGAAAACCGACCATTATTAATAATGTAGAAACTCTTGGAACTCTTGCTACGATAATGCGCAAAGGCGGCGAGTGGTTTGCGGGTTTTGGTTCAGAATCTTCCAAAGGAACCAAAACATTCTCCCTGGTGGGCAAGGTAAAACAAACTGGATTAATTGAAGTTCCTCTGGGTACCCCTCTTAAAAAAATCATCTTTGATATAGGCGGAGGGATTGCAGACGACAAGAAATTCAAGGCTGTTCAAACCGGCGGACCTTCCGGAGGCTGTATTCCTGCCGAGCTCTCATCATTGCCAGTTGATTATGAATCTTTAATGTCAGCAGGCTCCATTATGGGGTCAGGCGGCATTATCGTTCTGGATGAAGAGACTTGCGTGGTTGATATTGCCAGTTATTTTCTTTCTTTTATCCAGGCTGAATCATGCGGAAAATGCTCCCCGTGCCGGATAGGCACAAAGGTAATGCTCGACATCCTGAAAAGAATTAAATCCGGCAAAGGAGAAATAGCCGACATAGATAAATTAAGCAGTCTGGCTGAAACAATTAAAAATGCTTCTTTATGCGGCCTGGGCCAGACAGCGCCTAATTCTGTTTTATCAACGCTGCGTTACTTCCGCAGCGAATATGAAGCTCACATAATTGATAAAAGTTGTCCTGCCCTGGTTTGCAAAGACTTGATAAAATACGCTATTTCCGAAGAAAAATGTGCGGGCTGCGGCCTCTGCCGAAAAAAATGTCCCGCAGATGCGATAACCGGTAAAAAGAAAAATCTGCATATCATCAACGAATCCATATGTGTTAAGTGCGGGATCTGTTATCAGGTGTGCCCTTCTAAATATGGGGCGGTTGAAAAAACAACCGGTTTTTTAATATAAAAAAGGATGATATCGATGTTAACTATCGATGGAAAAGAGGTTGACTTCAAAGAAGGAGCCACGGTTCTTGAAGTTGCGGCGGCTAACGGGATCTATATACCTACTTTATGCACCTATTCCGGTCTGCTGCCCTTTGGAGCTTGCCGGCTGTGTCTCGTTAAAATAGAAAATATGCGGGGATTTCCCCCTGCCTGCACAACTCCTGCTGCCAAAGGAATGAAAATCACCACAAACGATCTTGAACTTAATGAGTTACGAAAAAACGTGTTGGAACTCATCCTTTCAGAACATCCGAATTCATGTATTATCTGCGATCAAAAAGATCTGTGCGGCAATTATAATATATGTCCCACAAAAAGTGGACGTGTAACAGGGTGTGCTTTTTGTCCCAACAAGGGCAGGTGTGAGCTCAAACAGGCAACGGAATATCTTGGAATCAAAGAAATTCGATTCCCTTTTACATACAAAAACCTTCCCCTTGAAAGAGAAGATCCCTTTTTTGATCGTGATTATAATCTTTGCATTCTTTGCGGACGATGCGTAAGGGTTTGCCAGGAGATAAGAGGGGTTGGGGCTATTTCCTTAACAAAGCGGGGACATGATACAAAAGTAGGTACGGCATTTAACAAATCACATCTTGACGGCGGATGCCAGTTCTGCGGAGCCTGTGTTGATGCCTGCCCAACCGGCGCGCTTTCCGCCAGGGGAAGCAAATGGCATGGCATTCCTGACAAAGTGACAACTACAACATGTGCCTTATGCTCTGTTGGATGCAGTTTAAAACTGGAAACAAAATGGGACAAAATTATGGCTGTCCGTCCCGATGCAGAAGGGCCGGCCAATCAGGGACAGGCTTGTGTCAGGGGTCGATTTGCCATTCCCGCTCTTGTTAACGGGGCAAGCCGGCTGAAATACCCCCTTATTAGACGAAACAGCAGGCTTGTCCCTGCAACATGGGATGAAGCAACTGAACTGGCGGCCGCAAAGCTCGGCAAATATATTCCAGAGGAAACAGCCTTTTTAGCATCCCCTTTCCTTACAAATGAAGCAGCCTATCTTCTACAGAAATTTGCCCGTGTCTGTGTTGGAACAAACAATATTGATACATCTTCGTTTTTTTCAGGCCCGGTCATTCAATCCCGGATTAAGCACTCAAACATGGGCGCAGAAACAATTATTGATATTGCAAAATCCGGATGGATAATTGTCGTGGGCGGCGATATTGCTGCCTCACATCCGGTACTGACGGTTAAGATTAACCAGGCAAAAAAGCGTGGAGCTTTTGTTTCATTAATAGGTTCTGAACAAAATATTAACTCCAGACTGTTTGACTCCTGTATTTCTGTTGAGCCGTCCGGTTATTTCCCGCTGCTTTGCGGCATATTAAAAACAATTGTTGAAAAGGAAGGCTTTGACAGCAAATTTGTAACCGGTCAATGCGATGATTTTGACAAATTGGAAAGCTCTCTCAAAAAAATTGACCTTCAAATAATTGCCGGTACTTGCGGCATTTCTCAGAATCTGATTGAAAAACTGACATCCACTATACTTTCATCAGGCAGGGGTTCTATACTGTATGGACCAAAAACATTAGAATGTGATGACCCGAAGCAGATTATAGGCATGCTTTTTAACATACTTCTTCTTGCCGGCAGCCCTGCGGGTTTTGTTCCGCTTATGGATGGAGCAAACAGCCAGGGGGTCGCTGATATGGGAGCCTTGCCTGATTTTCTTCCCGGTTATCAGAATATTGCAGATAAAGGCAGTTTGTCCGCATTTGAAAACAGCTGGTCTGCCAAGTTGCCGAAGAAACCTGGATTAAATTATCCTGCCATCCTTAATGCTGCTGTCGAAGGTTCTATAAAGGCTCTGTATGTTACCGGCGGAGAAATTCCGCGGGAAATATCTCTTGAACGGCTTGATTTTTTAGTGCTTCATGACATATATCCTTCGCCGCTTTTTGAAACAGCCGACATTGTATTTCCTGCCGCTGCCTTTACAGAAGAAGACGGCACCATTACTTCTCTTGAACAAAGAGTCCAGACCCTGCAAGCCGGAACAAACCCTGCTGGAATGTCTATGCCTGACTGGAAAATAATCTGTAAGATAGCTGAAAAGATGAATGTTAAAGGCTTTGAGTTTTCAAGTGCTTCGGAAGTGTTTGATGAAATATGCAGGGTTAATCCTTTGATTTCCGGACATGGCATCCGGGATTTAAAATTAAAGAAAAAGTTTACACTGACATCTGTTGAGAAAACATCTCCGTCAAAGAGAAGTATGTTGCAGAAAAAACCGCTTTGGCATTACAGGGGCGTTGATTTAACCGAAAAGGTCTTTGACCTTAAGATTTTGCATGACAAGATTTTTGGAGGACAAGATGTACAAGGTAGTCCGTAGAGATGAGATAGCACCTAACGTACATATTATAGAAATTGAGGTGCCGGCTATTGCGGAAAAAGCAAGGCCGGGCCAGTTCGTCCTTATTATGCCGGATGAAACAGGGGAAAGGGTGCCTTTTACCATATCGGACTGGAATGTTGAAAAAGGCACAATAACGATATTTTTCCTTGAAGTGGGCATATCGACCGCCAAGATGGCCCGCATTAAGAGCGGCGGCGCCTTGTACAGCGTTGCAGGGCCCCTTGGCAAGCCGACCCTTATTGACAAATTCGGCTCCGTTGTCTGCGGGGGAGGATGCTATGGTATCGGGGCTGTCTATCCTATTGCACGGGCTATGAAAAAAGCGGGCAACACAGTTACAACAATCATAGAGGCTCGAAGCGCTTATCTCGTCTATCTGGAAGAACAACTAAAAGAGGTTTCTGATAAAGTGCTTGTCGGTACCGCCGATGGTTCCAGGGGATCAAAGGGTATGGTCCCGGATATTCTCACAAAACTGCTGCAAAATGGTGAAACATTCGACAGAAGCTATTTTGTGGGCTGCACTTTCATGATGATGAACTGTTCTAATATTACAAGACAATATAACATCAAAACCCTTGTTGCCTTAAATCCGATTATGGTGGATGGCACAGGCATGTGTGGATGCTGCCGCGTGACGGTTGGGGGAGAAACCAGATTTGCCTGTGTTGACGGCCCTGAATTTGACGGACATCAGGTTGACTGGGAAGAGATATTTAAAAGAAAGTCGATTTATGTGAAAAATGAAGCAATGGCTTATCAGTTTTACGACCAGGCCAGAGGGTTAAATTGCATTGCTAATTGATAGAAAACAGAAGTGCTGTTGATTTAAAGAAAAAATTAAAAGAGAAACCATATGGAAAAAAAGAAAAAAAGCTGTCCCCGCCAGCCCATGCCGGAGCAACTGCCTGAACTAAGAGCAAGAAATTTTGAAGAAGTGCCTTATGGTTACTCTCCTGATACGGCTGTTAAAGAGGCAAAACGCTGCCTTAACTGCAAAAAACCGGGCTGTATGATGGGTTGTCCTGTTCAGGTGAAAATTCCGGGATTCATATCACTTATTGCAAAGGAAGAATTTGCCGCGGCTGCCAGAATGGTTAAAGAAACAAACGCCCTGCCTGCTGTTACGGGTCGTGTTTGTCCGCAGGAGATCCAGTGCGAATGTAAATGCATTTTAGCCAAAAAGGGTGAACCGGTTGCAATAGGAAATCTGGAGCGATTTTGTGCTGATTATGAGCGTGTTAATAATCTGGTTGATCTACCTGAAAAACCCGCCCCTACAGGCAAAAAAGTTGCCGTAATCGGCAGCGGACCATCCGGCCTGACCGTTGCTGGGGATTTGATAAGGCTTGGACATGAAGTCACCATATTTGAAGCTCTTCACAAACCGGGAGGCGTTCTTTTTTACGGAATTCCTGAATTTCGTCTTCCAAAGGCCATCGTTGAGGCGGAAATAGATTTCCTGAAAAACCAGGGAGTCGAGATCAAACTTGATTCTGTTATCGGCAACATCCGCTCAATAGACGAACTCTTCGAAAAAGACGGGTTTAATGCTGTTTTTATCGGTGTTGGAGCAGGTCTGCCGACATTTATCAAAATCCCGGGCATGAATCTTTCCGGAGTATATTCGGCAAACGAGTATCTTACACGATCCAATCTTATGAAAGCCTATCTTTTCCCGGAATATGACACGCCGATTGTCAGGGGGAAAAATGTGGCTGTGTTTGGCGCAGGAAATGTTGCAATGGATTCCGCCCGCACAGCAATGCGTCTTGGAGCAGAAACCGTCCGCATTGTCTATCGCCGATCAAGAACAGAGATGCCTGCAAGAGCGGCGGAAACTCACCATGCAGAGGAAGAAGGTATTGATTTTCTTCTGCTTACAAATCCTGTGCGTTTTTTAGGCAATGAGCAGGGACATCTTACCGGCATGGAATGTCTCAAAATGGAATTAGGCGAACCCGATGATTCAGGACGGCGCAGACCTGTCCCCATAAAAGGTTCCGAGGTTACAATGGACTGTGATCTGGCGGTCATTGCTGTGGGCTCAGGGGCCAATCCTCTGCTTACAAAGTCCACCAAAGGGCTGAAGTTAACTAAGTGGGGATATATTGTAGCTGATCCGGAAACCGGTAAAACCAGCAAAAAAGGGGTTTGGGCCGGAGGTGATATTGTAACCGGACAGGCAACGGTAATTTTAGCAATGGGCGCCGGCAGAAAAGCCGCTGATTCAATGCATCAATATCTTACCTGGGGATGGTAAAATGGGGAAATACCCATGTATATGCCGAACAGGACCATAAAAATTCCGCAGCATACAAGAATTCCATAATAGATCTTTTTGTTTAAATATCGCAGGCCGAAACAGGACAAAATCGAAACAAACAGGTAGCAGATAAGATCTCCGGCTTCATGCCCCGCAAAAAATGCCAGCAGCTTTGGCCACTGCCTGAAAGAAATGTCAAACTGTATCATAAAGGCAAATCCTATGGTGGCCCACCAGACCCACCAGTAGGGATTTGACATGGAAACTATCAGGCCGCCGACTATTGGATTATCAAGACCTTTGTTGGCTTTTGCAGAGGAGTAAGCTTTTTTTTGCGGTTCGTGATCTGTTTTATTGACTGGGTTTAAAAAAGATGTCGAGATATTGCCCCTGTGTACATTTCGAATAATGGATAATCCGAAATAGACAAGTAAAGCTCCTCCAGCGACCCCTATGGTTCTGACAACGATAGTGTTTTGCAGGACAAAGGAGAAGCCAAAAAGCAGAAATATAATAATTGCCATTTCAAGTATGGCATGACCTGTTATAATCCATAAACCCATCAGGTAGCCTCGCCTGCCGGATTGTACAGACTTGATGATAGTATATGTAAGCAGCGGACCCGGGGCCATGGCTCCGGTCAATGCCACAAGAAAGGAAAAAGAAAAAATCACCCATAACGAAGAAATAGTGTTTGTAACTTCACTTAACATAAAACATAATACCTGCTGACGTTGATATCGACAGTTTTTTTAATATGGTAATGTAATTCACGCTGTAAAACATTTTTAAGGAAAAATCATACAATGGAAAAAATAGAAAATATTTCAACAACTATACCGGAAGATCTTAAAAAATGCATAGCCTTTCACGGGCACCAATGTCCCGGCCTTGTTTACGGTTATCTGGTTGCCAGACAAGCCATAAAAATTCTTACCCTTAAACGATCAAGAGATGAAGAGGTGGTAGCTGTTTGCGAAAACGATTCATGTGCTGTTGATCCGTTCCAGGTACTCCTCGGCACAACAGCAGGCAAAGGCAACCTTATTATAAAAGATTACGGTAAAAACGCGTACACGATTCTGAACCGGGCAAGCAAGACGGCTTATCGCTTTTCCCGAAAACAACATTACACATACAAGGGCAAAGATAAAGAGGAGTTTGCCAGACTGGATGCCGCTATTTCCGAGGGCTCTGAAACAACTAGAGAAAGATGGCATCATAAACATTTAAAGTCGGAAGATCTTCTTTCAAGGCCCTTTGACGAAGTTTTCTCAACGGAGAAAGTGGAATTTTCAATGCCCCCCTATGCGCCCCTGGCGCGTTCCGAAGCCTGTAGCACGTGCGGAGAAATGACGATGTCAACGAAAATGGTCTGCGCTGACAACGGTAATCTTCTATGTATTCCGTGCTCAAAAAAAATCAGTACTGATCAGCGTAAATCGGCGGCTGAATAGATACTCAAAACATATTATAATGCGTAAACTCTTTTATCTCCTTTCGTTTTGGAGCCAATGGCGTTATGGCTGGATATCCCATCGGTATAAGGACAACCAGTTCATAGCCTGCCGGTACATTTAATATTTCTTTGGCCCTGTCATGATCAAACAGGCCGACTATCACTGTTCCAAGGCCAAGATGATGGGCCATAAGACAAAGATTCTGTGTGGCAAGCCCAAGATCAAACATATACCAGTCTCCGAATTTTGTTGAAACTTTGTCTTTATAATATCCTGACTTGCCAAGCCTGCCGCAAACGGCAAGAACCACCGGTGCCGTCACAAAGGACTTTGCGGCAGGATTTCCCTTGGGAAGCGTGGACTGGAGCCTTTCCTTTATTGTCCTGTCTTTTACAACGACAATCTCCCAGTTCTGTGTATTGACCCACGACGGCGTCCACCTGACAGCATCAAGAACCCTGTTTACAAGCTCTTCAGAGATATCTTTTTCCTCGTACTTGCGAATGCTTCTTCTTTCCTTTATGACCTCCATAAGATCCGTCATAATAATCCCCCCACAATCAAACTTACTACTTGATGAATTCGAAAAAATCTAAATTATGCCGTTTCGAGACGCTGTAACCAAAAATAACTTTTACCTAATAAGCTTCAAGTATGATTAAGGTTAATTTTACTTGGAACAGCACCTGCTTTATGTTTATTATTCCAGGTGCTGTATTACTTTGGTCCCACCGGGTTTATGGTAATAATATTCCATCACTTTGCGACTTTCATTCACCCTTGCGGTCAATGAAAAGGGTGGCTCATTGTTTTTTAATAATTCCCTGACAAAACCTATAGTGCTGTAAAACCTTAAATCACCAAATGTAATTAATTGGCTTTGACCTGACTTTGCGGTTTTCATTACAGGATAGCTTGCAAACCAGGCGTATGTATTAAAAATAGATGCGCATTCCCCAAACCTATTAAACATGTGTGGTTCGGCTTTATCAAATTTAATAAAACTTTTTGTGCCGCTGGCATTGAAAATGTTAAAGCCGGCTATCTTATAGGTTTTCCTGTTTTCAACAATAACCTTCCAGAACAAAGGTGTAAAGAACTCCGGTGAAATATGCACCTTTTCAAATGAAATCCTGTTTCTTTGAAGTTCGTTTTCAACACGATATAAAGCCGCCTGTTTTATGCCAAGGCATATAACTGGATATAGAAATAGCCAGGCAAGTCCCAGCATGATAATCCTTTGTTTATGTTTTTTGCTCCAAAAAGAAAAAAAGCAGATACCTGCTATTGAAACTGTGTAAAACAGATCCACGATAAAAACTGCGTCTAAGGAGTATCTGGTATTATTAAAAGGATAAAATATCTGGGTGCCGTATGATGTTACAAGATCGAGATATATATGAAGCAGGAACATGAATAAGGATATAATTAATCCTTTGATTATTGGAAAATATCTTATAAAGAGCCTGAAGACGGCAACCAGCAGGATCGAAAGGATAAGGCCGCCTGCAAAGGAATGGGTTATCCCCCGATGATGGATCAGATACAGTTCCGGTCCGAAAAATGTAACCAGATTGTCTATATCAGGCAGCCATGCCGCAATAATGCAAAACAATATTGTAAAGCGCTTGTTAAGGGGTTTGTGTACAACCTGGGAGCCTAAAAGACCTGCGGTTATGTGTGTTATGGGATCCATAACTTCAAATTTTTATCATAATCAGTTTTCAATGGACAATAAAAAAGGGCATCACCGTGTGGTGATGCCCTTTTTTCAAACATATTTTTTATCATCAGCAACATGAACCGGTAGTGCCACAACTGGAACATCCAGTAGCCCCTAAATCTATGCCCGATGTTATTTTAAACCCAAACTGATTAAAATCTACTTTAATCGGTTTTGATTTATCCATAAACACTTTATCGACAATATATTTAAATCCGTCAACCTCATATATACTATCATTGTCTTTTAGCTCATCCAGAGCCATTGCGAGGGAAGGGCCGCCTCATCCTCCTTCGTTTAAAAAAATCCGAATCGGCGATACATCTCTGCCTTTAAAATATTCAGCAATCTGCGTTGTTGCTGCGTTTGTAATTTCAACCATAACTTCCTCCTTAATAACATGATATCAAAATTTGTTAACGAACTAAATTATAATTTAGTCACCCCAATTATGTTTGTCAATGATGAACTGGAAAAAACAAAAAAGTGATTCTACAATGAACCTGAAAATATCTTGTAATAAAACATAAAAGGTGGTATGGATCTTAACTTATGAATTTGGATCATTACAGGACAAGTTTGTCAGGTTTTAGATGACGTTTTAAAAGGAGGAAGAATAAAATGGCGCAAGACAACAATCGCTCAATAATACCTATGGTAGCAGCAGTTGTAATAATAGGATTCATATTGCAGGTGCTTTTTGTTTATGCTGACAACACAGATTCGCCGCACAAAGCTGCTGTTGAATTTTCCAAAGCATATTTTCTGCTTGATAAAGCAATAATGAACGAACGTCTCTGCAACGCACAAAAAACAATAGATGAAGTTAATATTATAGACGAATATATTCAGCGGTCAGCCAACGAAGCCAGGCAAATGGGTTTCGAGTTAAAATATATGAAAAACAAGATGTACTATGTTAAAACCCATACAATCCCCCTGGGAGATGGAAAAGCCGAAGTCGTGTTAACCTGTGAAATAAGGAAAAGCATAAACCCGCTCTTTGCAACAGTCGGAAAAATATTTCAGCTAGGTGGAACCCATAAGATTGAAGCAACAATTCCGGTTATAAAAGAAGACAAAGCGTGGAAGGTTTGTGGAAAGGTTTTTACTTTGCCTGCTAATCCCGATCTTTCATAATTTAAAAGCAAACAGCGATACATCATCTCGAGGCCCTTGAAAAGAATTCTTTTCAAGGGCCTCGCTATATAGGTTTGATAGATCTCTTTAATCTGTTTTTTTAAACACCATTGCGCCCCAACCTTTTTCTACCTCTTTTCTTTCTAATTTAAACAATTTCTGCGTATAGAGTTTTTGCACATCTATCATTTCAGATATTTTAAGGCCTGAAATTATAACGACTGCCTTATGCTTTGTAATATGGTTTAGACTGGAATATAACTTTTTCAGGGAAGGAGAACGCAGGTTCGCAGTTATAAGTAAAAATTGCCGGTTGATATCATCCAGAGACCGGTTGTTTATGCTAATTTTGCCGGACAATTTGTTAAGTGAAATGTTTTTTTTAGCTTCCGATCTTGCAACAGGATCAATATCAATTCCGATTGCCCGGTTTATGCCAAACAGGACTGCCGTAATTGCAAGAACCCCTGAGCCTGTTCCAATATCAAGGGCAAATGTGTTTTGCTCTTCTCTTAAAAATCTGTCTGAAGATAATGCGTACTCGATACCTCTAATTGCCAGCCTTGTAGTTGGATGTTCTCCATTACCAAAAGACACTCCCTGCAGCAACTCGATTACCAGATCGCCGGTTTCAGGCCTGTATGTAATGCCCGGCGGCTTAATGACAACCCGTTTTGATATTCGCACCGGTTTATTAAAGGATTTTTCCAGGAAGGTGTGACCATATTTATAAGTATATGTAAGGGTCTGTTCTGCAACCAAAGCCTTGATTGCCTGTTTTATCTGTTTTTTGGGATAAAGAGATCTCTTTGCTAATTCCTTTTCTATGTCCAATTCGGTCAAGCATCTATCTGATTCACATACAGTTTCGGCTACTTTTTGTTTCAGTAAATTGTAATTGCTTACAGAGGTCACTCAATATGTCCTTCCTTTTTCAAGAGCTCCTTATACCAGCATGCAAACTCAAACATGCCTCTAACCTTTTCATTCCTGTTAATTATGCCATAGCAAAGCTCAAAGGCCCCCCCCCCGAATTCGTTGCTCCAATCTTCAGGATTCCAGGCCTGCATAAACTCCCTTATAAGCATCTGTGTTGTGCGGTTTGTCACATCTTTCCTGATATCTATCGGATCGTTTGGCTTGATAAAAGGATCCCATTTGTCATAACCTTTTTTCAGGATATGTTCCCGGCGGCGCGGAGACATGCCGTCAAGTATGGCTTTTTTTCTTCTTTCCTCCTCTTCAGGGGACATTTTTGTCATTTTTTCTGCTCCTTTTGGACCTTCTGCTTTTCTTTAGAGCTGTCTTTCTTGATGTTTTTTAATCCAAAAAATTCTTCATCATAATTGGTAATAAGAGCCATGGATAAAGGCACAAGCATGTCTGCCATTTTCACATAGCTGGATTTAATTTCTTTTACAAGCTCAGCAGATATTTTGTAAAGATTGTTCTGGAGTATATCCAGATTTACCGTAGGATACTGCCTGCCCTCAACAAAACCGGATTTGCCACAGGTATGACCTGATCCGCCAATACTGGTTGGAATCCCGTACAATCGGCATGTTATGGGCCTGTATTCATACATATCGCAAAGATTCTGCTCGTTTAGCAGCGGGCATCTAACCCTTTTCTCTGCTATATCCATTAATATGTCAGCTTCTTTTTTTCCTGCTTCAAAATCTCTATATGCTTTTTTCTTTATCCTGTGCGCTTCTCTGTCTGCTTCGTTTAACTTGTCAATAAGCCTGTCTCTGTCTTTTCCTTTAAATTTTTTGTTGAAGTGATAATTTATGTACAATCCTTCAATCAAACTAAGATCGAAAAGAGCATAACAACAGTCGGAGCACTCTTGTTTACACGTTACACCTTCTGGGTGTTCCTTTTTTACGCGTTCAAAAACGGCATCCGACATTGCCACAAGCTCTTCATATTTCCTGAAAAAAGGTGAAAAATCTATCTCCACGATCATGCTCCTAACCCGGACGTGCCGGTTTAAACAAAGTAAAAATCCCAATTTGTCGGGAAACTAAACAAAGCTTATTTATCACAAAAACACGAAAATTTATATGGGAGCAAAAAAATAAAACTTACATTCTTTTTTTGTGTCGTGATTTCCTTGTCTCGTGTTTTCGTGGTTGTTTTTTTAACCTTTAGCCTTGTTTCACGTGAAACATTATTTGCCTATACAAAATCTGCTGAAAATCCTGTCCAGCATCTCCTCGTTGGCAATAACGCCTGTGATTTCTTCCAGCGAATCAATAGCCTCCTTAATATCGATGGAAATCAACTCAAATGGTGTTCGCCTTTGCATTCCTTCAACAGCTAATGATGCAGCCTGAAGACTTCTCTCAAGAGCTATCTTGTGCCTTAAATTTGGAACAACTGTATGTTCAGTGTCGAAACAGTGTTCACTAAGGACTGTTTTTGCTATCAAATCTTTAAGCCTGTCAAGCCCCTGGCCATAAAGAGCCGATATTTTAACTTGCGGAATATTAATCCAGGAATTCGGCATCTCAAGTTTGTATTTATCATCTACAAGATCCGATTTGTTTATAACTATTATAAGCTTCCTGTTGCTGATCCTTTCATATATCTTATAGTCTTCCTCTGTTATCCGGCAGTCTGCATTAAGCACAAACAAAACCAGATCAGACAGGTCTGTGTGCTCATAAGTCTTTTTTATGCCGAGAACCTCAACAGGGTCATCTGTTTCATGCAGACCAGCGGTGTCTGTAATAATCACAGGAATGCCCCTGATGCCTAACGGCTCTTCTATAAAGTCTCTTGTAGTGCCTGGCATTGAAGCAACAATAGCTCGCTCCTTTTGGAGCAGACGATTCATAAGGCTTGATTTTCCGACGTTTGGACGGCCCACAACAACCAGCTTGAGACCGTCTCTCAAAACATGGGCGTTTTCATATCGCTCTATCAGCTCTTTTAACCTTGCGACAATCTTGTCCTGGAGTGTTTTGATTGGTGTATCAACATCGACAATCTCTGTAACATCATCCGGAAAATCTATGGCTGCATTTATTTCAGCAAAAACATCAAACAGCGAACCCTTTATTGTTTCAATGCTCATTCGCATATCACCTTTTAGCTGAGCCGTAGCGATTTCTAGCGATTTGTTTGTCCTGGCATTGATAATGTCAACAACCGCTTCAGCCTGTGTAAGATCAATGCGGCCGTTTATATATGCTCTCTTTGTAAACTCGCCCGGCTCGGCAAGTCTGGCGCCGTTTTTTAACACCAGTTCCAAAATAGAACTTAATACCACAGGCCCCGAATGAGCCTGTATCTCTACGACATCCTCACGGGTATATGAACGTGGCGCCTTCATAATTGCCAAAAGCACCTCGTCGAGCCGCCGCCCGTTTGCCGGATCAACAACATATCCATGGTATAACCGATGGGATTTAAATCTTGCAAAAGAAAAGTCGCATGTATCTGTGTGATCAGAGGAAAAAGAATATCTTCTAAAAATGGTTGTGGCTATTCTTAATGCCTTTTTACCGGAAATCCTGACAATACCGATACCACCTTGACCTATTGGCGTCGCAACAGCAGCAATGGTGTGATTGTCCATTTAAAACCTTTGAGAACATGTTTCTGAAACCGGTTCAGCCAGAGGCTTTCTCTTTGATAGAATTTTTTCTGGGAAATATCATCAACTTCTTGATATAGCCGTTGCCGATACTCTTGGTTCTAATTTCGCTATCATCCTTTAAGGAAAGATGCACAATTCTTCTGTCATAAGCATTCATTTGACCTATTGTCACAGGTTTACCTGTTTGCTTGGCTTTTTTAGCAAGCCGTCCGACAAGTTTTTGCAAACTTGTCTGTCTGTTGTCCAGATAACCATCCACATCTACCTGTATGCGTATTCTTTGCTCGCTGTTTTTATTGATGATTTTTTCAACCAGATATTGTATGGCCTCAAGTGTCTGTCCGTGTTTACCGATTAAAAGCGCAGGGTTGTCTCCCTTCACCCTGAACAATATTCTGTCCTCGTCCCGTTCAATCAATGTTGTTGTATCAGTAGTAATGCAATCAACTATATGCTGCAAAACATCCCTTCCAAGATTGACCGGTTTAAAATCATCCGGAGCTGTTGCCGTGGTTACAGGTGCTTCTTTTAATGATTTATCGTCATCATCAATAGTGTTCGGCTGCTCTTTGCTAACCTTTTCCGGCTGCTCTTTACCGACCGTCTCCGGTCTGATTTCGCGCAAAGACCCGGGCTCCTTAACCCGTATCTTTGCTTTCTTGGCTCCGACCAACCCGAAAATACCGGTAGATCCATAAGAAATAACATCGTGTTTGAGTTTTTCTTTGGGCACATTAAGTGCAGAGCAGGCATTCTTGACCGCCTGCTCAATATCTTTACCTTCAAATTCCAAAGAAGGCGACATATATAACCTCCTTTATTAAGCTTTCTTTTTTATAATATAATATTGTTGCGCAATAGACAGGATATTGTTTATCAACCAGTACAAAACAAGTCCGGAAGAAAAGTTTATAAATATCACTGTAAAAACAATCGGCAGAAACTTCATCATCTTGGCTTGGGCAGGATCACCTACGGGCGGTGACATTTGCTGCTGCAGAAACATGGAGGCGCCCATAATAATAGTTAAGACAGGAATGCCGTAAGGCGGTTCCATCATCGGGACAGAAAAACCAAAATGAAAAAGGCGATCCGGAGCAGACAGGTCTGTGATCCAGCCAAAAAAAGGAGCGTGTCTGAGCTCTATAGCTTCATACAACATGCGATAAAGCGCGAAAAACACAGGTATCTGCACAAGCATGGGAAGACATCCGCCCAGAGGATTTATCTTGTACGTTTTATGTAAAGCCATAGTTTCTTCCTGCATCTTCTTTTTATCGTTTTTATGCTTTGCTCTTATCTCCTTTAACAGCGGTTGAATCTTTTTCATTTCGTTCATTGTTTTATAGCTCTTTGTACCAAGAGGCCAGAAAACAACTTTTGTCAGTATGGTTAAAATAATAATGGCCACACCATAGTTAGGGATAGTTCTGTATAGAAAATTCATAAACCAGAGGCATGGTTTGGCAATAACATCAAACATTCCAAAATTAATCGCATCGGCAAGGTTATAATTTATTTGCTTGAGGATATCTGTTCTTTTAGGACCAAAAAACAGTTTGTATTCATAATCATGCTGCATCCCCTGTCTTATTATGGTTTTCGGGTGCATGTACTGAGCTTCCAACAGGTCGTCCTGAAGGAAAAGACGCATGGTCGCTTCAACAGGGTTGGTAGGAATAATGCTTGACATAAAGTAACGATTCTGAACCGTAACCCATTGCAGAGTCCCTGCATATATGTTTTTGTCTTTTATTTTCTTGGCCTCGATCTGCTCAAGAGAATCATTAATCAAAGCGCTCGGGCCATCAAACCCATACGTTTCCTTTTTTTTAGAATATATTTTCATTAACGACAGTATTAGATTATCCTCTATTGTTTGATTAGAACCGTTTTTAATTGTGATATCGAGCCCAATCAGATATGTTTCAGGAGAAAAAACAAAGCTTTTCTCTACAATTACACCGTTTTCAGATACCCAGGAAAATGTAATTTTTTCCGGTTGATTGCTAACGTTAATGGCATCGGCATCGTTGTTTACACTAAAAACCGCTTGTTTCAGGCCGGGCAGGCTGTTGTCGGCAAGCCCGAGCAGAACGGTTCCCTGATCCTGTATCTCTGGGGGTATCATTTCATATAAAGATGAATTGTCCTCGTTGGTTGTTTTGTAATCCTTTAGAGCAAAACTGTTAAAGGCCGCTCCCTTTTCTGAAATTTTAACCGAATATAAAGGGGTATTGACAGTAATTGTTCTGGCTTTTTTTACAGGTTTCAACACGTTGCTCTTTTCAGGTATCATCTTCTTGTTAATAATACTCTTCTCAAGATCTTTATTAAACAGTGTCTCTTTTGCCGTCTGTTCAGTTTGTAGGCTTTTGCTTGGGGATTGAATAACTTTTTTGTCCATAAAGAACATTTCCCACGAAACAAAAACAATCAAACAAAGAACAATAGCTATAGCTAAACGACGAAAATCCATAATATACTCCTAAATTTTATACTTAGTAAAAATTATTGTCGGTTCAAGTTCATTAAAACCTGCTGAAACAGATTGGTTGCATTGGCAGAATCTTTGAGTGGCCTATTAGGGGATACAAGGATCTCTAATATTATTTGTTTTTCAATGAGCCTGACAGCACAGGCCTGCCTGACCCCATTCACGGCCATCCGGTTAAGGGACAGGATCGACTCCTCCCGAATTAAACGGGTGGCATCGCAAAATTCTTTTTAAAGCAAGGAACGATCCCTTTAGCGGTCCATAACGTAAAACAGCCTGATAGGCATACTCGGAACAGGTTGGATAAAAACGGCACGACGGACTCAAAACAGGAGACAAAACATATTGATATGCCCTTATAGTAAACAGAGCAAGTATCTGAAACATTTTGTTAATGATAAAGACTCCTTGTAATCTTGGTAATTTGGTCAAAAATGTTTTGCAGGGACAAAAAAGCCTGGGCTGATGACAGGTTGACAGCCTCCTTCTTTGCTATGATGTTTATATCCACTTTCCCTGTATTTTTGTGCCTGTTGAGTCGAAAATATTCACGGGTAAATCGTTTAATCCTGTTGCGAACGACAGCGTTTCCAACCTTTTTTGAAACAGTAATACCAAGGCGCGTTCTTTCGGTTTTATCCAAAGCAAAAACTGCAATAAAATTGTTGTTTTTGCATCGCCTGCCTTTTGCCGTCAAGCTTAGAAAATCTGGGCGCTTTAATAGTCTATCCGCCTTGGTAAAAAAAATCTCACGAGACATCAACCTTGAAACCCTTGCAACCAATCGATTTTATGATGTATTGTGTTTAAACGCTCAAACGGTTTCTGCCTTTAGCTCTACGCCTGTTAATAACCCTTCTACCCTGTTTTGTTGACATCCTTTTCAAAAAACCGTGCGTTCTGGCACGCTTTATCCTGCTTGGCTGATAGGTTCTTTTCATATTACATATCCCCTAAATTATGTGTTTATTGAGAAATCTTTTGCGTTGTATTGAACCGCAATAGCAAGCTAATCTAAAAACAGCTAACATCCTTACGGTCGAAGATTCCCCGTAGATTGCTACAGAGTTCTTTAATTCATTATCAAGCTTAATACCGCTTTTAGCGGTAAACATTTCTCAAGGATCTCGCAGCAAAAACGCCCAATAAGTTGTTTTTAAACTGATAAAATAATCATAAGTCAATTATAAAGTCAAGCGCCAAAAATTTAGCATTGTTAACAATTTATAATATAACGAAATCTTGTCAAAAGCACCAACTCAAATTTCGTGCCCTTGATTTCTATCAATGTCGCGACAGCAAAGGAGCCGAATTCAACTTTTGATCACTGTTTTATTATTGTTGCCTGTTTCATTATCTCTTCGGAAAGGTTAAAAATCTCCTTTATAATCTCAAACGGCCTTGCTGTTCTACCGGGCTCAGACCTGAGACTTATCATCATTTTGCTAGGTTCGGTTAAATTAATCTTTAAAACCATGTCCTTAAAATCTATCTTTTTTACCTTGCCTTTTCGATTAACACGGGTTTTTACAAAATCGGGACTTTTTATAAAATCGTTTAACTTTTGCTTGTCAAAACAACCCTCTTTTAGTTCCACGAAATATGTGGCGGATTTTTGCCGTTTAATGTCCGGCTTTGAAGAAGATATTTGACAATCTTTCACTAAAAGACCTTTCGGAAGATGTTTGTTTAAAGAGGTTGTCACGGCGTTTGGTTTGACACTGCCGCAAACCACCACAGACAATGATTCGTTCAGGCTTTCCATACCTATTGGAAGAGCATCCTCAAAAGACACCTTAGGCATGGGATGAAAACCTTCCGTAAACTTTACCGATATGCCTGCCCGCCTCAAGGCACGTAAAAAGATATTTACAAGTTCCAGGTGCCCAAAATATTTTGCATGGCTCTGTTTCGAATAAAAAAGCCTAATCATTGTATAAGCTCCGGCTTCTTCATCTGACGCGCCTCTTTTTTTGTATAAACGCTCATTAACCATATCCTTGCCGGATTGAAGCACTTTTGGCTCAATAGTTTTAAAGTCGCATACTCCACAGGTGTTGCAATCACCCCTGCGACAGTCCGGCGTATGTTCGCCGCACTCTGCCTTTTCCCATTCAAGCTTTAAAAATTCTTTTGTTACCCCTGTGTCGATATGATCCCATGGCAACCGGTCTGTAACATCCCTTGCGCGGGTTGTATAACGATCTACATCAAGCCCCTGATCAAAAAAGGCTTTTTCCCATAATCCATATTGAAACCTGTCGCTCCAGCCGTCAAACTTACAACCTTTTTTGTATGCATCCACCAGCAAACAGCTAAGCCTCCTGTCTCCCCGTGCAAAAAGGCCCTCGAGCATACTCACTTCGGGATTTTGCCACTTAAAACGAATTCCAGGTATTTTTAAGTTTGCCCGTAGCCTTTCTATCTTTTCCCTTGATTCAGTCAGAGATATCTGAGGAGCCCATTGAAAAGGTGTATGCGGTTTTGGAATAAATGTCGCCACGCTGACATTTATTTGGCCCTTGCGCCCTGACCGGGTTTTAATCTTACGAAGCTTCTTAACAAGCTCAACAATAGCCAGAAGATCCTCTTCGGTTTCTGATGGAAGACCTATCATAAAATATAATTTTATCACCAGCCAACCCAGATCAAAGACATCCTGTACCGTCTCAACGATTTCCTCTTCTGTAATATTCTTGTTGATAACATCCCTAAGCCTCTGACTACCGGCTTCAGGAGCAATAGTAAAACCTGTTTTTCTGACCTTTTTTATGATATTAATCAGTTCGGGGGTCAACGTGCCGGCACGTAACGAAGGTAAAGAAACAGCAATATGTCTGGGTTCACATCGAGACATTAGCTGGTTCATCAGGGAGATAATAGAACTATAATCTGCGGTACTCAGCGACAACAACGAAAGATCTTCATAACCTGTAGCGTCACATGAAGTGTCAAACAGGTTAAGCAGTTTCTTTACCGACCGTTCACGCACTGGTCGATATATCATCCCTGCCTGACAAAATCGGCAGCCCCTGGTGCATCCCCTTGCGATCTCAAGACGAAGACGATCATGTACAGGTTTGCCGAACGGGATTATCGGAGCATCAGGAAAGGGAGCTGTGTCAAGATCCGCGATTATTTCTCTTGCAATAACCTTATAGTCTGAAAATCTGGGTTGCGGGATCTGAAAAAATGTTTTGCTTCCCGCACTGCTGCCTGCCAAATCAAAAAACGCCGGCACATAAACCCCTTTAATTAAAGACAATTGTTTTAAAAGGACACCTTTGTCTTCACTACCATCCTCTTTCCATGTAAGCCAAGCCTTTGATATGTCGACTATCACCTTTTCGCCGTCTCCGACAACCATAACGTCAAAAAAATCGGCTACAGGCTCTGGATTACATGTACAGGGACCACCAGCTATAATCAGCGGAAACAAACCATCCCTTTCTGAAGAAAAAAACGGTATGCCCGAAAGATCGAGCATTGTAAGAACATTAGTATAATTCAGCTCGTAAAGCAGGCTGAAACCGATAATATCAAAACTTTTAAGCGGTTTATGTGATTCCATGGACACAAGGGGCATATGTGACGACCTCAAATAAGACTCCATGTCAACGTCTGGAGCGTAAACCCTTTCAGCGGCTATCTCTTTGTGTTTGTTGAGGATATGATAAAGTATCTGAAGTCCGAAATGTGATGTACCTATTTCGTATAGATCCGGAAATGCAAGAGCGACCTTTAGCCTGACCTTGTTCGGATCTTTTTTTATGGAGTTTGTCTCCGTACCCAGATATCGACTTGGCCGTTCTACCATCGGTAGGATGTCTTGAAATGTTTTAATTTTCATGATATTATGTTATAATAATCATTTTACAATCTTGTACAAACCTTTTTTGTAACCGTTCGCAGTTAATCAAAACACAAAAGCAAGAGTCTCGGCCATGATACACATATATAAGAAATTTATCCATTTAATTATAGCCTTTATTGCAATACTAACCATTTCTTTTCCATGCTCTGCAGCGGAATATGAACGGGAAAACCCTGTTGTCAGGGCTGTGCGCAAGGTCAGCCCCGCGGTTGTAAACATAAATTCGGAATATGAGGTTCGCAGACGCGCCAATCCTTTCTCCGGATTCAGGATAGAGCCATTGTTTGATTCCTTTTTTAAAGACTTTTTTGATCCCGGTTTTGAACAGCGCTACAAAAGGACCAGTCTTGGATCAGGAGTTATTATTGATGGAAAACGGGGCCTTATTCTCACAAATGCGCATGTACTCGCAAAAAGCACTACAATAACAGTTATTCTAAACGATGAGCGTAAATTTGATGCCATGATTATAGGCGCTGATCCTGATTCTGATCTGGCTGTGCTGCGAATATCGTCAAAAAACTCTCTTCCGTCTATAGAAATGGGCGACTCCGACGACCTTATGATAGGAGAAACTATTATAGCTATAGGTAATCCGTTCGGATTTTCCAATACAGTAACAACAGGGGTTATAAGCTCAATAAACCGAAGCATCAGGACAGACAACGCTGTTTATCATGATTTTATACAATTAGACGCCTCAATTAATCCCGGCAACAGCGGAGGAGCGCTTCTGAACATAAACGGCGAACTTATCGGCATTAATACTGCAATTTATGCAAAAGCACAGGGAATAGGATTTGCCATACCCATTAACAAAGCAAAAAGGATTGTGTCAGACCTTATTCAATACGGCGAGGTTGTTCAAATATGGCTTGGTATAACCGTGCAAAACCTTGATAAAAGACTTGCTCAATACATGAAAGCTTCTGAACTCAAGGGTGTGGTTGTTAAAGAGATCTCAAAGGGAGGCCCCGGCCACAAAGCAGGTGTCCTGGACGGTGATATTATTCTGTCTGTCGGCTCCAGGAGTACCCCTTCGATTGAGCATTACCATACAGCCATGAAAAATTATGCCAAAGGGGATGATATCAAAATAGAGCTCTGGCGAAACAACAAAGTGTTTACTGTTTCAACAACAGCGGCCGTGTTCCCTGAAGAGCTGGCCAGGGAACTTGCCTTCAATCTTCTTGGGATAAAGGTTGAAAACCTGTCTTTAATAAAACGTTTTCAAGGTCAAACATCCGCAAAAACAGGCGTGGTAATTTCATCGATTAATCGTCAATCCTATCTGGCGCGTATCGGCGTAAAATCAGGTGATATAATACAACAAATTGATGAAATGGTTGTTGGCAGCGTAAAGGATTTTGAAAAAGCGGTTGTAAAATATCGCCTTAAAAACTCGGTGGTTGTTTTATTGCAGCGCGGCGATCAGAGTTATTATATAACAGTTAAATTATAATGATAAATATTCACCACGAAACACACGAAGAATATAAAAAACAATCATTCAGCCACAGATTCACACAAATGAACGCAGATATGTTTTCACCAAAAAGCGCTATCTAAGAGAAAAAGAAGGATGCCAACAAGATGAAACGCATTAGAATATTAAATCTTTTACGGTCAGACAAACCCATAGACAATGTAACTATAATGGGATGGATCAGAACCCGGCGTGATTCAAAGGGTTTTTCTTTTTTGGAAATTAACGACGGATCGTGTCTTAAAAACTTGCAGGTGGTTGCAGACAGCTCTCTTGCCAATTATGAAGAAATAACAAAAAGCTCGACTGGATCGGCAGTAAGTGTAACCGGCTCACTAATAGAATCGCAGGGAAAAGGGCAAACATGGGAATTAAAAGCAGAAGGTATGGAAATACTTGGCCTTGCCCCTGATACATTCCCTCTTCAGAAAAAACGGCATGGCGATGAGTTTTTAAGAACTATCGCTCATTTAAGGCCCAGAACCAATAAATACGGAGCTGTCTTTCGTATAAGATCAGAGCTGTCCTTTGCAATACACAAATTTTTCAAAGACAGGGGTTTTCAATACATTCACACTCCGGTTTTAACTGCTTCTGACTGCGAAGGCGCAGGGGAATTGTTTAAGGTAACCACGCTGGATTTAGATAATGTTCCAAAAAAGGATCGAAAGACTGACTTTTCGCTCGATTTTTTCGGCGCTGCAACAAATCTGACGGTATCCGGACAGCTTTCAGCAGAAATGTTTGCCCTGTCATTAGGTGATGTTTATACGTTCGGTCCGACTTTCAGGGCTGAAAACTCAAATACAAGCAGGCATGTAGCTGAATTCTGGATGGTTGAGCCTGAGATGGCCTTTAGCGATCTAAACGACGCCATGGATTTAAGTGAAGAATTTTTGAAATATCTGACAGGACATGTAATGGATGAGTGCGGGGCTGATTTGGAACTTTTTGCAAAACATGTGGACAAAAACCTTATGGCAACCCTGAATGGTTTAATCTCATCCGGTTTTACAAGACTTTCATACAAAGAGGCTGTGGAGATTTTAAGTAAATCCGGACAAAATTTTGAGTTTGAAGTCGCCTTTGGCAAAGATCTCCAATCCGAGCATGAAAGGTATCTTACCGAACGCTATTTTCAACACCCTGTAATTATCTACAATTATCCCAAAAACATAAAGCCGTTTTATATGAGAATAAATGACGACAACAAAACCGTTGCTGCAATGGATGTTCTTGTACCAAATATAGGGGAAATAATCGGCGGAAGCCAGCGCGAAGAACGACTGAATATTCTTGAGGCAAGAATGAACGAGATGGGATTGTCAAAAAAGGATTACTGGTGGTATGTTGAATCCAGGGAATATGGTTCTGTTTATCATAGTGGGTTCGGCCTGGGGTTTGAGCGCTTGCTGATGTTTTTAACAGGTATAACCAACATCAGGGATGTTATACCATTTCCAAGAACTCCGAATTCTATTTCTTTTTAAAACCGTCTTTATCCTTTCATACATCTTAACTTTGCAAGATCTTCCGCATAGCCGTAAAGATGAAGCCCCTTGCTTTCGACTATCATCTCACCGTCCTGTACCCCTATCTCAGCCGCCATATACTCTTTCAGGTTTTGAATTCCTGCCAGGTTTGCAGGCAGCCCTCCCCAGAGATCCCACGAACGAAAATAAATAATAAAATGAAGGGTTTCATCCTGTATCCGGGTATCTATAGAACGTAAACATGGCGGATCAAGCAAGGTAATATCGGAAGGATGCGCAACCTGAAGAACCATCTGGTTGTTACGGTATCCGTGTTTTTTATATGTCTGAATTACCCACTCAATCTGATTAATATAAAGAGTCCCTTGCTTTTCAAAAACAGCTTTTCCGTCAATCTCTCTAACATCTATGATCTCTGCATCGCGTTCTTTCCACCAGGCAAGCTTGTTCCCTGCAATCGGAGCGCCTGTCAGTCTCTCGCCATAAGTGTATGATTCGCCGATCTCTTTATCCGGGGTCATAAGGTATTCAAGGTATGATCTGTTATGTCCTTCTCCTCCGTAAATATATGCTTCTTCAACAGGATTTGGTATCCCGCACGCTGGAGGAATGTCCGGCAACAGGGGTTGTGTGCCGGGATGCTTCACATGACCAATAAAAAAATCATATTCCAGACGCGTTTGTCCGGCATATGAACCACGATCAATTTTAAACCTTCTTCCATGATCAAATATATCGTGTATTGCCTGAAACCATAGATCAGGCAAGTCTCTTGCTTCTACTTGATGAATGTGCATATTCTTTATACTCAGCTACAAACCCGCTTTGTTTTTCATATGTCAAGCACGCTGACATTAAGAGCGTTATTTTGAATAAACTCTCTTCGCGGCTCAACCTCTTCACCCATCAGGATTGTAAAAATTTCATCCGCTTCGACTATATCCTCAATCTTTACTTGTAGCAAAGTTCTTTTGTTGGGATCCATGGTAGTCTCCCATAACTGGTCAGGATTCATTTCGCCAAGACCTTTATATCTCTGAACAGCCAGACCATTCTTGCCCTCTGCTATTAAAAAGGATAAAAGCTCTTTTTTGTCGTTTTTAACAACATCAGCACCTGTTTTGTCGTTATTAAAGACTACAAACGGAGGATAGTCAAATTTTAATATGTTTTTTCCTATAACAAGACATCTCTGATAGTCCGACGAACACACAAAGCCTCTGCCGATTTTAACCGGTTTTCTTTCTCTGTCTGATATGGCTGTTGTCAAAACATCCTGATATATACTCTCTTTAGGGCTAATCATAATTTCATATATATCTCTTTCTTGATTCCAGCTCGGCCCATCAACCTTGTAACCATTTTTTAATAACTGGTCTTTGAGACATGTCATTTGCTGTTTGTCTTTTAAAAACTTTACGTTTTCAACACCTTGTCTTATCAACAACTCAATAAAATCCTGTTTTATACCGCGAGACTCGAGTTTTGACATGTTTTCAAAATATTCTGCAAGATCACATAAAAAAAGATAAAGGTTATGTTCAGACAGTGTTTTTTCATCCTTTGCGATTTTTACGCTCTTATTATTACAAGCCCGTTTTAAAATATAATCATTAAATTTGGTCTCATCCTTAATATAAACCGCTGTTTTCCCTTTGCCCAACTTAAACAATGGTGGCTGAGCAATATACAAATATCCTTTCTCAATTATATTGGGCATCTGTCGATAAAAGAGTGTCAATAAAAGCGTTCTTATGTGAGAACCATCAACATCGGCATCGGTCATAATAATTATTTTATGATATCTAATGTTTTCGATGCTATATTCTTCTTTACCGACTCCTGTGCCAAGTACGGTGATTATATTTCTAATTTCCTCGCTGCGCAAAATTTTATCAAAACGGGATTTTTCAACATTTAATATTTTCCCCTTTAACGGCAAAATAGCCTGGAACTTTCTATCTCTACCTTGTTTTGCGCTACCACCGGCGGAATCACCCTCTACAACAAAGAGTTCTCTTTCCGAAGGTTCTAAAAATTGGCATTCGGCCAACTTGCCTGGAAGGGTGGAATCAAGCAACGATCCCTGTTTCCTTGCCAGATCCCTTGCCCGTTTTGCGGCATCTCTCGCTCTTGCAGCATCAACCGCTTTTTCTACAATCTTCTTAGCAACAGAAGGGTTTTCTTCTAAAAACGCACTTAACTTTTCATTAACAAGAGATTCAACAAGCCCCTTTACTTCACTATTGCCTAATTTGGTTTTTGTCTGTCCTTCAAATTGAGGATTCTTTATTCTGATGCTTATTATAGCGGTCAAGCCTTCCCGAACATCATCGCCACTGATTTTTGCCTGAAGATTTTTAGGCAGGTTTGCTGTAGATGTATACTGATTTAGCGTGCGCGTAAGACCGGCCTTAAATCCGATTAAATGAAAACCACCTTCTATTGTATTAATATTGTTTGCAAAAGAAAATATTTTTTCTTTAAAAGTATCATTATATTGTATTACTATTTCAGTTTGAACATCCTTTTTTTCTCCCTCAATAAATATGGGCTTGTGAAGGGCTGTGTGTCTCCTGTTAAGATATTCAACAAAGGAAACTATTCCTCCTGTGTAAAAAAAACTTTCTTTTGTATCGGAACGTTCATCTTCAAGATTTATCTTTAAGCCTTTATTTAAAAAAGCAAGCTCCCTGATCCTTCTGCTAAGTATTTCATAGATGAAATTGTTTGTATTAAAAATATCAAGATCAGGAGAAAAATGAATCTTGGTGCCCTTTTTATCTGTCTTTCCTATTATGCTTAACTCACTATTCTTTATCCCTTTTTTATAGGTTTGATAATAAATTTTGTTGTCTTTATATATTTCTACTTCAAAATCTGCTGAAAGAGCATTTACAACCGATACTCCAACACCATGCAGCCCACCGGATACCTTATAAGAATCGTTATCGAATTTTCCTCCTGCATGAAGCTTTGTTAATACAACTTCAACAGCAGGCACTTTTTCGGTTTTATGAATACCAACAGGGATACCCCTGCCATTATCTTCAACACTGATACTGTTATCAGTATGGATGGTGACTTTAATTAAATCACAATATCCGGCCATAGCTTCATCAATACTGTTGTCAATAATTTCATAAACAAGATGATGAAGACCTTCAATATCCACATTTCCAATATACATCGAAGGCCTCAATCTCACAGCTTCAAGGCCTTCAAGTACGTCTATACTGCTTGCATCATAAATGTTTTCCATTAAATTCTCATCGGCATAATAACACTTAAAAATTGTTTATCCTCTTTTCCCTCAATAAAACATGGCTTCTGTTCATCAATTATATTTAAAACAATATCATTGTCATCAATTATATTTAATGTGTCTATAAAGAATTTTGGATTAAATGCAGTCTCAATTTTATTTCCTTTATAATCTATATCCATATCTTCTTTTGATTCACCTAAATCAGGATTAGTGGCAGTAATTATTAGTTTGTCTTTCTGAAAATTAAACACCACTCCTTTATAATTATCAGAATATAATATAGACATTCTTTTCAACATATTTAGAAACATTTTCCTGTTAATAGTAATTCGGGTTGCATCTCCTTTATCAATAATTTCACTATATTTTGGAAATTCACCTTCAAGAAGTCTTATTATAATCGTTTCCGCATCTTTTTTGACAATAAAATAATTGTCTTTATTTCCTATCTGCACATCGCCTTTTAGATCAAGAAATCTGTTTACCTCAGCCAGACCCTTTTTAGGAATAATAATACCTGCTTCTAATGGTATATCAAATTTGCCTGCTGCAGACTCGGGAATATAATCAACCAGCGAAAGTCTGCTGCCATCCGTGGAAACCATCCTGATTGTATTTTGATTGTTGTTTTTTAATTTTTCAAAATATATTCCATTAATATGAACTCTTCTGTCATCTGTAGCAACACCTATAATAAGGGTTTTATCTATCATTTTTTTAAAAGCCGCTGATTTGACTTGAAAAAAAGAAAGATCCTCTATTAATGGAATTTCAGGAAAATCAGCTGGATTCATTCCAACCATATGATAATTAACCTTATTATTGCTGATTTCCACCCAATGGTTTTCTATTTCATTAATATTTATTTCATTAGATGGAAATTCTTTTACTATCTCATATAGTTTTCTTGCATTAATAGCTATTTGTCCCTGTGAATCCACTTTTGCAGGGTATGATCCCACAAAACCTGTTTCAAGATCAGTAGCCGCAATTTTTATACCCGAATCTATTGTTTGTATTAAAACTGTTTCAGTAATAGCCAGGCTGCTTTTACGACCGGTTAAACCTTGAATGTTTGCTAACACATCTAATATGTCTGTCTTATTAATCGTAAACTTCATATCTTTATTCCTATATTAAGTTATAAAAGATTATCTTTAATGGATGTTTATAACTATAACAACTTTTTAACCTGTCTGTTTTACTAAATAAAAAAACAAAAAAGTATTATAAAAAAACATCTATTGTTATGTTTAAAAAATTGATATTATAAACATATAAAAAGATATTGTTTATAACTAATGAATTATTGATAATATATCAATACAAAAAATATAAAGATAATAATATTTGGGATTATAAAAAGGGGTAAAAAAGAAAGAAAGAAAGAAGGTGGTAGCGGGGATAGGATTTGAACCTATGGCCTTCGGGTTATGAGCCCGACGAGCTACCAGACTGCTCCACCCCGCATCATGTAAAAACATAAAATAAATAAAACAAAAAATTAAGTCAAGATTTTTTATATTATAATAAAAATTTAATTAAACCTGTTAAATATATAAACTCTGCTTCCGAATATTTATTATCCTTATATTTAACAAGAAGATGTTTTGTACGACTTGTATGGCCTGATATTATTTCAAACCTTGATTGTGGAATTTTTAGAATATTTGCCAGATATTTTATACACATTTTGTTTGCAGCTCCATTTACAGGAGGAGCTGTGAGTTTAATTTTAATTGCATCGTCATAAAGACCTACTATCATGTTTTTTGAAGATTTTGGTTGAACAAACACTTTAAACACGAGGCCTTTAGCATTTTTATTGATAAATAACATTGTATTGAACCGAAATAGCGAGTGAATCTAAAAAGGGTTAACTTCCTTACGGTCGAAGATTCTCTGTAGCTTGCCACATGGAATCTTCAATAAATGTGTTTTTTTAGCGAGTTACCTGGTTGGCGTTTGTTTTTGAGGTTTAATACAGCAATTTCTAATATTATTTATAATACTGCTTGACGAGATGTTTTTTGTAACAGGAACAAGCACCACCCTTCCGCCGCATCTTTCAACAAGCTCTCTTCCTATAACATCTTCAAATATATAATTGCCGCCCTTCGTGAGTATATCCGGACGAATAATTTCAATTATTTGATTAAGTTGTTTTGAAGAAAACACCACAACATAATCAACGGAATCTAACGCGCTCAAGATACTTATACGTTCCTTTTCGCTGATTATCGGTCTCCCGTGTCCTTTAAGGCTGCTGACAGACTTATCGTCATCAATAGCAACAAAAAGCACATCTCCAAGCTTCTTTGAGGCGGAAAGAAGCATAATATGACCTGAATGCAAAAGATCAAAACAACCGTTTGTTAAAACAATTTTTTTATTGTCGGCTTTGAGTTTCTGGATAACAGCCGGAAGTTCTGAAAAAGACATATGTTTGGTTAAAGCGTAATCACAAGCAGGCGTTAACGCCGATAAAAGTTCGTTTTTTGACACAGTTGATGTTCCGACTTTGCTTACCACAATCCCTGCTGCTGTATTAGCAATGGACGCAGCTTTTGCAAACGAGGCTCCTGAAGCAATTACAAGCCCCAAGACGGCGATTACCGTATCTCCAGCTCCAGACACGTCGAAGACCTGCCTTGTCTGAGCAGAGATATAATAAGGTTTTTTATTGTGCTCAAACAAAACCATTCCGTTCTTGCCGCAGGTAATAAGAAGGTTGTTTATCTTTGCAGCTTTAAGAAGCCTATTTCCAGCTTTAATTAAGGTTGATTCATCGACTATCTCTATTCCAGAGGCGATGGCCGCCTCCTTTTTGTTCGGGGTAAGCAAAGAAACACCTGAATATTTTAAAAAATCACGCCCTTTTGGATCGGCGATAGATATCTTTTTGTGTTTTTTTACAACAGATGTCAGTGAGCTAAGCAAAGCGGTCGTAATTAACCCCTTGCCGTAATCGGAAATTAATACCAGATCCACCTCAGGCATTACACTCTCAATATAATTTAATATAATATCAAGAGTTTGTTGAGATATATCTTTTTTTGTTTCCCTGTCGATTCTAAGTACCTGTTGGTTATTGGCAATAATTCTGGTTTTTCTGGTCGTGGGCCTTTCCGGTTCCTCGATAACCCCGTCGGTATTAACGCCAAGTTCGTTTAATTTTGCGAGCAAAAGATGTCCATATCTATCCGAACCTATTACACCCGCCAGTGAAACCTTTGCTCCAAGCGCTATAAGGTTATTTACGACGTTTCCGGCGCCACCCAGAGTAGAATTTTCTTCTTTAACCGAAACAATCTGGACCGGAGCTTCCGGAGATATCCGGTCGACATTGCCCCACAAGTATTCATCGACCATTAAATCTCCGACAACGAGGATGTTACATTTTTCAAATTTTGAAATATCAAAACCCATAACTATTTTATTTTAGTAGATAAACTATTATCTGTTTTGAAAAACCCTGTAGCAAGCTACAGTGCATCTTCGAGAGTAAGGAAGTTATCCGTTTTTAAATTCACTCGCTATTGCAGTTCAATAAGCTCTGTTAAAAATTTTGGCGGACGGATTAACCTGCCGTTATTATCAACGCATGCATGTTTGGTGTAACCTTTTGCTAAAATCTTTTGGCCGTCTTCACCGTTAATTGTATATACAAACTTTATACCCCCCTTAAAGTCATTATCAACAGAGGTGTTTATAACCAAAACATCATCATATTGCGCTGGGAATAAAAACTTACAGTAAGCCTCGGATACAGGAAGCAGAACACCTTTTGCTTCTATTGCCTTATAGGTAACACCAAAAGACCTGAACATTTCAGAGCGGCCTATTTCAAACCAGCGCAAGTAGTTTGCATGATAAGCTATACCCATTTTGTCCGTGTCGCCGTAAATAACCCTGTATGTTGTTTTGTGTGTAATCATCAATAAAAAAACAATGTTATTCTGTTTTCAGCGTTTTTTGGATAATTTTTCTAAGCTCATCATAGCGATATGAAACCAAAATCTCCGGGAATTCCTTTTTTACATTGTCGGGAGGCCGGAACAGGATGCCTGTGTCGGCCTCTTTGAGCATGGTTATATCATTATAGGAGTCGCCAAAGGCTATTATCTTATAATTGAGGCTTTTTAAGGAAAGCACAACCTTGCGCTTTCCGTCATTTTGCCGAAGATTATATCCAACAATATATCCATCAGGGTTTATCGATAGAGAGTTGCAAAAAAGAGTTGGCCAGCCCAGCTTTTTCATTAAAGGTCCTGCAAACTCAACAAAAGTATCTGAAACAATTATTACCTGGGTCTGTGCTTTGAGCCATTCCAGAAAATCCACCGCTCCGTCAAGAGGATTTATTGAATCTATAACCTTTGTAATGTCTTTAAGCTTGAGCCGGTTCTCGCGAAGGATATCAAGCCGTTTTTTCATCAAAACATCATAATCGGATATATCACGTGTAGTCAGCCTTAGCTCTTTAATACCGGTATTTTCGGCGACCTGTATCCATATTTCAGGAACAAAGACACCTTCTAAATCTGAACAGACAATATACATCATACCTCTTATATCAACTATGGTAATTGGTTTCTTCGACCCTTATGAGAACCGGCCTGTCGCTGATAATATCAAGGGCTTCAATCTTGGATAGAGCCATTTTAACATCATGTTCCTTTGCAAGGTGTGTGAGGATGACAATAGGAACCGAGCCGGTTGATTTGCGTCCTTTTTGGTGAACGGATTTGATGCTTATGCCACGATCACCCAGTATGCCCGATATTTTAGATAAAACCCCCGGACGATCCGCCGCGGAGAACCTGAAGTAGTAATTAGTAAAGATATTGTCAATCGGCATAATCGGAATTTTTCTTATATTTTCCCTCTGGTAAGACAACAATGGAATTCTTCCCCTTGTGCCTGACAAAAGGTTGCGGGCCAGATCTACTATGTCTCCGACAACCACGCTGGCTGTTGGCATCATGCCCGCGCCAAGGCCATAAAGCATCATGTCGCCGACAGCATCACCTGAAATTGTAATTGCATTCAAAGAGCCGTTTACGTTTGACAACGGATTGTCAAAAGGTATCATTGCAGGATGCACTCTTGCTTCAACCTCTTGTTCCCTGTTTTTGCTTATAGCCAAAAGCTTTATCCTGTATCCGAATTGATTGGCAAAATCGATATCCATGGGGGTAATTTTTGATATTCCTTCAATATAAATATCGTTAAAATTAATCTCCATGCCGTATGCAATAGATGTTAATATGGCTAACTTGTGTGCCGTATCTGTTCCCTCCACATCCAGCGATGGGTCTGCCTCTGCAAAGCCTTTGGCTTGCGCCTCAGACAGTGCTGCCTCAAATGTAATTCCATCATATGTGCTTTTTGACAGAATGTAGTTGCAGGTACCATTTAATATGCCGGTCATTGATTTTATGTGATCACCAACCAGAGACTCTCTAATCGATTTTATAACCGGCATACATCCGCCAACACTCGCCTCAAAAGCAAGATCGATCCCCTTTGCACAGGCAGCTTTGAAAAGAACGTTGCCCTGGGCTGCAAGAAGGGCCTTGTTTGCGGTTACGATCTGTTTGCCATTATCTATTGCTCTTAAGATAAGCTCCTTTGCAATTCCCACCCCACCGATCATTTCGACAATTATATCTATTTGCGGATCGTCAACCACCTTGCGGGCATCGGTTACCAGGACTCCTTCATCAAACTTGATTTCCCGATCCCTTTTTATATCAATATCCGCGACATGTTTTAATGACAGTGATGCCCCGACCCGGGCGGCAATAAGCTCTTTGTTTTCAAGCAGAATCTTTGCAACACCTGTACCTACGGTGCCGCATCCAAGCAAACCAATATTAATTTGTTTCATATTATCTGTGCCTATAATATTTTTTTGATTCCTCTTACAGCCTGGTTTATGCGCATATTGTTTTCAATAAGCGCAAAACGGACGTATTCATCTCCGTATTCGCCGAAACCCAGCCCTGGAGAAACTGCTACCTGAGCCTCTTTAATCAGAAATTTGGAGAATTCCACAGACCCCATTTTTAGATATTGTTCAGGAATTTTCCCCCACACAAACATGGTTCCTTTTGGACTTTTTATGTCCCATCCAATACGATTCAGGCCGGATATCAGGGCATCTCTTCGTTCTTGATAGGTGTTGCATATCTCTTTAACACAATCCTGAGGGCCGTTTAAGGCTATGATGGATGCTATCTGAATCGGCTGAAAAATTCCGTAGTCAAGATAGCTTTTTATTCTGCGCAGGGCGCCCACTATTTCTCTGTTTCCAACACAAAAGCCTACCCTCCAGCCCGGCATGCTGTAACTTTTGGAAAGGGAAAAGAATTCCACCCCCACATCCTTGGCTCCTTTAACCTGTAAAAAACTGGGTGCTTTATAGCCGTCAAAAACAAGGTCGGCATAAGCAAAATCATGGATTACCATAATATTGTATTCCTTTGCATAAGCCACGATTTTTTCAAAAAAATCCAGGTTGACAACTTCGGTTGTTGGGTTGTGAGGGTAGCTTATAATCAACAATTTTGGCCTGGGCCATGTCTGTCTTGTGGCTTCGACCAGATTTTCAAAGAAGTCCGAATCCGGTCCGACAGGTATTCCGCGCACATCTCCTCCGGCAATAATTGCGGAGAACGGATGAATCGGATAGGTTGGCGTTTGAGTAAACACAACATCTCCAGGTCTGATTGTAACAAGGACAAGATGGGATATGCCGTCCTTGGCGCCGATTGTGACTATTGCTTCCTCTTCATGGTTTATATCCACGTCAAATCTTTGTTTGTACCAGCTTGCAATAGCCATCCTAAGCTTTGTAATACCCTTTGATGCAGAATATCTGTGGTTGTGGGGCTTTTGAGCTGCTTCCAACAGCTTGTCGACGATATGCTTTGGGGTGGGAAGATCAGGGTTGCCCATTCCAAGGTCTACAATATCCTCGCCGGCATGTCTTGCATCCATCTTTATTTTGTTAACAGTTGTAAACACATAAGGTGGCAGACGATCTATCCTTGCAAATTTTTCCATAAAAACAACCTCGTAAAAACAAATAGTTAAATTTTTGCTAAATTACAACACAAAGAACTTTATGTCAAAAAAATTGTTTTGACTTTCAGTCTAAGTCGGTTTAATTTTTAAACGGTTGTCTATTGCAAGATGATTTTTGGGGGAGATAAACACGAACAAGCGGGAGATAAACATGAACAAGCCCTTAACATATGCTGATGCTGGCGTAGATATTGACAAGGCCAACAACTTTGTTGAGACCATAAAAAAGATTGTAAAACAGACGCCCAGAACCGGTGTTATAGGTGACATAGGAGGCTTCGGAGGGCTTTATTCGCTCAGCCTTGCAGATATAGACCGTCCGGTTCTTGTAAGCTCAACAGATGGAGTCGGCACAAAGCTTAAGATAGCCTTTATGATGGACAAACATGACACGGTAGGGATTGACCTTGTAGCTATGTCTGTAAATGACATCCTTGTGCAAGGTGCCAAGCCGCTGTTTTTTCTTGATTATCTGTCAATGGGGAGGTTGAATACAAAAATTGCTGCAGAAATTGTCGAGGGAGTCGCAGAGGGCTGCAGACAGGCAGGGTGCGCCCTAATAGGTGGCGAAACAGCGGAGATGCCGGGCTTTTATAAAGAAAACGAATATGACCTGGCAGGTTTTGCTGTGGGTCTGGTTGATAACAGCAAGATTATTGACGGGTCTGAAATTCATGTCGGCAATAAGGTTATCGGAATAGCATCCAGCGGCCTTCACAGCAACGGATATTCTTTGGCTCGAAAGATCTGTTTTGATGTTTTAAAACTAAAAATCGATGATTATGTTCCTGAGCTTGGTCAAACAGTGGGTGAAGAGCTTCTTACGCCGACAAAAATATATTCGGCAGCTATTTCTCGTATACACAAGGGGCTGCCAATACGCGGGCTTGCCCATATTACAGGCGGAGGTCTTGAAGATAATATTCTGCGCATAATACCAAAAGGATGTAATATTGTGATGCACAAGGAAAGCTGGGACGTACCCCCCGTGTTTCCTTTTTTGAAAAAGGCCGGCAACATATCCGACAACGAGATGATACGCACTTTTAATAATGGAATCGGGATGATAGCAATTGTGCTGGAAAGTTCGGCACAGGAGATGCTGGAGCAGCTTAGCGCTATGAAAGAAAAAGGTTTTATAATAGGGGAGATAGTTGAAAGAAAAGAATCTGCCCAGCGCGTCGAGTGGGTTTAGCGGACAGGAAAAAATCGGACTTGATGCCTCACAACAGACCCCGAAGTAAAGATTATAGCTGTGTTTGTAGACTGATTGGAACATACAGACTGTTTTCAAGCGCTTTTCGTTATATTATTCCTCCCTTGTTTCTTGTCTTTCTTGTTGTAATTGCAACCGCAAGGGTTTCTTTTGCACAGAGCCCTGAGAGAATGTTTGATGATGATCCTGCCGAGCCCTGGCATATTACTGCTGATGAAATAAGCTTTGATAAAAAAACCAACCAGCATATCGCAAAAAGAAATGTTGTCATAACAAAACAAGACAAAAGGCTTACAGCCGATCTTGTTCGTTTTGATGATAAAACCATGGAAGTGCTGGCTGTCGGCCATGTGATAATGACGGTAGGTGAAGACGTGCTTGTCGGCGATAAGATGGAAATGGATCTTGAGGCTGAAATTGGAACAGCATATAATGGAACAATATTTATTAAAGAAAACCATTTTTATATAAACGGGGACAAGATACAAAAGACAGGAAAAAACTCTTATGCTGTCGCCAAAGGCAGCCTTACAACATGTGATGGCGATCATCCGGCATGGAAAATAACAGGGAGAAACCTGAAGGTTACCATGGAAGGATATGGTTTTGTTAATCACGCGGCTCTTTGGGTAAAAAAGGTTCCTGTGTTGTACACGCCCTTTTTGGTTTTTCCTGCAAAGACAAAGAGACAGTCCGGCTTGTTGCCGCCAGAAATAATATATTCAACACGAAAATGGGAGGAATATATACAGCCTTTTTACTGGGCTATTAACGAAAGTTCGGATGCAACCCTATATTACCACCACATTGGACGCAGGGGAGAAAAAATAGGTTTTGAATACCGGTATGTTTTAGATGAAAAGTCAAAAGGAACCATGATGTATGACTTTTTACGGGACAGTAAGACAGATAACGGCACGCTGGAATCGAGCGAAGAATGGGGATATACGGATGTCAGTGGGCTCAGGCCCAATTCCGACCGATACTGGTTCAGGATGAAACATGATCAGTCCCTGCCTTTTGATTTTAGTGCAAAACTGGATATAGATATTGTCAGTGATCAGGATTATCTGCACGAATTTAAGGATGGATATACGGGTTTTGAAAAAACCGACTACTTTTTTAACAAAAGCTTCGGCAGAGACCTTGACGAATATGATGATTCGACAAGGGTAAACAGCCTGAGCATAAACAAGAGCTGGTCGCAATTCAGTCTTAATGCCGAGACCCGCTGGTATGATAATGTCATAACCCGTCGCCAGGAGGAAACAGATACAACCATACAGATGCTGCCGATCGTTGATTTTAATGCATCCAAACAGCAGGTGTTTGGCACACCCTTTTATTTTGACCTTGATTCCGAATATACACATTTCTACAGAGAGGATGCTTCAGCGGCTGCTCCAAGTGCTCACCGGATGGATGCGTACCCAAGAATGTATTTGCCGTTGCAATTAAAACACTACCTTTCTTTTGAACCATCTGTCGGATTTCGGGAAACAGCCTGGTATTTTGACAAAGAGGAATATAATTCTTCTGATAAGGCAACGCTGTACAGAGAAATGTATGATGTTAAATTAGACCTTTCTTCAAACATTTATAAAATATACAGCTTACAAACAAGCTGGATTGACAAGATAAAGCATGCAATAACACCGCAGGTAATATATCAATATATACCAGGAAAGGATCAGAGCAATAAATATCCCCAGTTTGATGCTGTTGACAATATTGCGAGAACCAACCTTGTAACATATTCTTTGACGAATATTTTTACATCAAAATCACAGACGCGGAGCAAAGAAAAGGACAACAAAGATGAAAGCAACAAAGATGAAAGCGCTAACTATACCTATAACCAGTTTTGCCGGTTAAAATTGGAGCAAAGCTATAACATTAACGAGGCAAAAGAGGACAACCCTTCCAACTGGGCAAATCCAAAGGAAAAGAGGCCTTTTTCTACAATTTATGGCGAACTAGAGATAGCTCCTGTCAAGTATGTTTCTGCACGGGCAGATGCCACATGGTCTCAATATGAAAGCAATTTTAAAACACATAATGTTTCGGCAGCATTAACCGACGAACGTGGAGACAGACTCTTTGTTGAACACAGGTATGCCCAAGACTTGAGCGAATCTATTTATACCGATATAAGCCTGGTAGTATCGGAGCAGCTAAAAGTATATGCTGATTATGAGCGTAACATTTACGGCACCCAGGATATCAAGAAAAGCGTTGGGTGTTTATACGAGGCTCAGTGCTGGTCTATAGATTTTAACTATGCGCATGAAGATAATGACAGGAAATACACCTTTATAATTGGTCTTTACGGAATTGGAGAGTTCGGTAGATCTCTTTCTGGAGGCACGATGGAAGAACCGTTGTAATGGAGTTTGAGTTTTTAAATGAACATTAAACATATAGATCATCTGTGGTATGTTGTGCATACGAAAAGCAGATTCGAAAATGTAGTTAATGATGCCCTGGCCAAAAAATCGTTTGAGGTTTTTCTGCCAAAAATCCTGGTAAAAAGCAAGCGCCGTGACAGACGGTTAATGATAAGAACACCTCTTTTCCCAGGGTATCTGTTTTTAAAAACAGACTTGCACCCTGCCAAACATATTGAAATTGTAAAGACAGTCGGGGCTGTCCGTTTAATTGGCAACAAAGAAGGGCCTATCTCTGTTGCCGCAGAGACTGTTGAATCTCTTAAAATTATGGTGGCGGGAGACAACAAAGTTTTAACCGGCGCCCGTTTCAAAAAAGGAGATCCTGTTACGGTAGTTTACGGCCCGTTTGCGGGGGTGACAGGAACCTTTGTCCAATACAGGGGCACGGGGAGGGTTGTTGTTGCTATCGAAGCCCTTAGACAGTTTGCTGCGGTGGATGTGAGCGAAGATGATGTTGAAAGGCTCCCAAAAATATTGTTATAACCGCTTGACTTCTAAACGAGTTCTGTTTAATATTTTTGAAGCACCCATAAAAAGTCGGACTCATCGAATGTGTTGTTTCGACCGCAGGGAGAAATCTTATCTTTTGAAGCTCCCATCTGTAATTAGCGGGGAATGCGCTCGCCAATAGGTTGCGGAATAAAGATTTCTCGTTTTACTCGAAATGACAGGCTAAAGAGACTTTTTACGAGACCGTCAGTTTTACATTACATTAAATGGGAGGTATTGCAAAAAGGAGAACATATGAATAAACTAGAGATTATTTCCGCCCTAAAAACCGAGGCTGATATCTCAAAATCGGATGCTGCAAAGGTAGTTCAAGTATTTTTTGATTCTATACAGAAGGCATTAGTGCAGGGGAAAAGAGTTGAAATTCGTGGGCTGAGCAGTTTTTTTGTAAAAGAATACAAAGCATATACAGGTAGAAACCCAAAGACAGGCGAAAAGGTTCTAATAAAGCCCAAAAAGCTCCCGTTTTTTAAGGCCGGAAAAGAATTGAAAAACAGAGCAGACAATTAAATTTGTGTCCAAACTTGCGGTAATAATAGACCAAAAAAAGCCGGTACAACTTTTAACAGCCCTTCTACGACACAACACTATTCCTAATGCCCTTCTTTTTACAGGCGTGGAAGGGGTCGGCAAATGCGCTACAGCCATGATGTTTGCCATGGCGTGTAACTGTCTAAACAAAGATCCATGGAGCTTTTTTCAGAGCGCGAATCAAGCAACAAAAGACCGGATTTGTTATTGTAAAGCATGCGTGAAAATCCGATCAGGAAATCATCCTGACATCATACATATTAAACCGTCAGGCGCCTATATCAAGATTGGTCAAATACGTTCTTTGCAAGATGTTCTTGCCATGAAACCCTACGAAGCAAGGATGCGTGTTGTAATAATAACAGATGCCCGGGCAATGAACCCTTCTGCCGGCAATGCGTTGCTCAAGGTTCTTGAGGAACCACCCCGCCGAACCGTTTTGATAATAACCGCCATACAGTCGTCTGATCTCCTTCCAACAATTGTTTCACGCTGCCAGCATATTAGATTTAACCCAATTTCCCGCAAGAGCCTGGAAGATATTCTGGTTGACAAAAAAGGGCTTGATTATGATGATGCAAAAATAATCGCGACTCTGGCAAGAGGGAGTTTGTCTAAAGCCCTTTCAATGGTTGAGTCTAAGAACCGTATAAAATGGGTAAACCGGCGCAGCTGGCTTATAAATATCTTAAGCCTTGATATGGCAGGGCAACAAATGTCCACAAAACCGGTTGTTTCACTTTTGGCTTTTGCAGCAGAGCTATCAAAAAATAAAGAAATCCTGCAAGACATTCTGGAGATAATTAAATTCTGGCTGAGAGACATTGTTGTATATAAATCCTGTCCCGAGAAAATTATAAACAGGGATTTGGTTGACAACATTCAAAAGGTTGCACAAAAACTTACGGTAGAACAAATAATAGAAAAAATTGAAGCTGTGCGGACAGCACAGAAAGGAATTAAGACCGGCGCTAATTTAAGGTTGACTTTAGAAGCGATGGTAATGCAGCTTGCGCATTAACCGCAAACTTAAGGCAAACAAAACAGCTTGGAATTTCTATCCGCCTGCGGCTGAAAATTCCAGTGACTTTAGTAGACTAATTGTGAGCAAAGCGAGATAGGTTTTTTATGGTAAAGATTGTAGGAATAAAATTGAATTCTTTTGGCAAGGTGTACGATTTTGACAGCGGCGCATTTGTTCTTAAGTGCGGAGATTGTGTAATTGTGGAAACAGAGCAGGGCCTTTGTTTTGGAACGGTTGCGGTGCCTCCGGAAGCATGTGGTGAACGATTGTCGGACAGGCCGCTTAAAAAGGTATTTCGTCTGGCCAATGAAAAAGATTTCACACAGCGAGAGAAAAACCTTGAAAAAGAAAAATCGGCCCAAGAATTCTGCATTCAATGCATCAATAATCTTAAGTTGAAAATGAACCTGTTTGTTGTTGAAAGCTCCTTTGATGGCAGCAAGCTGACCTTTTTTTTTACGGCCGAGGGTCGTGTTGACTTTCGTGAACTCGTTAAAATGCTGGTCAACCAGTTTGGTGTCAGGATTGAGATGAAACAGGTCGGGATACGCAATCAGGCCAAGATGACCGGTGGTGTCGGAAGATGCGGACGACCAATCTGTTGTTCCTTATTTATGAATACGTTTGAACCGATTTCTATACGTATGGCAAAGGACCAGAATCTCTCGTTAAACCCAACGAAGATTTCCGGTTTGTGCGGCAGGCTTATGTGTTGTCTTACATATGAATATAAAACATACAAACAACTGAAGAAAAAGTTTCCAAAGATCGGAAAAACAGTGGATACCTCGAAGGGACAGGGCAGGGTGATACGACATAACGTAATACGCGATCGCTTGACAATATCTATGGATGATGGTCAGGAAATAGAATTGTCGCTAGATGATATTATAAAGAAACAGGAGATAGAATGACCGAACCTTTTTACATAACAACTCCTATTTATTATGTAAACGCAATGCCGCACCTTGGGCATGCATATACTACTATTGCAGCCGATGTTGTTTGCCGGTTTAATTTTATGCGGCAGAATGAAACCCTGTTTTTAACCGGCACAGATGAACATGGGGACAAAATAGTACGCGCTGCTAAAAAAGATAATATAAGTCCCAAGGCCTATGTGGATACAATAAGCAAAGTTTTCAAAGATCTATGGCACCAGCTTAACATTAAATATGATTGTTTTATCCGGACTACTGATCCAGCCCATATGGCCGTTGTGAAGCAGATGCTGCAGAAAATTTATGACGCAGGCGATATCTATTTTAGCGAGTATGAAGGGCTCTATTGCTTTGGATGCGAACGATTCTTTACTGAACGCGAGCTGGTTGACGGAAAATGCCCCGATCATCGTATCGAACCGGAACTCATTAAGGAGTCTAACTACTTTTTCAAGATGAGCCGCTATCAGGACTGGCTTATTGATCATATTGAGAAACATTCCGATTTTATTCGACCTGAACGATACAGAAATGAAGTTCTGGCATTTTTAAGCGAACCCCTTGAAGATCTTTGCATATCACGCCCAAAGAAGCGGCTTAAATGGGGAATTACCCTGCCGTTTGATAAAGATTATGTTACATATGTATGGTTTGATGCTCTTTTAAACTATATCTCAGCTCTTGGATATCCTGATGGAGAGCCGTTTAAAAAATTCTGGCCGCATGTCCAACATATAATTGCCAAGGACATTCTCAAGCCTCATGGTATATACTGGCCTATCATGCTCAAAGCGGCAGGCATCCCAATGTATAATCATCTTAATGTTCATGGATACTGGAACGTTGACCAAAGCAAGATGTCTAAAAGTATAGGCAATGTTGTGGAGCCGCTCCAGCTAAAAAATGTTTACGGACTTGATGCATTCAGATTTTTTTTGATGCGGGACATGGTCTTCGGGCTTGATTCCAATTTTAGCGAAGAGGCTCTGGTTCAGCGAATTAATGCAGATCTGGCAAACGATCTTGGCAATCTGTTTTCCAGAGTTGTTGCAATGGTCCATAAATATTTCAAAGGTATAGTCCCGGAGATTGATCCGGAAGTTGAAGACCAATTTCAGCTTGGACTTGAATCAGATGCTCTATCCACAATTTCCGAATATGAGCAGGCCATGGAAACTTTTGCTTTTCATAAAGCCCTTGTGGTAATCTGGGAGTTAATCGCCAAGATGAACAAATATGTCGATGTTACGTCGCCGTGGGTGCTTGCAAAGAAAAAATCCAGCCAAAAACAGTTGCAGGTTGTAATCTCAAACCTTCTTAACGGGCTTGGAGTAATAGCAGGCCTTATTTATCCGATCATGCCGGACACCTCAGCAGCCATGCAAAAGCACCTTGGCATGGATCCGGATATGATTAAAAAAGGGCGCTTTAATAATCTCGACATTCTTAAAGCATGGAAAACAATCAAGCCGGGCATGCAGATTCCAAAAGGGATTACCCTTTTTCCTAGAATTGATCTGAAAAACAAGGTTGCAGCACAAAAGGAGTTGGCTGCCGGAGAGCCCTTGTCTGTCTTAAAAACCGAGATACCCATGGAAGCATTCGGCGCAATTGATCTCAGGGTAGCTACAGTACTTAGCGCAGAATCGATTCCAAGGGCAAAAAAGCTGCTTAAGCTCGAGGTTGATCTGGGAGAAAAGCGGACCCTTGTAGCAGGTATTGCCGCAAGCTATAAACCTGAAGATTTGGTCGGAAAACAGGTAATTGTGGTTGCAAATTTAAAGCCGGCTAAAATAATGGGAATAGTTTCAAACGGAATGGTTCTGGCAGCAGTTGATGATAATGGCTGTTCCTTAGTAACCATAGATAGAAATGTTAAGCCTGGAACACAAGTTGGTTGACGGGAGGATTTAGAATGCCGGGTTTTGAAATATTTGGGGACGAGGAAAGGAAAGAGGTTCAGGATGTACTCGATACAGGCGTATTATTCCGCTATGGTTTTGACCAGGCGCGAAAAGGGCACTGGAAGGCAAAAACTTTTGAAGCAGAGCTGTCAAAACTGACGGGGGCACAACATTGTCATTTGTGTTCCAGCGGTACGGCCGCGCTTAGTATAGCCTTGGCTGCATGCGGAGTGGGGGCCGGAGATGAAGTTATTGTTCCGCCCTTTACCTTTGTGGCAACTGTCGAGGCTGTGCTTGAAGCAGGCGCTGTGCCAGTTTTTGCTGAAATAGATGAGACATTGTGTCTTAATCCCGATGCTGTTAATGCTGTTATTACGTCGCGTACAAAGGCTGTATTGCCGGTTCATATGTGCGGTTCAATGGCTCGTATTGATGAAATAAAAGATCTTTGCGACCAGAAAAAACTGGTTTTGATAGAGGATGCCTGTCAGGCACTTGGCGGCTCCTTTAACGGAAAAGCGTTAGGCACATTCGGGCAAATGGGCTGTTTTTCGTTTGATCCTGTTAAAACCATTACCTGTGGCGAGGGCGGGGCGGTTGTAACCGACGACAAAGAGCTTTATACAATTGCTGAAGGTTATTCAGACCATGGTCATGATCATGCTGGCAGCGACAGGGGGCTCGAAAAACATCCTATTCTTGGAACAAATTTTCGGATCAGCGAGCTGAATGCGGCCGTTGGATTGGCACAGTTAAGAAAAATGGATTATATCCTGAAAAAACAACGGGCGCATAAAAAAGCCATAAAAGATGCCATGTCGCAGTTTCCTGAGATCACTTTTAGAAAGATACCTGATGAAAAAGGGGACACAGCCACATTTCTTTCCTTTTTTCTTCCGGATGAATCAAAGGCTCGCGAGATCGCAGGCAAACTGGGAAGCGCGGGTGTTGACGCCTGTTTCTACTGGTACGACAACAACTGGCATTATGTAAGACAATGGGATCATTTGAAAAAGTTGAAATTTGCGGCAAGGTTGCCCATCGCGCTGTTCGAAAATTGCCCGGACTATGAAAATATAAATATTCCTCAATCCGATCAAATAATTAGCAGAACCATATCAATGCTTATAAAGCTTTCATGGACAGAAGATGAGCTTAGGCAGCGGATAGAGAAAATTGTTGAAGTGATAAGCAAGGGTTTGAAGTGACAAAGAAGTTACAGGTGAGCTAAAGTGCCTAAAGTTAATGTGTCGCTTCGCTCCATTAATTTATATAAAAACAACAGAATTCCACAATTTTAGTCACTACATACTTCATTAGCATAGATTGTTTTTTTGCCGGGGTTTCAAGTGGCTGACTTGTTTGGTAAAAGCTAAAATTAGCCGCGCCAAGGCGCATTCCTTAACTTTAGGCATTTTAGGCACTTTAGCTCACTTCTAACAAAAGGAGCCGATATGTTTCGTAATTTTAAAATGGTTTCACGGGTTGTTTTCGGCAGGGGCTGCTTTAACCAGCTTGATGATATTCTTGCTGAAAAACGCATCAAGGATGATTCTTTTATTGTTTTTTTAGTCGACGATGTGTTTAAGCAAAGCGGGCTGGCGAAAAGGATATCCGCAAAAAACAAAGATTTTATAATATGGGTTAATGTTGATGACGAGCCTAAAACAGCTTATGTTGACGATCTTACACGTCGCGTTAAGGAGTGTTCAGGCAGACTGCCGGATGGTGTCGTCGGTATAGGCGGCGGAAGCACCATGGATCTTGCTAAGGCGGTTTCTCTTATGCTGACAAACACGGGTTCCGCTGCAGATTACCAGGGCTGGGACCTAATAAAAAATCCAGCGGTTTATCATGTTGGCATTCCCACCCTTTCGGGGACAGGAGCCGAGGTGTCACGCACTACAGTTCTTTCAGGTCCTGAAAAAAAGCTGGGAATAAATTCAGACCACACGGTGTTTGACCAGATTGTGCTTGATCCTGAACTGGTTGCAGGCGTGCCGGCTGACCAGCATTTTTATACAGGCATGGACACTTACATACATTGCGTGGAATCGTTAAACGGCACATATCTTAATGCTTTCAGCAAAGCTTATGGTGAAAAGGCTTTAGAGCTTTGCAGAGAGGTTTTTTTAGATAGCGGCGCTGATAGCGACGACAAGCTTATGATGGCCTCATATTGTGGAGGGATGAGCATCGCCTATTCTCAGGTTGGAATATGTCATGCCCTTTCATACGGACTCTCTTTTGTGCTTGGTCTTCACCACGGAATAGGCAACTGCATAGTTTTTGACTATCTTGATGAATATTATACTGACGAGGTTAATGAGTTTCGCAGGATGGCGGACAAACATGCTGTTTGCCTTCCGCGCAACATTGTTGCAGGTGTTGAAAAGGATCAACTTGAAAAAATGGTCGATGTTGCCCTTGTTCTTGAGCCGCTCTGGGAAAACGCCTTAGGGGCCGGTTGGAAGGAAATAATGACCAGAGATAAGATAAAAGATCTGTACCAGAGGATGTAAAACAGATGCCAAAGGCAACCAAACTTAAAGAAAAATTATCCGGTTTTTACAGGTCTGTATACAGCAGAACTCTTTATTTTCTTCTGACTGAAGTCTATTTTGGGAAAAATCCCGCCAGCGTTCCGGACAATTCAGTAATCTTTTTTCCGTGGAGTGAAAACATCCTTTTTTGCGGTTTGGCAGGGCTTGTTTCCTTTAAAAGCAGCAAACAGACAGGCGGTTTTGTTGACACAGCCTTGCTGGATGATATGGTCAAAAAGGTTGAATCTTGCGGTTATAATAATTGCATAAAAAACAAACAGGTTTTTGCTTCAGATTATCTTGGTGGTGAAAAACATATTGCCTGCCTGGTAAAATCTGTTAAAGCGTTAAAGGAACAGAATCTGTTTTATGATATAGCCAGAAACAAACCAATTCAAAACAGCCTTTCCAAACTTGCCGCTCGGCTTTCATCTGTCATTGATTCGGAATCAAAAGCGTTTGCAGAGAATATGGGACACCTTGATTCCGGCGCGGTAAACATTATGTTCCGTAGCACCGAGAGTCTCAGGGACGTTGAATGGTGTATTACAAAGGAGATAACAGGGAATATACAAAAAACAAAAGAGTTAATTCCCGTTGCCGTCGAGCCTCCTGATGCTGCCTCTTTCATTATTTATAAAAAGATAAATGCCATTTTAAACAGCATGGATCGTCTTGAGGTGAGAGGACGGGACTCGGCAGGTGTTTCTTTGATGTTTATTCTTGGGGGAGATGAATTTAAACGCTTTAATGAAGAAATCGTCAAAGCAGGTCTATCTGACCGGCTTAAAGAGCGATCTGATTATAATGTTCTTATCAACAACAGTATCAGCATACACAAGAGTGTTGTTGCAGACGGAAACAAGAAGGCGGCAATCGCTTTTACATATAAAATTGCCGCTGTAATAGGCAATCTCGGAGATAATATTAAGTTTTTGCGCCGACAGATTGCCGACGATCTGGTTTTGCAGAAACTGATATCTTTTCCTCACCTATATCATACTGTCTTGTCGCATACCCGCTGGGCTTCCATGGGAGTTATCAGCGAGTCCAACTGTCATCCGGTAGATAATAAAACCTTAAACAACGCTGCGGGAGAAAGGGGCATAATCCATGTCTGTCTTAACGGCGATATAGACAATTATATGGAATTGAAAAGCAAATATGAATCTGAGGCCGGTTTAATAAATAAAGATATTACAACCGACACCAAGATCATACCCCTCTGGATAGACAGGTATATTCAGCAAGGCTTTGGAGTGGAAGAATCGTTCCGCCTTGCCGCCTGTGATTTCAATGGTTCTCATGCCATATGCATGCATACAGATCTTGCTCCGGGCAAGCTTTTTCTTGCGCAGAAGGGAAGCGGTCAGACCATATTTATTGGCATGGCAAACGATTTCTACATGCCTACATCAGAGGCGTATGGGTTTATTGAAGAAACCTCTGATTATATTAAGATGAACGGAGAAAAGGAGATAGATGGCTTAAACGGCAAGACAAACGGTCAAATCGTTGTCTTAGATCAGGCATCTACCGGTGGTCTCGGCGGTATAAAGGCGATGTTTTATGACGGCACAAGGGTTGTGCTTGAAGAAAAGGACATAAAACACAGCGATATTACATCAAGAGACATAGATCGTCAGGATTTTCCTCATTATTTTTTAAAAGAAATTATGGAATCGCCGGATTCTGTAGAAAAAACTCTTCAGAATCGCTGGAAGATAAAAGACGAGGAAGGCAAAAAACATGAAATAATGCTTGAGGAAAGCGTGTTGCCGCAATCAATACAAAAGGCTTTGGCAAACAATAAAATAAAGCAGATCTTTTTCGTGGGCCAGGGTACTGCAGGGGTGGCAGCTATGGTGTGTGCCAACATTCTGACTTATTACATGGAAGATCAGTCTCTGCGAATCAGCGCCATGAAAGCATCTGAACTAAGCGGGTTTAAGCTTAATGATCATGATGATGCAGCGAGCATGGAAGACACACTTGTTGTTGCCATAACCCAGTCAGGAACAACAACAGACACAAATTGCACCATAGATATGGTGAAACAGCGCGGTGCCTACACCCTTGCCATTGTGAACCGCAGGGATTCGGATATAACATTCAAGGTGGACGGAGTGATGTACACCAGCACCGGCAGGGATATTGAGATGTCTGTTGCCTCAACAAAGGCATTCTATTCACAGATCATAGCCGGCGCCATTTTAGGTCTTTATATTGCTTCCCTGAAAGGGCGCAGAGATGAAGTGTTTGTCACAAAAGAGATAAAACAATTAATAGTGCTTCCTTCATATATGAGAAAGATTCTTACCATGAGGGAGCAAATCGGCAGGTCCGCACAAAGGCTTGCCGTGAAGAAAACACACTGGGCAGCCGTAGGCAGCGGACCCAACAAGGCAGCGGCTGATGAAATCAGGATAAAATTAAGCGAACTTTGTTACAAGACAATTTCATCTGATTTTATTGAGGACAAAAAACACATCGATCTTTCCTCGGAACCGCTGATTATTGTTTGCGCAGCAGGGACACGGGGGGGCGTGCTCGGCGATATAGTGAAGGATTCAGCAATATTCCAGTCGCACAAGGCAACTCCCATAGTAATAGCGGATGAGGGTGAAAACCGATTTGATGGCTATGCTGAGGATGTTTTCCATGTTCCTAAGGTAAGCAGTCATCTTGCACCTATTTTAAACACCCTTGTCGGGCATATATGGGGTTATTATGCTGCTCTTGCCATCAATGAAGGCTCAAGATTCATGTATAATTTTAATGTGGAGATACAAAGCCTGATAAATAATCATACGTCAAAAGGGATGGATGTTTACGAAGTAATACTTGAAAAATCATTTAGAGAGAAAATTGCGCAGTTTTACACTGACTTTAGAAAAAAACTGCAAAACAGTTTTCCACATGCCATGGGTTTTGAATCAGCATCTGATTTGATTCTTTTGCTTAAGTATTTGTCCGGAAGGCTGCCTGTATCAGATTTTGAGCTCGATTTCGGCATAAAGGGAACCCCTCTTAACATGTTAAACAGGCTTTTCAGGTGCCTTGGAGATTCGACAAACAGCATGGCGCGGCCTATTGATGCGATCAAGCACCAGGCCAAGACGGTTACTGTCGGGACAAGCCGAATAAGCGAAAGAATAGAGGGAATATTGTTTGAAGCTCTTACAACGCATCATTTAAACAGATCACAACTGATCAATAAAAATATAGTAGTTCTGAAAAATCTGCAGGGAATTGTTGCAAACATTGAAGGCTCCATTCTTTACAGGATTAGCGGCCTGAATCTTCTTGGCGAACCCACGGATGAGACAACAATAGAAATAACGAATAAGCAAGGCACGCTGTACGATATCCCGTCTCGTGTGGAAAAGGATATAATTCTTAAGGGAACCAAAAGAATTATTGTGCGGGAAGGAAATGTCTATATAGGTATAGGAAAGCGGGATGATCGCAGCATTATCATTATACCTGTTATTTCAGCTTCTCATGCCACTCCGAATATGCTCGAATATCTGCTTTTATTGCACATCTCATTTAAGGAAAATGTTTCCACATCTACAAAGATAAGAGCTCTTGGCGGCAAATATGAACGGATTAAGAATATTGTGCAGGAGAGCAGTGTTGTCTGGGATGATAAATATATCAAAACGGTTGATATGCCGAGCCTTTTTGGAATATCGGCCGAAAAAATAAGTGAAATCATTCTTGCCAGGGTAATTGGCCTAACATAACATGTTCTGCTTATGACCCGCTAATCTTAGATGCCTGTTGTTTTTAAGAGAGCATCTTTTTCTTTTTCAGTTAGATAGCGCCAGGTTCCCGTGGCAAGCCTTCCAAGCCTTATATTTGCGATCCTTATCCTTTTTAAGCGAGTGACATCGTTTCCTGTTTTTCCGGCCATGCGGCGTATCTGTCTGTTTTTACCCTCTTTCAGAACAATCCGAAACCGTTTTGGGGAAATTCTTTTTGTTTCCGCGGGTCTGGTTTTTGTCCCCTTTATCGGCATACCCTGTTCCATGTTCAGAAGAGCCCTGTCGGTTATGGGGGTTTCAACTGTTACTTCATATTCTTTTTCGTGATCAAAGGAAGGATGGGAAAGCCTGTGATGCAGCCCCCCGTCATTTGTTAAAAGCAAAAGCCCTGTTGAATCTTTGTCAAGACGTCCAACAGGATAAACGCGTCCGGCAATATCCAGAAGGTCGAGCACAATCTTATCGCCCGGCTGTTTGCAGCTTGTGACATAGCCCCTGGGTTTATTTAGCGCTATATAAACCATATCCTGCTTAAACTCTATATGCTTACCATTAACCTCTATCCGATCCTTTTTCGGGTCTATTTTTGTGCCGAGCTCTGTTACAACTTTGCCGTTTACCTTAACATCTCCATCGGTTATATGTTTTTCTCCATGTCTTCTGGAACAGAATCCCGCCATCGAGAGAAATTTTTGCAATCGCATCAATGTCATGTTTTTATATTATTTTCTAAGATCTGTAATCAGCATTTATTTTAACATAATCAATGGAAAAATCGCAGGTAATAACCGAAGAAAATCCCTTTCCCTGATGAAGATCGATCAATACGGTAAACTCAGATTTTTTAAGTACTTTTGTTGACTCAGCTTCAGCGACTTTTCCGCATCCCAAACCGTTTTTAACCATCATAATATCATCAAAGAAGATATCAATCTTATCAGGGTTAATAGAAACATCGGCTCTGCCTGCTGCCGCGACAATTCTTCCCCAATTTGCGTCTTCTCCGAAAAAGGCGGTCTTTACAAGGTTTGAATTTGCTACAGTGTCGGCGATTTTATAGGCGTCTGTGTCTGACAGCGCTCCTTTTACGACAATTTCGACCAGCTTTGTTGCCCCCTCTCCGTCTTTTATCAGCTTTTTTGCAAGGGTGATCATGACTTCATTAAGGGCTTTTTGAAATGAATTGTTTTTTGTTAAACTTTGAACAACAGCTTCCGACACACCGTTTGCCATAATAATGACTGTGTCATTAGTGCTCATATCGCCGTCAATGGTTATTCTGTTAAAGGATCGCTTAGTTGCATCATTAAGGGCTTTGTGGAGAATTTGGGGCGAAGCTTTAATGTCTGTGCAGATAAAACAGAGCATTGTGGCCATGTTCGGGCATATCATGCCGGAGCCTTTGGCTATGCCGGTTATTGTAAAGGTTTTACCTTCAATATCTCCCTGGATCGAGACTATTTTCGGCACTTTATCTGTTGTCATTATAGCTTTCGCAAGATCGTCAAATCCTTCGGCAGCAAGAGCTTTAACAAGGCCTGGAGATGCTTTTTTAATCTTTTCTATCGGCAAGGGCTCACCAATAACCCCGGTCGAAGCTACAAGTACCAGCTCTTCGGAAATTCCAAGCTCAGATGCGCAAACCATTGCCATGTTTTTTGCATCGTTAATTCCCTGTTTGCCGGTGCAGCAATTTGCATTGCCGCTGTTAACAACAACTGCCCTGCATAAGCCGGACTTTATCCGCTCCCTGTCAAGCAGTATATGTGCGCCCTGCACCCTGTTTTTTGTAAACACCCCTGCTACATTTGCCGGAACCGTTGAAAAGATCAGCCCCAGGTCCTTTTTGCCGTTTTTTTTAAGCCCGCATGCAATACCTGCGGCCTTAAAGCCAGGGCATAATATTTTTTTCATATTATTCATTAAACAGCTTCGATCGTTGAAGGAGGTTTCGATGTTATGTTGTATGTGACGCTGACGATGCCGGGCACATCGCGGATAATCTCGCCGGCGAGTTTCTCGAAGATGTCGAACGAGAGTTTAGTCGGTGTTGCGGTTCGCGCGTCGATACTGTCCCAGCAACGCACCTCAATCTGCTGACCAAAATCGCGTTTGCCATCGCGCATCCCTGTTACGCGGTCTTCATGAAGGATCGCCATATACTGAAAAGCACCCGTATCCTTGAGTAATTGCTCGACAACGACGGTTGCCTTTCGGACAGTCTCGATGCGCTCAGGGGTTACCTTGCCTATCACGCGTGCCGAGAGGGCCGGTCCCGGGAACGGAATACGCTCGAATATTTCAGATGGAAGTCCGAGAGCCTTGCCGATCTTTCTAACGCCATCCTTGCGAAGCTGAATGAGCGGCTCAAGGATTTTGTATCCGAAAGCTTGCTGCGGATCGATCCCTAACTGCTCGAAGACATTGTGCTGCCGTTTTATTCCTGCGACGGTTTCATCGACATCTGTCAGGATAGTTCCCTGGAGAAGGTGCTTTGCTCCACTTTCCTTGACAATGCGTCCAAATACGTTTCGGTAAAAGGTTTGTGTAATAGCCTCGCGCTTTTCTTCCGGGTCGGCAACTCCCTTGAGCGCAGAGAAAAACTCTTTGTGCGCATCGACTACTTCGACAGCAACCCCGAATTTTTGAAAAAGAGCTACAACATGTTCTGCTTCTCCCTCGCGCATAAGGCCGTTTTCGATAAAAACGGTTTTAAGGCGTTTTCCCAGCGCCTGATGGCCGAGCATCGTGACCGTAGACGAATCGACGCCTCCAGAAAGGGCATTAATCGCCATCCCGTCTCCAACAGCATGCTGGATTTCTTTGACCTTGTCATTAATGAAGCGCTCGCTGTTAAGCTCCCGAGCGGTAATTTCCTTAATCATATAATAATCTCCTTGTTACCATCAATTTGTTTTGATCAATAAAACAAAGAAGTTCAGGGTTGATTTCTATTATATATATCATCCCGAAAAAACTCAAAAGCTTTTTGATCATGTGAGCGCATTTTCTTATGGAAGGCATAAAGAGGAAGGGTGGGAGATAAAAAAAACATGGCAAGCATTGTTTATTATGCTTGCCATGTTTGTATTATAAATCCGCAGGTTTTTACTACTACTTTTTTGGATGGCACTTTGCGCAGGTTGTAGGCGCTGCTGTTGTGCCGGTTTTCGTGTTGGATGCCTTGTGGCAATCCTTGCAGTTGTTGTGAATAGCCTCGGCATGATATTCTAATTTTTGCTTTTTATCAAGCTTTGGCGCATCCTTTCCCTTTGGGGCTTCGCCGGGTAGCTTATGGCACTCGATGCAACCCTGAACATTATCTCCTGCTTTAAGGACAAGAGGTTTGTTGCTTGCATCATGATGGCAGTCTCCGCAGCCTGCTTTATAATCCGTGGTATGCTTCTTGTGAGTGAATGATACTATACCTTTTTTATGTGCATAGGCCTTGTTCTCCATCTTGACAACATCAGGAACAGTGGTGCCGGCATAAATAACGGTAGCAGCAAACAGAACAGCAATGCCAAAAATAACCATAACCATTAAAGATTTTTTACGCATAAATATACTTCCCCTCCTTCCACATATCTGTTTATAAAAAACAATAACAACTAAAATTATACTTAATATATCGACCTAATATATTTACCAACCGCAACATCTTTATCAAGCACAGGGATTTTTGTCAACAACAAACAACATCCGGTTATGTTAGGGCTTTTTGCTATTTTGAAGAAACCTTATCGCTTTCCTTTGCTTTTTTTCCAAAGATTCTGGCGCCGATTATGCTTATTTCATATAGCAGCATTAAAGGAAGAGCCATCATTATCTGTGTTACAACATCAGGCGGAGTTAAGATGGCAGCGACCACAAAAAACAATAGTAGTGCATATTTTCTGTTTTTTTTCAAAAATTCTACCGAAACCATACCGAGCTTGGCCATAAAGGTAATAATAAGTGGAAGCTCAAAAACAAGTCCAAAGGCAAGTAGTAATTTGGAGGCAAAACTTAAGTATTCCTTCATGGATGGAAGAGGCTTAATTGTTTCAGACGCAAACCCTAAAAAAAACTTAAAACCAAACGGGAAAACAATAAAATACCCAAATAGCGCGCCACCAACAAAGAAAAAAGAGGATAAAAAAACTATCGGGATAAGAAAGCGCCTTTCTTTTTGATACAGGCCGGGAGCTACAAAAATCCAGAATTGATAAAGAATAACAGGCGCTGCCAGCATAAAGCCGGACAGGAAAGCAACCTTTAAATAGGTAAAAAAAGCCTCGGGAAGACCCGTAAAAATCAGTTTGTCACCTGCGCCCATTACCGATATAAGCGGATAAGATAAAACATCAAACAATTTTTCCTTAAACCCGTATGAAAGAACAAATCCTATGCCGACAGCTATAAAACAGGTGACAAGACGCTTTCTCAGCTCTTCCAGGTGGCCGGTAAAGGGGATTTTCTCAGCATCATCATTTTCAGTCATCTTCTAAAGATCCTTTATCCTGTTTCTTTTCAGGTTCTTTTTTGCTTTTTTTATCTGTTGAAGATGTTGAGTCCTCCTGAGCTTTATCGTCAAAATCAAGATTTAGATTAACAGTTTTTTTGATATCATCATTCAGTTCATCAAAGCTTTTTTTTACATCAGTTAATTCATTATCTACATCTATTGATTCTTTTAATTCGGTTGTAGCCTTCTTAAATTCGCGCATTGCACGGCCCAGGGATTTTGCAAGATCCGGGAGTTTTTTTGGGCCAAGAACTATAAGGGCTATAGCCAGTATTAAAATCATTTCAGGCATACCGATGCCGAACATAAATAAAACTCCTTTTTATAAATTTATCAGGGTTGTTTCGTACTGATTTTACACATAAGTGTCAAGCTATATTGCAAAACATGTCCGGGCTAAACGCAGTTCAATGGGCTTTATCAACAGCATCCGGCCTTAGAACAAGAAAGTACAGTTTTCCCGGATGCTGCATGTGGCCTGCCGCTATTTCAGCATATATGCCGTTTCCAAAAAATATATCCGCCCGGCCCGGCCCGGTAATTGCCCCGCCGGTATCCTGGTTTAAAACAAATCGATTATAGTCTTTCCATGTATGAATCTCGCCGGTTCCGTCTATTAATGGTTTTTTTGTCTCAATAAAGGCCAGAGCGGCCCTTGGAAATATTCTTCTGTCTAATGCTATGGATCTGCCGGGAGTCAATTTGACATTAAGACAGCCCAGTGGCCCGTCATCTTCTATTTTGAAAAACACATAACTGGGATTGTAATGCAAAATCGTGTCAAGCTCTTTTGGATTGTCTTGCAAATAGGCTCGAATTTTCTGCATGGACATCTCTGATCTTGGTATTTTATCCTTTTCAATCAGATATTTTCCTATGCTTTTATACGGCCGGCCGTTTGAGGTATGATAATGAACATTAATTGTTTCTCCGTTATTTAGATAAATTTTACCGGAACCTTGAATCTGAAGAAAAAAGAGGTCAACCCGATCCTTTATCCAGGCAACAGGCGCGGCCTTGCCTTCAAGACAACCTTGAAGTTCAATTTCTCTGCGTTCATAGTAAGGCACAACCGTATTTTCAAAGCACCTCCCGATTATTTTTTTGCCCGAAAACTCTGGAGAAAACAACGAAAGATCAATTACAGCCAAATCATCAGGCCGTGCGTAAAGCGGAAATTTGAATTCATCGCTTTGTTTCAGGCTGCCTTCTAATATTGGTTCGTAATACCCTGTAAAAAGGACATTTCCAGACTCATTATCTCCAATAGACCTGTAAATCCAAAAATTAGATTTTATAATTTTGTTCAAGTCATTTTTCGATGGTTTTGTCTGAATACAGGCTAAAAAATACTGCAAAGATTTAATCAGATGATCAGCGGTAAAGCTGTCTTTGCCGAACATGAAAGCTCTATCAGAAGGAACCTTTTGAAGATATGAGATGCTCTTACAGATGCTGTATTCTAAACTGTCATAAGACATATCATCTGCAAACACGGGATATTTTGATGGAGAAATTTTTGTGAGAGCAGCTTTTTTAATAACAGACGGCTCTTTTTTAAGAGCGGCACATCCTCCAGCAAACAAAACAAATATGATAATAAAACAGCTTATATTGCGAATGGTCATAATTAGAGCTTTTTATTGTATTTTCTTTCTTGTAAAAGTGCCGCTTTTCCCGCCGGACTTTTCAAGAAGATATATATCGGAAATAACCATTTCCCTGTCATATGACTTGCACATATCGTAGATAGTCAGCGCTGCAACAGATGCTGCCGTCAAGGCCTCCATTTCAACCCCTGTTTGTCCCAAAAGGCGAGCCGTTGTTTCGATTCTTATAGAACTTGTTTCTTTTTCCGGGAAAAAATCAACCGATATATGTGTAATATTAAGCGGATGGCACATCGGAATCAGATCAGAGGTTTTTTTGGCAGCCATAACACCGGCAATCCTGGCTGTTTCAAGAACATTGCCTTTTTTTACTGTTTGATTATAAATCATTTCAAAGGTTGCCGGATTCATGGAAACAACCCCCTGGGCAACGGCAGTTCGTAGAGTTGCCTTCTTATCTGTTACATCCACCATCCGTACTTTACCCTGTTTATCAATATGTGTAAATTCCTGCATAGAAAGCCCCATTAATTTGATTAATTGTTTAATTACACCTTTTTTCCAGCACCAAACTTCAAACCATAGCCCCTGTTACAAACATGATTCCCTTACCCTCGAGGATTGCATGGGGGAATTTGGGGAAGTGCCTTATAAAGCTGGGATAAAATTTCTATAGCGAGTTCCTTGTCATACATAGACTGCCTCTTTATCTATTCTTTTCTTAAGAAATTGGTTCATTTTTTCCCTGTAACTGATAACATCTACAGGTTTGGCAAATTGTTCTTCCAGGTCTTGCTTGATGCCAATAATATTAAATAAGTCCTGTTTGCCAAGCTCAACAACAACGTCAATATCGCTCTGCTCATTCATGCTGTCTCTGGCCGCTGAACCAAAAACACCGATTCGTATAATTTCGTATCTATGCCTGTTCATCTTCATAAAGTCCCGCAGCGTAAGTATTATTTCATTTCTTTCCATTAGTTACGCCCTCCTATAGTTACTTCCACTATCTTCATGGTGTCATTGCCAAAGATGTCCACCACCTTTACCGCAATCTTGCGCCGCCCAAGCGGGCATTGCCGGAACACGCTTTTCAGTTCCAGAGAACGGTCTTTTTTTGTGCGGAAGGACTGCCACTCGTTTTCAAAAACATAATTGCCCGTCCAGACTTCTTCAAATCCCCCCTCACTCCCACCTTTGTCAAAGGGGTGATGGGAGGCATTTGTAGGCACACGCACAATCTCATGCCCAAAGTGCCGACCTTTACGCCCTTTATCCTTACAATTATTCAACATAGTCAACTACATTCTTCAGTTCAATTACCACGTCAACTTATAAACTAATGCCCCGCAAGTCAGCACATATTTATTTCACTTTTTTATGATAACTTCCCAATGCCCGCCTTTGGCAGGACCAATGCGTTGGATTATGCCTTCTTTTCGCAGGTTTTGAATGTTCCTTTCTATGGAACGCTCTGTTACACCAATCTCTAAGGCCAATTCGGGTATGGTTATCCCTCTATTGGATTTCATCAGTTCCAATATTTTCCCCGACGTTTTCCCCGACGTTTTCCCCGACACTTGTTCGCTCTTTGCCCCGAGCTCGACCATGAGGCCGGAAAAATCACAGTTGAATTTTGGCGGAACAGCGCCAAACTTCTCACATTCACTGATAATTTTGTATATACCACGGCCCCAGGCTTCAATCAGTCCGGCACGGAAGAGGGTATTCGCGATAAGGGGGTTATAAGGCATTGATGCATGCTTCTCGAACAGTCGCCCGACAGTCCAGTTCTCGGGCAATTGTCCGGTATTCCAGAAAATGATTTTGTCTTCATACACACTGATCTGAATCGGCACGCCACTGCTGTAGTCTTTGTGAACGATGGCATTTAACAGAGCTTCACGCAGGGCCTCTTTCGAGAAAGGATATTTTTCAACGCGGCTTATTCCCTCGTAGCTGATATAGGCCCTGAGATATTTGGTCAAAAGCAGATCGAGCGTCTTGTCAGCCTGCTCAAAAAGGTTGCCATGGACTTCATCCTGATAAAGAAGGTCAGCATCCGTTTCAAAGAATCCGATTTTAACATAAGCGCCTGTAACATATTGTTCGGGATCATGATGGAACAAGAGTACCGCCGCACGCTTGAGATACGAGTTCTCTTTCAGTTGCAGATTTTCAATGAGTATCTCATTGCTTTCGGCAAGAACTTCTTCACCCATGCGACCGCTTCTAGCCGCATTTTTTCTGAATAATTCAAATGAATCGTTTTTAAAATCCACCACAGTGACCTTTGGCACCGGAACAGCGTCCCAGCGTTTGCCCTGTTTCTGAAGTAAAAACTTATCCATGGCCGCACCTTTAAGCTCCTGCTTAGTGCTTCCGCTACGGTAATGATATTGCCCCTTGTAACTAACAGGATAGGGATAGGGCTCGGCAATGATCTCTAAAATATCCTTGCCCTTTTCAGTGATCAGATTAACATCAATCATAATCCCCAGAATGTCGCGAACCTTATTCGGAATATCTTTAAGAAGCTTCCAGGCATCAGAAATACCGGTCACTTTTCCTTTATTATCTTTACCAATATATAGTGTTCCTCCGTTTGCATTAGCAAAACCGCATATCCATTTGATATACTCATCCCGCCATGATTCTTTCCATTCGATGTTCTGAGACTCTTTCATATTAATCGCATCTTTCCAGTTAAAAGATCTTGCATCATTCCCCGCTTTACCATTTTGTGTTTTTCTAATTTCTTTTCCAATACCGCTATGTCCGCATCCATGTCGCGTTATTAAACCATTAAACTTTCGCGGTGTGATGAAAAAATAAGTTGATAAGTTTAATACGTTCCGCAAGTCCTCCTTGCTTTACAGAAAGAAGCGTTTTTGCCAAGAGTGTAGACCCGATCCCTCTGACCGATTAAATTCATTTTCAAAAGACGCTTTCTAAACAAAAGCAGGTTAGTTCTTTTTCCTTATCCCATTCAATGCAGACAGATTTGTTTTTGCACTCATTGCAAAGGCCTTCAATATCGTCTTTGTGGATATTCATTGTTCCTTTTTCGGCATGTAAATCAAAAAGCTGCTTCAAATATTTTCCTGCTACCAAACGATGCAAATTGTCTTTTTTCTTGAGGCCCAGCCATACAAAGACACCTTTGTCTCCACGAGAAATATTACAATTCCGGCAGGACCATACCATGTTGTCCGCGGAATCTTCCCCACCTCTACTGCGTGGAATAAGATGATCCATGTGCAGATTTTCTCCTACCCCGCAAAAAACGCATTCTTTGTGAAGCTCCTGTTCTCTTTGCCATTCTCTGATGGTGCCTGACATTGTAATTTCACCGTCACGAAGAGCTTTAAACCTGTTAGACACAAATCTATAATTTATTTTCCCTTCGAAAGCAGAGCGAGATATGAGTTTCGCATACTCATAGAAAAGCTCTTCTTGAATTGTTTTTACATACTTGGGAGGCATATTTTTTCTATCCTAACAGATATAATCTCATTTCAATACTGTCTTAAAAATAGTGGTTTGGGGCCTGTGGGGCGTGCAGGCGTTGCACATATGCTGCACTTTCCCCTTTCTCCTTACAATTATCCAACATAGCCTGTCGGAGCATAGCGTAGATCCCGCTATCGGGGCACTGCCTGTCGAAGATGCCGCCGTGCGGTGCCCCGTAGCTCCGGCAGATGGTACTGGGGTGAAATCATGTTTGCTTTTATTTAACCGGGGCCAACTACCTTCTTCAGTTCAATTACCACGTCAACTTATAAACTAATGTCCCGCAAGTCCCCTGCCAGCCGCCCGCCCCTTTGTATCCATTTCCGACGTGAAAAGCTGAATTTTGTTCATCTCTCGCCTCGTGTTTCCAAGGATAGTATT
>JAUSPN010000044.1 GCA_030656555.1 Candidatus Desulfaltia sp. | reverse complement strand
GAAAACGACTCATTTGTTACTCCTTTCCTGATGCTGTTGGGACAACTCAGGTCTGGATGTAACAATGGGTCGTTCAAAAGGCAAAGCCAATGAACTCTGACCTTGCCCTGAGGGCAAGGGTTTTTATAATGGACTAAAAATTTACAGGTCTTTTCTCGACTGTCTTGAAAAGGAGACGGGGCTTTCTTTCACGGTTCTTTTTTCAGAGAACGATGAGGAAACTATTAAAAATATCGGCATTGGCAAGGCACAGTTTGCCGTCATGGGGGGCTTAGGTTTTCTTAAGGCGGAACATGACTATGGTGGTGTAAGAATGCTGGTCAAGGGCCTGGGTCGGAATAAAAAAGAGGGCTATCGAACCGCCATTATTGTTAAAAAAGACTCTCCCATAAAAAAACTATCCATGTTAAAAGGCCGCAGCTTTGCTTTTGGGCCCAGGTACTCCACTCGAGGTTATCTTATCCCGCGCTATATGTTGGAAAAAGAGAACGTTTTATTAAGTGATCTAAAAGAATATTCTTTTACAGATTTACACTGGGATTGCGCCAGGGCTGTTATCGATGAAGATGCCTCGGCAGGTGGAATATCGGACAAACTGGCATTCAGGCTTGAAAAGGATGGGCACATAAGAATAATAGCTGTCTCCGATTATTACCCTCGCAGCGGAATAGCGGTTAACAAGGATGTGTCTGAAGAAATAGCAGATAAGGTCAAAACAGCCCTGCTTAAATTTGACCCCGCAGGAAAACATAAAGACATGCTCACAGGCTGGGATAAAACCGAGATGTCCGGCGGGTTCAGTGATGTCGGACCACAAAATTATGATGTTTTAAAAAAAATGGCTGAAAAATACCGGCTCCTGGGAGACAACTGAAATGAGATTTAGAACAAAACAGATGCTGATTTTTTCATTGCTTATTGTTCTGATATGCAGCGCCCTTATGATCTTTTTATTAACATTTCATAAAAACAGGGTGGTAAGGGAAGCGGAATATCGCCGCTCCTCACTTGCCATGCATTTGCATGATGACATAATAGATATGGTTTATACCGGAGATGTCATGCAATTAACCGCTATTATCAGGAGCATTCATAACAGCGTGAATTACATAGATTATATCTTTATAATTGGTGATGACGGGCATTTGCTTGCGCATACCTTTGACAATGGTTTCCCGCCTGAACTTTTTAACACCAATTTTTTGCCGGCGGATAAGCAGGCCTCTTCCAAACTTCTTATAACCAATAAAGGCCGCGTCAGAGATTTTGCAGTATGCACGGTCAAGCATATGCCGGGCGAGATCCATATAGGAATGAATGAAGAAGTTTTTTATAAACAGATAAATGATTTTACAAAGATAACCATAAACGTGGCAATTATTGGTTTAGCGTTTTGTTACTGGTTTATGTCATATCCGGTTATTTAAGCAAGCCGTTTGAAAACCTTAGTCTGGGCATGAAAAAAGTAGAAAATGGTGATTTGGAATACCGTTTGGAGGAAAAAGGGGGTTATGAAGTTGCAAACCTCTTCCGGGGCTATAACCGCATGACAGAGTCAATACTGAATTCTACCATCAGCCTGAAGCAGGCAAATGATAATCTGACCAACATTCTTAACTCCTTCAACGACGGGATTTATATAATCGATCGGGATTATGACATAAAATTTGTGAATCTTGCGACCACAAAAGACTTTGGTCTATTTGAGGGGAAAAAATGTTACAAGTATTTTAACGACTTGGACGAAGCGTGTCCATGGTGCAAAAATGATGATGTTTTTGCAGGAAAAACCATTCGTTGGGAATGGTATTCGTCCAAAAACCAGAAGACGTATGAAATGACCGACACTCCCATGACATTGCCGGATGGAAGTATCGGCAAATTAGAGGTATTCCACGACATCACCAAGCGCAAGAAAACAGAGGAGGCGCTGCAGAATAGCGAGGGAAGGCTTAAACAAGCCGTTGAAGGGAATTCAATTCCAGCCTTTTTGATTGACGAAGATCACATCGTCACGCACTGGAATAAGTCCTGTGAAAATTTAACCGGTATCTCTGCGGCTGAAATCGTCGGCACCCGAAAAGCGTGGTCGGCTTTTTATGCTGAAGAAAGACCGGTGCTGGCTGATTTAATAGCGGATGAAGTAACAGAGAAAGAAATAGCCGTGTATTATGAAGGTAAGTTTAACAAATCTATCCTAACCAAAGGCGCGTATGAATGTGAAGATTTCTTTCCTGATCTGGGCGAAAAAGGCAAATGGCTTTTCTTTGCTGCGGCTCCATTGATAGAACAACAGGGGAAGATTATTGGCGCGATAGAAACTTTCCAGGATATTACAGAACGAAATAGTATGGAGGACCAGCTCCGGCAGTCACAGAAGATGGAGGCCATAGGCACCCTGGCCGGCGGGATCGCCCATGATTTCAACAACCTGCTGACCGTAATTATCGGCAATGCCGAGCTTTTATTGATGAAGACCATCGAGGATGAATCCTTATGCAAGGGAATAAAAGAGATCAAGAAATCCGGGGACAAGGCAGCATCTCTTACCCGGCAGCTTCTTGCCTTCAGTCGTAAGCAGATGATAAAGCCTGAGGTTCTGAATCTAAATAAAGAGATAAAAAATGCAGAAAAGATGTTGAAACGTATTATCGGAGAGGATATTGAGCTTCAAACTGTTTTAGAACCTGAGGTGTGGAAGGTCTACGCAGACTCCGGACAGATAAACCAGGTAATTATGAACCTGGTGGTCAATGCCAAAGACGCCATGTCTAACTGCGCGGACAGCGAGGCAGGCGGACCACAGGGAGGAAAGCTCACCATTGAGACAGCCAACGCTGATCTGAACGCGAACTATTTTCGCGAGCATGCTATTAAAGGGGCGCCAGGCCCTTATGTGATGCTGGCTATAAGTGATACCGGCAGCGGAATGGACGAAAAGATTAAAGAACATATCTTCGAACCTTTCTTTACCACCAAGGAGGTCGATAAAGGCACCGGATTAGGTCTGTCCACTGCATACGGCATTGTCAAACAAAGTAATGGCTTTATCTGGGTTTACAGCGAGCCTGGTAAAGGGGCAACATTCAAGATATATCTGCCTAAGATAGAGGAAGGTGTTGAGGCGGAGGGAGAAAAACAACCCTATGTGGAGCATCTTGGTGGTTCTGAAACTGTTTTGATTGTGGAAGATAATGCTTCTGTCCTAAATTTTGCGAAAAAAGTTCTTGATCAACGCGGGTATAGAATCCTTGTGGCTGAAAATGGTGAAGATGCTTTAAAGATCGGCAAGGAGCACGAGGGGCAAATTGATCTGATGATAACCGATGTTGTGATGCCGAAGATGGGCGGCAAGGAAGCAGCAACTCGGCTGCAATCTCTCTATCCACGTATAAAGGTGCTTTACATGTCAGGGTACACGGACCAGGCCATTATTTATCACGGCGTTCTGATGCCGGGGCTGAATTTCATTGAAAAGCCTTTTACACCGGAAGGTTTGGCACGCAAGGTGCGCCAGACACTGGACCAAAAATAGTCAACCGCGGACATTACAACTTTCGAAAGATAAAGAAGTACACAAAAACATTGACGGTACCTGTCTTGCAAAAGCATTCTCTATTCTTATATTGCGCAAAATCAAATACATACAGACTTTTTTTCACCCCATGAAACTCAAGAGTATCAAAAGGAGGATCCAGATAATGAAAATTGAGCAAAGAGTGTGGACGAAAGAAAATGGTTGGATGCCTGAAAAATCCGGGAATTTTAACAAAGACGTTCAATTAGTATTGGTTTTTGGTTCTACGTCGGCATTGAAAAACCTTGAACGTTTTAATGAAATAAAAAGTGATTATCCTAATGCCGATGTCTTTGGCTGCTCAACCGCAGGAGAGGTTTGTGGCACGCAGGTTTTGGATGATTCAATAATAGCAACGGCCGTTAATTTTGAATACACTGAGGTAAAAAGCTCTCGAATTATAATAAGTGATGTGGAAAACAGCTTTCAGGCTGGTAAACAACTTGCTCATTCCCTTGATAAGCAGGGGTTGAAGCATGTGATAGTGCTTTCAGAAGGAACCAAGATTAATGGAAGCGATTTGGTTAGGGGACTAACTCAACATCTGCCGGATGAAGTCACTTTAACAGGTGGCCTGTCAGGGGACGGTGCGCGTTTTGAGGAAACCATTGTGGTATGGAATGGTGAGCCGGCAAATGATGCAGTAGCCTGCCTGGGCTTTTATGGAGACCGTTTAAAAATAGGTTATGGATCCCTGGGTGGATGGGATACATTCGGTCCATACAGGCTGATAACACGGTCAGAAGGAAATGTCCTATATGAATTAGACGGGAAATCGGCGTTGGAATTGTACAAGAAATACTTAGGAGAACATGCCAAGGGCTTGCCGGCGACCGGATTGCTTTTCCCGTTGAATCTGAAGGTTAAGGAGGGTGACCGCCCCGTAGTCAGAACGATTTTGTCTATAGATGAAAAAGACCAGAGCATGACGTTTGCCGGTGATGTGCCTGAAGGAGCATATGTTCAGCTGATGAAAGCCAATTTTGACAGATTAATCGACGGGGCCACAGGAGCGGCAAAGATATGCCATGAAGCTGTTGGTTCGAAATCTCCGGATTTGGCGATACTTATAAGTTGCGTGGGCAGAAAAATGGTTCTGAAACAGAGAGTCGAAGAAGAAGTCGAAGCTGTTAGCGAGGTGTTAGGCGAAAACACAGTTCTGACAGGATTTTATTCATACGGGGAAATTTCACCATTTATCCCAGGAGCCAAATGCGAGTTGCATAACCAGACAATGACTATTACAACATTGTTGGAGGAATAAATCTTGGAACAGATCCACAGTTTACTGAAACGGCAACTCAAGAAGCATTTCGTAAGATTGGACTTACTTCCAAAGGAATGGCAAAAGTTTCTTGAGATGGTTAACGATGCTTATCATCAATTCGATGATGACCGCAACATGATTGCGCATGCCCTGGATTTGAGTTCACAGGAATTGCTTCAGGCCAATTCGGAAATGCGGGCCATGTTTCAGACCTTTCCAGATATACTATTTCGACTTGATACCAAAGGTACAATCCTTGATTGCAAATCCGGCACTAAGCGTGACTTATATATTTTCCCAAAGAAACTTACAGGAAAACGGATCCAGGATATTCCTGTAAAAGATATTGGGATCATGTTTCAAGAAGCAATTCGACAAATTGTGAAAGATGGAAAACCGATTGTCAGCATCGAATATCAACTGCCTTTACAGGAGGGCAGGCGTTTCTACGAGGCAAGGCTGGCGCCTTTGCTCGGTGATCAGATTATTGCGATTATACGGGATATTACCGTATCGATGGAAGCAAAGGAGGCCCTGCGTGAAAGTGAGGAGCGGTATCGTGTTGTTTTGGAAACCTCTCCGGATCCTATTGTAGCCTATGACACTAAAGCAAGGGTAACCTACTTGAATCCCGCCTTTACGAAGGTTTTCGGATGGACACTGGAGGAACTTCTGGGAAAAAAGATGGGATATATACCTGAAAATAAGAAGATTGAAATCCTGAATATCGTTGATAAAATCAAGAGGGGGGAAACTTTTTCCGGCGTTGAAACCTGTTGTTATAACAAAGAAGGCATGCTTGTTGATGTCAGCATAAGTGCAGCCATTTGGCGAGATAATTACGGCGAACCTCACAGAGTTGTTCTTGTTTTAAGAGATATTACCAGGCGAAGGAATATGGAGGAGCAGCTCAGGCAGTCACAGAAGATGGAGGCCATAGGCACCCTGGCCGGCGGGATCGCACATGATTTTAACAACCTGTTGACCGTCATTATGGGCAATGCCGAGCTTGCGTTGATGCATGTCATCAAGGATAAATCCTTACGCAAGGAGATAGAAGAGATAAAGAACGCCGGGGAAAGGGCAGCGTCTCTTACACAGCAGCTTCTTGCCTTCAGCCGTAAGCAGGTGATAAAGCTTGAGGTTCTGAATCTAAATAAAGTTGTAAACGAGACAAAAAAGATGCTTAAGCGTATCATAACAGAGGATATTGAACTTATAACGGTTTTAGAACCTGAGCTGTGGAAGATCCGTGCGGACTCCGGACAGATTAACCAGGTAATTATGAACCTGGTGGTCAATGCCAAAGACGCCATGTCTAACTGCGCGGACAGCGAGACCGGCCGGCCACAGGGAGGAAAGCTCACCGTTGAGACAGCCAACGCTGATCTGGACATGAACTATTTTCGCGAGCATGCTATTACAGGGATGCCAGGCCCTTATGTAATGCTGGCTATAAGTGATACAGGCATCGGAATAGACAAAAAAACCCTGGAACATATCTTTGAGCCTTTCTTCACCACAAAGGATGTTGGCAAGGGCACAGGACTCGGGCTGTCAACGGTTTACGGCATTGTCAAACAAAATAATGGCTTTGTCTGGGTTTACAGCGAGCCTGGGAAGGGGACGACATTCAAGGTCTATCTGCCTAAGATGGAGGGAGATGTTGAGGCAAAGGAGAAAGAACAAACCTGTGTGAAGAATCTTGGTAGTTCTGAAACTGTTTTGATTGTGGAGGATCATGAAGATCTTCGAAAATTTTCGCAAAGCGTTCTCCAGATGTATGGATATAAAATATTAGAGGCTGAAAATGGTGAAGATGCCCTGAGGATCTGCGAGGAGTACGAGGGGCAAATTGATCTGATGGTAACCGACATGGTAATGCCTAAGATGGGCGGCAAGGAAGCAGCGGATAAGATGCAATCTCTCTATCCGCAAATAAAGGTGCTTTACATGTCGGGATACACGGACCAGGCCATTATTCATCACGGTGTTCTGGAGCCGGGGCTGAATTTCCTTGAAAAACCTTTTACACCGGAAGATTTGGCACGCAAGGTGCGCCAGGTGCTGAACCAAAGCAGTCAATCGTGAACTGCAACATACAAGCGCATTCCTCGCAGCTTGCTGCGGAGTTCTTCAATCTGACAACTGGGGCATTGGTATCAAAAGATTGGTGTTCAATATCACAGACGAGGAGCTGGAAAGGAACGTTTCATGCAGGATGATTTCATCTCCGCCTTGACCCGTGAGGTCAAAGAGGAGGTTATTCAGAATTATCTTTACGAAAGGCGGTTGATAGAAGAACAGATCCTTTACGCTGAGGAATTGGCAAAGCACGCCACCCAACTGCAGGAGATGCTCTGTTGCCGTTTTGCGCGCATGTATGATTTACTTTTTGAAGCCGGGTTTATTAACGAATTCATAAACATTCTTGGGTTAAAGGAACCCCCTTTTAATGATCGTATCGACAAAGACTCAAAATACCGAAAAGATCTCCGGTCTATTAAGGTACGCGGCTTTACCGACAAGGCCAGGTTCAAGAAGCTGACTTTAGAAGCATATCAAAGGCTGGTTACATGGAATAATAAATATAAGGAGGCTCACGAAAATCTTAAAGAGGAATGCAACGCTGTAAATACCACGCTGGCCAAATTTGAAAAAAACCACGATCTGCTCACTATTATAAATTTTTTAAAGAGTATGGACGTTGGAGATATTGTAAAAAAGCATTTTATGGGCGAAAATTTTACTCCCGAAGAACTTGGCGCAGTTGAAAAAAGCCTTCACTTTAAACCTGTACAAATCAAACGATTCAACCTTATCCAGCCACCGCAGCTTCCTGATCCCGATGCTGTTCAAAAAGAGCTTGGCGCTCTGGCAAACGATGTATATGCCAAATTCAGCGACAAAACAAAAGCGCTGATAAAATAAAATCATATCCAGGTTAATTGCGTTGCATTTTTTTATGCCATTGATTTCACCAGGAAAGCATCATGAGTCTGTCAACCTCTGAACCTTGAACCGTTGAACCGTTGAACCGTAACTACATATCACACCCATACGCCTGGAATAACGCTCTTACAAAACTTGCATCTATTTCCAACAAGATTATAAACGGGAATTAAATATCCTTTTCTTTCAACCAATAATTTTCCGCAATCATGGCAATAGGTATTATTGCCTTCATGGCCGGGCACATTGCCCACATATACATAACGGATCCCCTCATTCATGGCCAATTCACGGAAGCGGATCAAGGTAGATATCGGAGTCGGCGAAAGCCTGTCTAATTTGTATCTTGGGAAAAATCGTAAAAAATGCAATGGATAATCAGGGCCGAGATTGTTGAGAATCCATTCGCACATCCTTTTAGCCATATCAGTATCATCAACATATCCCGGAACTACCAGATTCGTCATTTCAAAATGTACTCTCTGTTCATGCAGCGTCTTAAACGTATTCAACACCGGCTCCAGCCTGCCGCCGTTTAATTTCCTGTATATGGCATCACTGTATGACTTCAGGTTAACATTAGCCGCGTCAAGAACTTTGCATAGTTCCAGCAAAGGCTTTTGGTTTATGTAGCCGTTCGATATCCACAGGTTATATATGCCCTCCTCCCTGGCAATACGCGCAATATCTATCATGTATTCAAAAAAAGTCGTGGGTTCTGAATAGGTATAGGCAATCGATTTTGCCCCAACGCTTTGCGCCTTAGCAACCACATCCTGGGGAAAAAGTTCATAACGGCGCACCTGCCATGGTTTTGCCTGGGAAATTTCCCAGTTCTGGCAGTTCAAGCAGCGAAAATTGCACCCTGTGGTAGCAATGGAAAGCGCCCTTGATTCTGGTTTAAAATGGAAAAGGGGTTTTTTCTCTATGGGATCGACATGCACGCTGCAGGGGTTGCCGTAAGCCATAGTGTATAATATTCCGTCAATGTTAACTTTACTGCGGCAAACGCTTAAATCGCCAGGCGCCAAAACACATCTGTTGGGGCAGATACCGCATGCCACCCTGTTTTTTTTTAACTTTTCGTAAAGAAATCCTTCATGAGACCATTTCCATAGTTTTGCAGGCGCATCCCCTTTAAATACCTTTCCACTTATATCAACAGGTCCGGATGCCTCAACATTTGTTTCTGCAAGAAACCAAAAGGGATCAAAAGGAATAGCTGTTGAAAAAACGGCCGCACTGCAATACAGGAATTTACGCCTGCTTATTTTTTTCATGCCTTGTCGCCATAATAGTTAAGCTTGTAAGTTTCAGGCCGATTAATCCTGCAGCAGCCCATACAATGCCAAGGTATGGAATAAGCGCCGCGCTGGTAAACAGGGCGCCGAAGGCGGCGCCTATCAGATCAGCGGAAAAAGCTCGTGTCACCACACGATTATCAGCGCCTCTCAAACGAACCGCAACCGGAAATTGAAAACCGCATATCAAAGAAATTACAAATCCAAACAAAAGAAATAAAACAACGGGCAACCGGTCTCCGCCATACTTCATGGCCAGGATAAAAAAACCCAAAAGGATAATCAGCAGGCTGTCTGTAATTATTAGTATCTGTTTCCCGCGGCCACGTAGTTTTTCACCAAACCAGGCGCCGGGCAACAGGCCAATTAAAAAAACAGTTATAATCAAACCTATCTGAAAATAAATATAACCGAAAAAAATCTGAAAAGCAAAAACAACCAAAATTTCGCTGCCCATGGTCATGCAGCCGGTTGAAAAGAGAACAAACTCTTCTGCTTTAATACAAAGCATATATATTAAGAGCAAAATTGTCAGGCCGACGATGAATCGATTCGGAGATGTAGAGAATTTGGTAAACCACTGTGAAAACATCAATCGCATCAACTGGGGGGATTCGTCGATGTTTTTAGGAGCGCCGGAATCGAGCAGATTGTTTAACCCCGCTATTCTTTCATTTGTCATATTGCCGTAATAAAAGCTGCTGATGTAAGAGGTTTGAATCCCTTTTTCAAGAAGACGCGCTGGAATATCTGTCCTGATCGGGCGGTTGCCGCACAGGAAAAAAACCTTTTGCCCCGGCAGCAGCAAAACATGGTCAAAATGCTCTGACACGGTATTATACAGCGAAGATATCTTTTGGCGCTGGTTTTCGGCAAGGTAGCTGTCAAAACCCTGCACTGAAAAACTTAATATTCCTGAGCCTGTAAGATGTTGCTTTGCCAGAGCAAAAAAGCGGTCTGTAAAAAACCGGTTTATTTGAAAGGTTTCAGGTTCAGGCAGATTAACTATTATAGCGTCATAGATTTCATCAGATTTTGTCAGGTATGCCCTGGCATCTTGATTAATAACGTGTAAACCAGGAATATCCTTTATCAGGTCGAACTCAAACAATACAGAGCTAACCTCTGGATCAAGCTCAACATAATCTATGCGTGCGAGCCGGTATTTTTGCAATTCCTCCATCATTCCGCCTTGAGCCGAAATTATCAGAATTTTCCGGGGATCGGTTGATTGTGACATTGGATAATGAATCGTTTCTTCCGCCATGGTCAGGTTATGGCTGCTAAACACAGGTGTGCCGTCCATAAACAGAGTAAACTGGTCCATGTCTTTATAGACGGCTATACGGCCGTATCTGGATTCGCGATAATATATTGGTTCGCCTTTGGGGGTGGCAAGTGATGCCGGCTCCATAAAAACACCGGCCAGAAGGATTGCGATGGCCAGCCCTGTGCCTATGAAAACAGATACACGATATTGTTTAATGGAGATAAATAAAAAACAGGTTGCCGCCAGCAGCGGCAGGTTGGACAGAAAAACCGCCTGCAAAGGAGTTACAAAATAAACCAGTATAAATGAAAACAAAGCGCCGCCTGCCACATCACCGATATTGTCTGTCATATATATGAATGCCCCGGGATAATCAGGTTTTTCAAGCCTGAGCACAAAGAGGCTATATGGAAGGACAAAGCCGAGCAGCAGTCCGTAGGGGGCAATTGTAATAAAGGTATATGTCAGGGTGGGATAAAATCCGACTGAAGCGCCGTGAATAAAAAAATAATCACGCAGCCCTCGGACGGCCATGATTTGCAAAGTTGGAACACAGGCCAGACATAAGGAAAGCCAGCCAAGCCGATAGGCTGTGGCCCGCCAAAAGCCTTTAACAGCCAGATGGGCCAGAAGAGTGCCGATTCCGCCGATAATAAGCCAGTTGAAAAGAATCAGGGCAATGACAAACTCATTTCCCTGAAATTGAGCCAGAAATTCGCGGATGATCAATAATTGAGTTACCACAGAAGAGATACCTGTAGCGATGACCACCAGAGTTATAGCTCGTTCACTTTTTCTCTTCAAAATATTGAACCTGGTAAATTGATATTTCCAGCTTGGTGTTTTCCCATGCATTAGCCGACAGTCCGGCCTTTACACACAAATGGGAAAGAAAGTTTTCCGGCTGTGGAAGCTGTTCCCATACCTGAGGCAAAAATGTTGCGCCGGCCCTCCCTTTTCGAAGAATAACTCCGTCAACCTTGACTCTCAGCTTGGAAATCAAATCCACACTGTCAATGTATTCAAGAGGCTGCGGATTAGTCAGAATGCTTATTTCTATGTCCACATCTTCTATTTCTTCAACAGTTACAGGAGAAAAACGAGGGTCATGAAATGCAGCACTGACGGCATTGCACTTTACGCCGTCAACAATCGATTCTTCCGCTGCCAGGCTTCCGATGCAACCACGCAAATTACCGGCGATCTTAAGGGTTACAAAGGTTCCGCGGCGAGCCTTAAGCACTTCATCTTTAACGGTGGTCGCCACCAAATCCGATTCTTTATCGGAAATTTTCAATCCCAGCCTTTGCATAATGGTTTGCCTGGCCAGTTTAACCAGAACCTGTCCAAGTTGCGGATCAATTTGCTGCTGATTATGTTTTTTTTGCATAGATGAATCTCCATAAAATGCGATTGCCGCATAACCGACAACCTGTGAACGTCCTCCAACAGTATCCCCGCTGTTTGAATAATGAAGAAGAACCGGTTTCCAGCCATGTTTTCCGGCCATTTCAAGCACAATTAGAATGGGTATTATCCCGCATGCGCGATTGCTGTTTTTTAACAGCTTATCAGATTCCATATTTAAAATCATATTTATGGTTTCTTTGTCTTTATCCACAGATTGTGAATAAGGAAGATAGTGAGACAGATCAGAACTAACCACTATAAGAGTGTTTTGGTCTATCAAGGGATTTAATTCTCTTTCAATCTGGTTGGCATTACCTCTGCCCATGACAACAGGTATGACTTCGAATTCATTTAGATAACGCTGAAGAAACGGCAGAACAACCTCCAGTGAGTGTTCAAGCCTGTCAGAGGCTGGAATAGATTGAAACAGATCGGAATTTGCGCGCAATTTTGCTGCTTCATCATTCAATCTGACAAGACCAAGCGGGGTTTCATAAGCATCTGCGTCGCTGATTGCCCCGTTATTAAAACCAATCTTATGATCCGGCCCAATCAAAACAACTCTGTCAAACAGATTTTCTCTTAATACCAGCGAAGCATGAGCTGCCGTAAGCCCGGAGCAAACATATCCTGCATGCGGCAGTATCAAAGCTTTAAGTTGTTTATCAGGAGGGATCTGAATGGATGTTTGTTTTGCCTGAAACGTTAAACTGTCAATCATTTGCTCCAATTCAGACCGTGAAGCAGGATAGAAACGGCCGGCTGCTACAGCCTTGCGGATATTACCGGCATAAGCGCTTTTGTATGTCAGTATGGATATAATGCATACAGCTAAAAGAATTGATAAGACATAATTGAAAAGCTGTTTCATAATGTTTTCTTTATATCATGAAAACTCTCAATTTAAAAATAATTTGACGGTCGTTGTTTATATGAGCATAATATAAAGATTAAAGCTTTATTTGATATACAGCAAACTTAGGCTTTTAGTTTCTGCAATAGGCTCATATCCATCCCTACAACGACACTTGTCATTTCGACCGAAGGGAGAAATCTTTAACTATTTGTTTTATAGTACTAAGGAGGATTAATGAAGTTTGAAGCTGAAAAAAGAGAAACCGTTATTTTAAACCCTGCAAAGGATATGGCCCGCGAATCAATCCCAAGTGAAATACGAAAAGATCCGCTTACAGGTAGAAGTGCGCGAATCTGTCATTTTATGAAACTTAAATGGGAAAAACCGGATTTTGACAAGCTTGTTAACGGAACCGAAAAAAACTGTCCTTTTTGTCCGGACAAAGTAATGAAAGTAACCCCTTGTTTCCCAGAAGAGATAGTTCCGGAAGGCCGAATAATTTCAGGGGATATGGTTCTTTTCCCTAATCTCGCGCCTTATGACAGCCTTGGGGCAGTAGCAACGCTGGGCAGCCGCCACTATATCCCCATGGCAGAGATCAAACCTGAACGGATAACAAGAGGATTTCGCCTTGCTATGGATTTTTTTAGTAGAATCCACGAAATCGGGCATACTGAAGCAGTTTATCACCTTATTAACTGGAATTACATGCCCCCTTCAGGAAGCTCCTTGATTCATGCCCATCTTCAGGTTTTTTCCACATCTTTTGCACCAAACCTTATGAAACAGGAGCTTGAAGCCGCAAAAAAATATATGGAAAAAAACCAGACAAACTACTGGGATGACCTTGTAAGAGCAGAAGAGGCGGACAAAAAGAGGTTTTTAGGCAGGATTGGCCGCAGTTCGTGGTTTACCGCATATGCTCCCATGGGAGTTGCCGGAGATGTTGTGGCAGTGGTAGATGGCGTTAGATCTACACTCGAACTCACTGATAATGATCTTTCAGACTTATCCGCGGGTCTTGTCAAAGCCATGGCAGCCTATGACAAGATGGGTATTTACAGCTTTAACATGAATTTTTTTACAGGCAGACAAAGCGATGATTTTTCGCGATTTCATCTGCTGTTTTCTCCCAGGACTTTTTTTAATCAGGCGCTTGGCACTTCTGATGTTGGCGCAATAAGAAATCTTTTTAATGAAACCCTTTGTATGGCTTTCCCAGAAGATATAAACAAGATGCTTAAACCGTATTTTTCATGAGGGGCGAAAAATCTTTTCGCCCCTGACTGGAATTATTATGGTAGGCACGGTTGGATTTGAACCAACGACTTCTACCGTGTCAGTCTGTTTAAACGGTTTTTACGGTTTTTTACCCTGCTTTGTAATGTTGTTTTTGCTTGTATATTATCAGCATGTTATTTGATTGCTGATTGTTTTTTGCTTTATCGTTTTTTACCCTGTATATGGGTATTATAGTGGCAAAATGGTAGCAATCAAATAATTCTTAACCCTTTGATATTCCTATTTCCGGGGATAGGGTGAGCTCCCCGAAAGGTGGTTTTCCTGAACCACTTTCCCCAACTAATAAATTCCTTTATACAAACGTCAAATTCACCCTTTTACAAAACTCTCAGCAACTCTTCAACGGGAATAACGGCAAGCAAAGCTGGTAATACTATAACTATTAGTGTTGTAATAAGAAATATTTAATAAAAAAACTTATTTCTTCTATTGACTTTTATAAAAATGCGACTATAATAGATTTTAAAGTTGAAAAAGATAATGACAACCCAACATATAATGGAGGTACGATTATGGCATTTGAAAGATACACTAAAACAAACCTGAGAATGGGAGAGCCTCAAATTTCGATATGGTCTCGCGGACAAATTGGATTAAACAGCGGGGCTATTGAGAAATATAAGTTGAACAATTTTAACTACGCTATTCTTTACTTTGACAAAGATACGAAGACAGTTGGTGTTATGATGACTAATGATAAGAAAGAACCTGGCGCAATGAAGTTGGTTAAACGCAAATCTGGAGGTTTCTCATTTTCAGCACAAAGTTTTCTAAAATATTATGAAATTGATTACTCAAAAACAGTTAGATATGATTTAACATATGATAAAGAAGAAAATATGTACACATTTCAACTGGAACAATGAAAAAAACTTTAACAAATAACGATGAACATCAATATCGCTGCCCTATATGCAACCGACTCTTGATGTGCGGGAAAATTATTGATGTGCAAAAGGTGGGATTATGCCTACGACAACTTGCACATGTTTATTAGTGAATTTTTAGAAGGGAAATGTGCTTTTGTTAGAGAAACGATTGTAGATTTTACCACTTTTCTTACCAAGTTTTAGGGAATTGCTTAAAGATAAGGACAGAGAATGAAAACAAATAATACTTATGAAAAGAAAAAGGAGAAACCTAAATCTTTTGTGTGGGCTTACGACAAAACATCAGAATGCATGGTATTAGAAATTAAGGATGTAGAAGGTATGTTCCCTTTAATATTGAAAGTGCCATCAGCCGGACCATATAGAATTAAACGTAGTCAGAGAGGAGGATTACAGATGACTAAAGTTTAACTACTAAATAAAAATTAACGATAAATAAAACGCAAGCCAGCCAAAAGCCAGCCAGTGTGCAGGCCAAATAGCCAGCCAGCCGGTAACACCCATAGGAGTGACCGGCTTTTTTTATTTCTAACTATAGGAGAATTTTTATGAATCAGAATCTTTTAACCGTTGATGAATTAGCAGAATCTTTAAACGTACCCAAAAGCTGGATTTATTCCCGAACACGAGAAACCGGACCTGACGCTATGCCTAAAATTTCCGTAGGAAAATATCGCAGATTTGTTCTTGATGATGTGCTTGCCTGGCTAAAAAAGCAGAATGAGGCCGATTAATGAAAGTTTCAATCCTTGGAAAAAACGGCCTGAAAGCAGTTTATCTAAACAGAAGAAAGGCTGTTCGGGAAAAATGTTTAAACTGTGCTGGATGGTCTTATAAAGAAGTTACTAACTGTGAATTTGACGATTGTGACCTTTATCTTTTCAGGTTTGGAAAGGGAAAACAGAACGCAAAGGCCAGGGCAAAGGCTATTCGGAATTATTGCTTATGGTGCATGAACGGGCAAAGGTCAGAGGTCTCAAAATGTGCCTCAAGCGATTGCCCCCTCTTTCCATATCGGAAAGGAGGGATCGACCGCAGCGCAGAAATCGACCCTACGCAAAAAAAACAGCATATAGAAGCGGTTTCGGAAGCTATCTGATAGCAACCCGAACCACGGGTCATTGACCATAAATTTTAACAAATAAATGGGGGAAAGATAATGGAAAAAAATAAGAAAACCGTCAATGAATTTGAGGATGCTTTATTTGTCGCATTCCTGGCCTTACGGGGTCATCAGATTACGCCTTGTAAACAATCGAACGGGCGAGTCATCTTTGAGGTAACCGGAGATATTGCCAGGGATATAGAAGCGTTTTACCTCAACAATAAGGTTGGTGTTTTGGATTATAGCAGCATGGTAAAATCTGT
>JAUSPN010000035.1 GCA_030656555.1 Candidatus Desulfaltia sp. | reverse complement strand
TATATAAAACGGATTCTTGCCGCTAAACTGGGCTTGCGTTACATGCCTGATCTGCAATTTTTTTATGATGAATCTTTTGATTATGGATCGCACATAGACCATGTGTTAAAATTAATAAAAACTGATGATTAATCAGATAATACAACACTTGAAAAACAGTAATAATATTTTTCTTTGTTCTCATATTAATCCGGATGGAGATGCGATAGCCTCTCTTATTGCCATGGAGCTTTCACTTGCTTTATGGCAAAAAAAAACAACTCTTTATAACGAAAGCCCCATTTCTGCTGTTTATCGTTTTTTGCCTTCAGTCAAACGTATTGTGCGGCATATTGACAGACAAATTATATATGATACTGCCATTGTTCTTGATTGTGGCGATTTGCATCGTGTCGGGAAGGCAGCTTCATTTGTAAGCCGCATTCCGGTTGTTATCAATATTGACCATCACGTTTCCAATACCGGCTTTGGCGATTTTCAATTAATAGATCCTTCTGCATGTGCCAGCGTTGAAATAATATACCGTCTTTTAAAGCAGATGGAATTGCCTATTAGCAGGGATATTGCCACCCTGATATATACCGGTATTTTAACCGATACAGGTTCGTTCCGTTTTTCAAATACGAACAGATCGGCTTTTGCAATTTGCAGGGAGATGATAGATATCGGTGTTGATCCCTATTATGTTGCCAGGAATATATATGAAACTTTTTCTCCCGGCTACATGAAACTTTTACATAAAGTGCTTGGCTCTATAGAGATATCAAAAAACGGTAAACTATCCATGATAACGATTACACAGGAGATGTTAAATGAAACAGGAGCTCGGCCTGAAGAGGTAAACGGTCTGATAAATTACGCAAAGGCTATAAACAATATTAAGATAGCGGTTCTTATTCACGTGGTATCCGACACGAGCGAAGAATCAAAAAAGCAGGACCGATTTCATGTCAGTCTTCGTTCCGATGGAACCGTTGATGTCGCTGCATTTGCCTCATCTTTTGGCGGTGGTGGGCACTACAGTGCGGCAGGCTTTGCTATTGAATCTTCAATTATTGATTTAAAAAACCGGATTTTTAATTTTGCCGAAAAAATTTGATGCAGCATCTATCAAGCGGAATTTTAGTTGTAGATAAACCGGCGAATATGACTTCCGCCAAAGTTGTAGCTTATGTTAAGAAACTGCTTGGCGCAGGAAAAACAGGACATGCCGGTACCCTTGATCCATTTGCAACAGGCCTATTGGTTTGCTGCCTCAATGATGCTACAAAGCTTTGCAGGTTTTTATTGCACGACAAAAAAAAATATCTGGCGGTTATTCATCTTGGGGTTGAAACAGATACGCAGGATTTTACAGGAAATATAATTTCAACATCCGATAAAACTACATTTACGGACAAGAAGTTACGTTTAACATTTAAGCAATTTGAAGGGGATATCAAACAATGGCCTCCGGTTTATTCGGCGTTAAAGCATAAAGGGGTTCCATTATACAAGCTTGCGCGAAGAGGCACGCCCGTTCAGAAAGAAGCAAGGAGCGTTTTTGTTTCATATATTAAAATACTTGAGATAAGTTTACCGCTGATACGTTTTGAGGTATCCTGTTCTGCGGGAACATATATCAGGACGCTATGTGCTGATATTGGGGCGGCTCTTGGATGCGGAGGGTGCCTTAAAGAGCTAAGAAGGATTGAAAGCAGTGGATTTACAATCAGCCAAGCTTTAACATTGCCGGAAATGGAAGATATTCATTTATCGCACAAGCTTTCAGATCGGCTAATAAGTATGTCAGACGTGTTGCAGTATATGCCCAGATATATCGCCGATAATCTTTTGACTGATAAGTTAAAACATGGCGGCACAATTACCAGGCAGGATATTATTTTACAACAAACCGGTATTTATGAAGATTTCATCAAGATTGTTGATACCGATGATAATCTTATGGCAATATTAAATCTGGAAAAAGATAGCGATAAATATCATTATTGCTGTGTTTTCCCAAAATAATATAAAATATTTATTAAAAGGAGGAGGCAAATAAAGTGGTTCAGACATCGGAAATTAAAAAAGATCTCATTAATCAATATAAACTGCATGAAACTGATACAGGTTCACCTGAGGTTCAGATTGGTCTTCTGACACATCGTGTTGTATATCTTACTGAACACTTGAAGATTCACAAAAAGGATCATCATTCCAGAAGAGGTTTGTTAGTTTTGGTTGGAAGGCGACGCAGGCTTTTAAACTACGTCAAAAACAATGATGTTGAGCGATACCGCTCTATCATTAAAACTATGGGGCTGAGAAGATAACATATTTATTTAGCCGCCTTTATTGGTGAATTCTTAACAAGTCATTTTTTTCACCACTGAGCCTACTGAGGGCACAAAGAACATATTGACATATTAAATTGTGTTTCTGTGTTTTCTGCGGTAAATTTGATTTTTTGCGAAGCCGTCATTATTGATCGTTAGTCTTTATAAGGAGACAAAATGGAAAACATATATAAAACCGAAGTAGGTGGAAGAATTCTAAGCATAAGCTCGGGTAAAATTGCAAAACAGGCTTCTGGTTCGGTCGTAGTCCAGTACGGAGAAACCATTGTGCTGGTTTCTGCCGTATCATCCATGGAGCAACGGGAGGTAGATTTTTTGCCTCTTTCAGTAGAATATCAGGAAAAGATATATGCGGCAGGTCGGATACCCGGTAATTATTTCAGGCGTGAAGTCGGACGCCCAAGTGAAAAAGAGACATTAACCGCCAGGCTGATCGACCGTCCCATGAGGCCTCTTTTCCCAAAAGGCTACTGCAGCGAAACACAGATTATCGCTCTTGTTCTTTCCATGGATCAGGAAAATGATCCCGATATTCTGGCAATGATAGGAGCTTCTGCGGCTCTTGAAATATCTGATATTCCTTTTGCCGGACCTATCGCATGTGTTCGTGTCGGGAGAATAGACGGCAAGCTTATAATTAACCCTTTGATAAGTGAATATGGACAAAGCGATATTAATGTTATTGTAGCTGGTTCTGAAACCGGAATTGTAATGGTAGAAGGCGGCGGCAACATCGTCAAGGAAGCGGATATGCTGGAGGCTATATTTTACGGGCACGAGGCATTAAAACCGATAATTGATATACAAAAGAAGCTAAAATTAAGCAATGGAGTCCAAAAACGTCCATTTATCCTTCCTGAAAAAGATAATGACCTCGTCAACAAAATTGTTTCTGAAGCATCCTTACAGCTACGTGATATTCTTATGATCCCAGGCAAACAAGACCGCAACAAGTCTCTTAGCGTTTTCAAGTCCGATAGCCTTGCAAAACTCGGCGATGATTTTACTAAACGCAGGGATGAAGTATATGAGATATATAACGACTTAATTAAATCAACTATGCGAGATCTTATCCTTAAGGAAGGGCGCAGGATAGACAACAGAAGATTTGATGAAATAAGGCCTATTTCCTGTGAAGTCGGAACGTTGCCCAGGCCTCACGGAAGCGCCCTGTTTACCAGGGGAGAAACTCAGGTATTAGGAGTGTTAACCCTTGGTTCGGGTCGTGATGAGCAGCGGGTGGAAACTTTAAGCGGGGAAGAATCCAGACCGTTTATGCTTCATTACAATTTTCCCCCGTATTCAGTCGGAGAGGTAAAACGCTTTGCAGGCCCAAGCCGGAGAGATATAGGCCATGGCGGGCTGTCAACAAGAGCTATTGAAAAGGTTTTGCCGCCCAAGGAAGAATTTGATTATACTATTCGGATTGTTTCAGAGGTGATGGAGTCTAATGGCTCTTCATCCATGGGGACCGTATGTGCAGGCATTCTGGCGCTGATGGATGGCGGGGTTCCTATAAAGGCCCCGGTCGCAGGCATTGCAATGGGCCTTGTAAAGGATGGAGACAATGTGATTATCCTTTCCGACATTCTTGGAGATGAAGATCATGCCGGCGATATGGATTTTAAGGTGGCTGGCACATCTGAAGGCATAACCGCCCTTCAAATGGATATTAAAATTCATGAGCTGTCAAAGAACATATTGGAAAAGGCTCTTGAACAAGCCCGTTTGGGGAGGCTTTTTATTCTTGACAGGATGCTGGAAGCATTGCAAAAGCCCAGGGACAAAACCTCTCCCTATGCCCCCAGGATAATAACTATACATATCAATCCTGATAAAATCCGGGATCTCATAGGGCCTGGCGGGAAAATGATCAGGGCGATTCAGAGCGAAACAAACACACAAGTTGAGGTAGATGATACCGGTCTTGTTAAAATCGCTGCTTTTTCTCGAGAAGAATCGGATGCAGCTTTACAAGCGATAAAAAATATTACAATGGAACCGGAGGTAGGTGCAATTTACGAAGGCAAGGTGGTGAAAATCATGGATTTTGGCGCATTTGTTCAGATAATGCCCGGCTGTGACGGTCTTGTACATATTTCACAACTTGCCTCGGAGAGGGTTGCAAAGGTTTCAGACATTGTTAAGGAAGGCGACATAGTTAAAGTCAAGGTTCTCGAAGTTTCAAAGGACGGGAAGATACGCCTGAGCCGCAAGGCTGTTTTGGAAGAAGAAAATGCCTCGGACAGTAAATAATATGTAACCGTAAACTGTTTTCAATATCCAAAATGCTTCAATCGTTGCATAGTTCATTGAAAAAACTGTGAACCGATAACCGTGAACGATTACAATAATATGAACCACGCTCCTATAATTAAAATACTCCGTTTAAGACCGGATTTGCTTGAGGATATCCCTCTCCCCTGCTATATGACACCCCAATCAGCAGGGATGGATATATGCGCGGCCGTAGAAAAAGAGATCGTTGTTGAGACAAGAGGAATCGTCATGATACCCACAGGGTTTGCCATGGCCATCCCCGCTGGGTTTGAAGCACAGATCCGCCCGAGAAGTGGTCTGGCTGTTAAGCATGGTATAGGGCTTATTAATTCACCGGGCACAATAGACGCTGACTATCGTGGCGAGGTGATGATTCCTGTTATTAATCTCGGTAAAAAGGATTACACTATTTATAGAGGTGACAGGATTGCTCAGATGGTCATTAAAAGGGTATATCAGGCCCGCTTGCAGGTTGTTGAACACTTAGACGAAACAATCCGCAACGACGGAGGTTTCGGTCATACTGGGTTGTAAAAGGAATCTCGCATTTTATTATGCCGGACAAAAACCATAATCTTTCAGTATGTATGCTTGCTAGCGGCAGCAAGGGGAACTCAATATTTGTTTCCGACGGCTTAACCTCTATACTTATTGATGCCGGCATTTCCGGAATAGAAATCGAACGCAGGTTAAAGTCAAAAGGGCTTTACCCTGCCGATCTTGATGCTATTCTGGTGTCTCATGAACATGCCGACCATATCCATAGCGTGGGAGTTCTTTCGCGCCGATTTAATTTGCCTGTTTTTATCAGTAAACAAACCGGTAAGGCTGCTTCATCACAAATAGGTAATGTCCGGGACATTGTAAACTTTGAAAGCGGCATATCCTTTTTTATAAACACCCTGACAATCCATCCCTTTTCAACATCACATGATGCAGAGGACCCCGTTGGTTTTACTATAAACCGCGACAATACAAAGATCGGGATCGCAACCGACCTCGGGATAGCAACCTCAATGGTTAAAGAGCATCTCAAAGATTGCTCATTGTTAATCCTCGAAGCCAATCATGATACAGACATGCTGATAAACGGTCCTTATCCATGGGAATTAAAACAACGGATTAAGAACAGAACCGGTCACCTTTCCAACGAAGAGTCGAGAAATCTTTTAAAGGATGTGCAACACGACAGGCTTAAGCATGTGATTTTAGCCCATATAAGCGAAACAAACAATACCCCGGAAAAAGCCTTAAGTGCCGTAGGGCCGGCGCTGACAAATCACAACAGCCTGATTAGCGCTGCAGCCCAGCATGAGTCAGGAGCTCTTATACATCTCAAGTAATTTTTTCTATCTTTTAGCCCTGTTTTTCATTTTTTGTATCTGCTCGTTGTAAAATGAAATAACCTCTCTTCTGTTTAACATCCCGATAAGAATTTGATAATCATCATCCTTAACTACCGGAAGGCTATCAATATTTTTTGTGGTAAATTTTTGAAGTACTGTGTTTAAATCATCGGATTGAGTAGCTACGATAATATCAGAGTTGGCGATATCTTTCATCAGAACAAGATGCTCAATGTCCTTGGAAAAAAGTACGCCTCTGATGTCGGTGCTGGAAAATATTCCGATAAGCCTTTCATTCTGATCCATAACCGGGAAATAATGCTGTTTTGTTTTTGAAAAGTACTTCTTAAAATCTAAAAAGGTCATATCCTGGGGTATCAGCTCTACCTTTTTCACGAGACCCATTAGATCCTTGACCTTGATGGTCTGTAGAATGTCTACAAAGAACTCGCCGGCATGAGCGGGAGAGTCGATTTTGCTTTTGACCTGATTTTTATAAATAGTCCATTTCTTAGCTGTCAGGTATGACAGGGAACACACAAGGAGGCTCGGCAAAAGCAGATGATACGAATTGGTCATTTCACTGACAAATATAATTGTTGAAATAGGTGTGTTTGAAACAGCGGTGAAAAAACCAGCCATGCCGACTATGACAAAAGCGCCCGGTTCCGTTACAATGCCCGGCATGATTTGATGAAACAGCTTTCCGACAGCGCCGCCCATAGCTCCGCCTATAACAACCGATGGGCCGAACACCCCTCCGCTTCCCCCCGATCCTATTGAAAATGATGTGGTAATTATCTTGCCAAAGGCAAGCAGTAATAAGAAGGGAATAGTTAGTTCATTATTAATGGCTTGCTGAGCAAAGCCGTATCCAAAGGCAAGGGTTTGGGGCAAAAAGAAACCCACTATGCCTGTACAGAGCCCCCCTATGGCGGGCTTTATATGATTTGGGATCTTAAAGGACTTAAACAGCCCGGTTACGCCGTAAAATAATTTAACATATAATATCCCTGTGCCTACAAGAACAAAGGCAAGAATAATATAAGGTCCCAGCTCCAATGGATTGCGGAACTGAAAATCAGGGGATTGAAACAAAGATCCCCAGCCAAACACCAGGCAATACAGGCAGTATGCCACTACCGAAGAGATTCCTGCAGGTATGATAACCTCGGATTCAAACTCGGGATCTCTGTAGAGTACTTCCGAGGCAAAGAGGGCGCCGGCCAGGGGCGCTCTGAAGATACTGCCCACACCTGCGCCGATTCCAGCGGCCATCATTATTCTTCGTTGCCTGTTTGAAAGCTTTAATTTTGTTGCCAGAAATGATCCAAAGCCGGCTCCTATTTGTGCTATTGGTCCTTCTCTTCCTCCGGAACCGCCGGTTGTAAGGGTAATAGCGGATGCTATTGTTTTGATTATTGGCACTCTGCCTCGAATAAATCCGCCTTTTGTATGATATGCATCAATTGCGGCATCCGTGCCGTGCCCTTCGGCTTCCGGTGCAAAGGTATATACCAGCCATCCACTTAATAGTCCGCCAAAAGCAGGTAGAAATAAAAGAGTGTAACGGCTGAAAGAGGTGTTTGTCGGCGTGAACAGATGATGTTCTCCGGCAGGGGAAGGAGGCCGGTAGCCGGCTATAAAATCCATGAAATAATGGAGTCCGAACTGGCAGAGGTAATGAAAAACAACAGAGCCTAATCCCGCAAAAATACCTATTATAACAAAATTGAAAGTCCATTTGCCTGCATGGGCTATGTTGAAAGATTGGTCTTTTACGCTGGTTGTATTAAACCATTTTTTCAATCTCATCTCTTTGTGTTTTCCAGATCTTCTACTCCCTGCAGTATAATATCAAACAGTTCGGGGATATCCTCTTCTTCGAGACATGAAAAGGCAATTCTTAAATTTTTGTCACCTATCGAAATAAGGCCTACTCCATATTTATCTAAAAGATGAAGCCTCAAGGTTTCGGCATCTGTTGATTTTAACTTTATACACATAAAATAGCCGGAATTAAACGGATAAACATCCCAGGCATCTTTGTATTTCGGATCAGCCAAAACAGCTTTAACGCACTTTGCTCTGCTTTTAAGTATTTCAAATTTTTCCTTTTTTTCTGCGGGATAATTTTTATGCTGCATGGACTTTAACACGATAGATTGACCAAGATGGGAAGCGTTTGATATGGAACCCCTTACGCCGCCCGCTGTCTTTTTTTCCAGTGCATCATATACCGGCGCAGGATCGCCATTGACTTTGCAACCGTAGGTAATAAAACCGACCCTTAAACCCCACACATAATTTTCCTTGGTGGCGCCGTCCATCTTTACGGCAAGCAGCCTGGGGTGTTTATCACAAAGCCTGGCAAAAAGTGATTCTTTTATGGTGTTTTCTTCGTAAAAGAGTCCAAAATAGGCGTCATCTGCAACAGCAATAATGTTTGTACCCTTGTCGGCCAGATCGGCTAAAATCTTAACAATACTATTTCCTTCTTCCTCTGTTACTGTATAGCCGGTTGGATTATGCGGAAAGTTGAGCAAAACAATTATCTTGTCATGTTTTTTTGCTTCATTAATGACCGTTTCCTCAAATGCCTTAAGGTTAAATCGGCCATCATCCGAAAACATGGGATACTTGCTTATGTTTCCTTGTTTTCTTACATTTATAATCAGGTTGTAGTTGCCCCACATCATATCAGGCAATATGATTACGTCTTCGGGGTTTATCCAGAGATCTGCAAACACACTTATAGCATGAGTTATGCCGCAGGTAACAATCGGGGCGCTTATATGTTTATTTGCAAGGGAAGGGTTCTTTTCAAATATTGAATTTTGCCAGACCTGCCTTAAATCGGTAATCCCAAAGGATGGGGCATAGGTTAATGATTCCCTTGCATTTATGCCCTTAATTGCGGCCATAACCGAATTAAAACGCATGGTTTTACCCCGTTCTTTTGCAATTCCTATTGTTGCATTTAATTTAAACGCTTTTTCCTTTGCCTCTGCACTCTGGCTTAAAATCCCTTTTGGGAAAAAGAGCTTTTTGCCTACATCAGACAACATCTCCATGAGATGAGGATTACCCGCGGTGATTGTGCTGTTAAGCTGTTTTGCGATGGGATTCATAGATACAATCTCCTTGAAAGCTGATATTAAAAGAAGAAAACAAAAATCCTGAAAACTTTATACAAAAACATTGTTTTTTACAATAAAAAAACCCCGCCACGTAATTGGACGGGGTTTACCGGTAGATCGAAAACCGCATTACCTGTTCCCTCTCTTGGACGCCTTGATTGGATTTATCTTTGTTTTTATTGCAGTAGGAGCTGCGGAAACATGAGAGGCAAAGTTGCAAGCCCCATTTCTCCATTTTAATGAAGGATCAGGACATGCAGTGCAGTACCAGCCAGATGAAAACTCAGTGCCGCGATTGCAGCCATTGCACTGGTCCACGACCTTATGGCAAATCCCACCATTGTAAGAGCAGCCTTTTTTTGTCATAAAAGCACACTCTATACCTTCCTTTATCGTTGCGCAAACCATCGGAATCACCCCCTTTACGAGTTAGTATAAAATAAAACCAACGAAACATACTTAAACAGATATTTATTGTCAATAAAATTTTAATTATAAATTCCTACCTTTAGAATTATAATTGCTAAACAAAGTGTTTCTGGTTGTGATGAGGTGTGGATACAGGTATGATATTAAAAACAATTGAAGCTTCCCGCAAGCCCAGACCTTTAGGGCGGGGTCAAGGGGAGCTTCACAAAATTGCTTGCAAACCAGCCACTTCGTGAAGGAGGTATAACGATGGGTAAAATATGCTTTTTACTTTTGTTTTTCAGCATGACTTTAACGTTCTCAGCTTCAGCGTCCGTCAAAAAAACATATGAAACAAATATCATAAAAACATCCACCGATGATTTAAAGATCACATTTATCGGACATGGGACACTGATGTTTACTTTTGGCACCAAGATTATCCATGTTGATCCATACACCAACGTCGCAGATTTTGCGAAGTTCCCGAAAGCGGATCTTGTCTTGATCACCCATGAGCACCGCGACCACTTGGACTTGAAAGCACTGGAACTTGTCCGGACTGAAAAAACAAAGGTAGTGTTGACCCAAACCTGTTCAAAACAGGTAAAAAACGGCATTGTTATGAAAAACGGAGATGTCCAAACCGTAAGCGGATTGAAAATAGAGGCGATTCCGGCTTATAATCTCATTCATAGGCGCGATAACGGACAACCCTTTCATCCCAAAGGTGTAGGGAACGGGTACATCATCACCTTTGGGGATAAGCGGGTGTATGTTGCCGGGGACACAGAAAACATCCCTGAAATGAAATCACTGCGAGAGATCGACCGCGCCTTTTTGCCAATGAACCTGCCGCATACGATGACACCTGAGATGGTCGTCGATGCTGCGACCGCGTTTCGGCCAAAAATTTTATACCCCTATCATTTTGGCGACACAGATACCTCGAACCTTATGAAATTGCTTCAAGATCAAAAGGGAATTGAGGTGCGAATTCGGAACATGGAATAAGTGGCGCGTGATCCGTATGCCCGGAAGAACAACAGCCAATACATCGAATAGCTTCTGTTTAACCGATATTGCCAAGATAACGCTGTGTTGTGGACAGATTTGCATGCCCATGGATTACCTTAACCTCTGAAAACCACTTTACAATTGATCTTTGTTTGATATATTCTTATTTATTCCAGCATGGAAAACTTGGTTTTCTGGGCCAGGTCATATTTTCCATCATTCCACCATTCCAATAGAGGTAAACTGAACCTCTCCGGGGTGAAAATCAAAGCCACGTCCTTTGGGCGCCGGGTTTTATTTTCCGCACCTTTGGGGCGTTTAATACTTTTGAAGATGCAACGCTGCTTGCGACGAGGCAGTTCATTGGGAACCTAAAACAGAAAGGAGGTTGTGTGCATGAAAAAGCCAATTATCCATCTAATTATCTTTTTTATTGCGATTTTCATTGGACTTGTTGGATTTTCTTATTCAGCTACTGCAGATGAAAACTGGGGGCCTAATGAAAAAGATTCTATAAGGTGGTTTAACAATATTTTAGGTACTCGTCTCAGTGGTTTTGTTTCTGGTTCTTTACCTTATACACCATTTTACATCTCTCAAATCGTTACCTATAGAATCCCCTACCTTCTGGGGACAGGGAAAAAGTTAGGAGGAGCCTATGCCGAGGTGGTAGAACAAACCGGTGTCGGTAATTGCGGTGATCTTGCCATGTATATTGCAAAACACTATCCAGACAGCTTTAATAGCAAAATACTTGTTATAAGAGGAAACAAAAATTATTTTGGAAAGGAATGGGCTCATGGGGCCAATCTCGTTGTTCCAACTGACATTAATGGAGCTCCTATACTTGTAAATGGTAAAATTCCATCATGGAATGATATTTTTAGTTCTGACGGCAGACTCAATGATTTAGAAAAAGAGGCATGGAAAAATGCACTGGTACTTGATGCCTGGAAGAAAAAATATACGAGGTTTGAAGACTGGGCGAAAAGTTTTGACTGGGTTTACATTAATGTAACAAAAATTGACGGGAATTATGATCCGGAAGAGGCCCTAAAAACTGCTGCTTACAAACACGGTTGTCTTTTGGGCAGAAAGGTCCAAACAGTCAATCGGGAGGATATAAAAGAAATTGTCGGGCAAGAATATGCTAAATGGATAGAAAAAGAGAATGTAGTTAAACAAGAATTTTTCCGAGGATATAACGAATGCGAAACTCCCATAGACATAAACTTTTCCATAGTTTTTGTCGTTGATGCTTCAGGAAGCATGTCGGGGTCCAAACTCGACGCAGCCAAGAACGCAGTACGCGATACCGTCGCGGCTTTAAAAACCGACCTGGGAGTGGAAATGGCTTTATTTGTATTTAGTGACTGTGGCTCATGCAGCATGTTGCAGGGCTTTACGCAAGATCCTAATAATATTATATCTAAACTCAATTTTGGAGCTCGAGGGGGAACTCCTATCGCTTATTCCCTGCAAAAAGCATCAAATTATCTAAGACAAAACGGCAGCGGGAAAAGAGGGAAAATTATTCTTCTTTCCGATGGCGGAGAAAGTTGCAGTGGTAATCCCGTTGAAGCGGCTAAAACCATCTGTACGACTTACAAGATTTTTGATATCAAGTAGGGGGAGATCATGAGATATCTTTTCAAAATTAAAATTGCTTTCATAATATGTGTTTGTTTAACTTGGATTTTGACGGGGTTGGCACAAAGCGGGGAACAGGGCAGTGGAATGCAGATTGATATCGAGGTTATCGGATTCGACATCAAGAAAAACTCAAATGAAGAGAAACAATTGCAGGAAATAGCCAAGAGTGGTGGAGGCTCTTATCTCCCGGCATCCAATGCTGCAGAATTGAGTAAAGCACTCCAGGCAACAGTTGATGAATCTATTCGGAAGAATCTTCCACCCGCGAGGCGAAATGAACCGCTCCGTTTCGAAAGTCTTGGTGGTTCCGACCGGGAAAAGACCGACTCCGGACCAGGACGTCAGGTTGATACTTATGCTCCGAGCTTCGAGCAATATGACATGGGTGGCGAACAGAAACAACGGGAAAGAGATATTTTTGATAAATCTATCCAGGAGAATCTTCCACCCGCCCGTGGAAATGAACCGCTTGGTTTCGAAAGTCTTGGTGGTTCTAACCGGGAAAAGACCGACTCCGGACCAGGACGTCAGGTTGATACTTATGCTCCGGGCTTCGAGCAATATGACATGGGTGGCGAACAGAAACAACGGGAAAGAGACATTTATGCTCCAGACTACCAACAGGGAGATGCTGTCGAGGGTCAGGTTGAAACCAGATAACCTTATAGTTATATTCTTAATTTTTAAATCCTATGAAAGATTATAGACCGATTATTGGCATTACAATGGGTGATCCTGTCGGCATCGGCCCTGAAATTATTGTGAAGGCCCTTCTCGAGCCTGCGATTTATAAGGCGTGCAGGCCGCTTGTGATCGGAGGTGCTCAGAGGCTGGAGGCGGCAAAAAAATATACTAAAAGCAGCCTTAATATTAAGGCAATAGATGCACCTGATTCCGGCAGATATGAATGCGGCTCTATCGATCTTTTATCTGTTTCCAAGTGCGATCCTGAAAACACATATTGGGGAAAGCCCACGGCGCAGACAGGCAAGGCAATGGTGGGCTATATAATAAGGGCGATAGATCTGGCAGCTTGCGGCAGCATAGCGGCTATTGTTACCTGTCCGATAAACAAGATGGCCATGCGGATTGCAGGTTATGCTTATAACGGACATACCGAGCTTCTTGCCGAGCGCACTAAGACCGATAAGTTTGCCATGATGCTTGCAGGTGACAAACTTCGCGTGATCCTTGTGACCATTCATGTTCCCTTAAAGGATGTTGCCTTGATTCTTTCCGTGGAAAAAATAGTGCAAACAATATCGATTGCCAGGGATGCCTTATATGAACGTTTTGGATTTGAAAAGCCACGTATTGCGGTTGCCGGACTAAATCCACATGCCGGGGAAGGGGGCATGTTTGGAAACGAAGAGGAAAACATTATTATTCCGGCCGTTAATTGCGCAAGAAAGCAAGGGATTGATGTTTCAGGGCCTTTTCCTCCCGATACAATATTTTATCATGCTGCAAAAGGTTATTACGATGCCGTAGTATGCATGTATCATGATCAGGGGCTGATTCCTTTTAAGATGATACATTTTACCGATGGTGTTAATACGACGCTTGGCCTTCCTGTAATAAGAACCTCTGTTGATCACGGGACGGCTTACGATATTGCCGGAACCGGCAAGGCGGATCCAGGCAGTCTTATTGCCGCAATAAATATGGCAACACACCAGGCCGTTATTTTTCAAAAAAGAAGTAGTCAGAATATTTTATGAACCATGAAAAAATAATTATTCGTGGCGCAAGACAGCATAACTTGAAGAACATCGATGTTGAATTACCCCGCAACAGGTTTGTGGTTATAACCGGTCTGTCAGGATCGGGTAAGTCAACGCTTGCTTTTGATACACTTTATGCTGAAGGACAGCGAAGATATGTTGAATCACTTTCCACATATGCCCGCCAGTTCTTAGAGCGTCTGGAAAAGCCGGATGTTGATACGATCGAAGGCCTGTCACCGGCTATTGCTATTGAGCAGAAAACAGCCAGCCATAATCCCCGATCAACCGTTGGAACGGTTACGGAAATATATGATTATCTCCGCCTCCTTTTTGCCAGGGCAGGCACACCCCATTGTTATAAATGCGGACAGCCGATTACCTCCCAGACACTGGACCAGATTGTGGACAGGGTTATGTCTCTGGACCAGGGGGCCAAAATTATTATTTTATCTCCCATAATATCGGGCCGGAAAGGAACGCATGAAAATCTTTTAAAGCAACTTAAAAAGGAAGGTTTTGCAAGGGTGCGTATCGACGGCAAGACCATGGAGATCGAAGATGCGGGAGAGCTGGATAAAAACAAAAAGCATGACATAGATGTGATCGTGGACAGACTGGTTGTAAAGAATAATATGAGAAACAGGCTGGCGGATTCATTAGAGTTGGCCATGTCACAATCAGACGGTCTTGTGACAATTGATGTATCAGGCTCAAAGCCTGATATTATCGGCAAACCGATTTTATTCAGTGAAAAGGCGGCATGTATCAACTGTCAAATAAGCTATCCTGAGTTTACACCTGCCAGTTTTTCTTTTAATTCCCCTCAGGGGGCCTGCCCAAAATGCAATGGTCTTGGCTCAACTACTGAATTCGATCCGGACCTTATAATACCAAACCATGAACTCTCTTTAAGAGAAGGGGCTGTTTTACTGTGGGCCAACAGAAATAGCGTGCATTTCGCCGAATTCTTAGATGCTTTAACCATGCACTATGGGATTGACATCTATATGCCCTACAAGGATCTTCCTCAGAGCTTTAAAGAAATTCTTCTTTATGGATCAGGGGATGAACATATCAGATTCTATTTAGAACGGAATAATCGTCGTATTATTTACCATAAAACCTTTGAAGGAATTATACCGAAATTAGAGCATCGTTATATGGAGACGGATTCATCTCAGTCCAGAGAAGAGATCAGGCGTTATATGAATTTCCGTCCCTGTCCGGAATGCATGGGATCAAAGCTGAATAAAGCAAGTAGCTCTGTTAAGGTGGGCGGGCTTACAATTTCTGAAGTAACGGCTCTTTCAGTGTCAAAGGCAAATGTTTTTTTTAAAGAATTAAAACTAATCGGCAAGAAAGAGATAATTGCCGCAAGGATTCTAAAAGAGATAATTGAACGGCTTGGTTTTCTTGAAAATGTCGGGCTTTCCTATCTTACCCTTGACAGAGCAGCTTTTACGCTTTCCGGCGGAGAGAGTCAGAGAATACGACTGGCAACACAGATCGGGTCAAAGTTGACCGGTGTTCTTTATGTTCTTGATGAACCAAGTATAGGCCTGCACCAGAGAGACAATCAACGTCTGCTGGAAACCCTTTTGCAGATGCGTGATCTTGGCAATACGGTGCTTGTTGTAGAACATGATGAAAAAACAATACTTTCCGCCGATTATGTTGTCGATATGGGTCCGGGTGCAGGGGCTAAAGGGGGTGAAGTAGTCTTCGCCGGATTGCCAAAAGCGCTTTTAAAGGATAAAAATTCCTTGACTGGCCAATATCTTTCAGGGCGAAAGCGTATTGAAATTCCCTGTGTGCGGCGCCTGGGACAGAAAGGGCAACTTATAATAAAGGGCGCATCAGAGAACAATCTCAAAAATATTGATGTAGAGTTTCCACTTGGATGTTTTATATGTGTAACAGGTGTATCAGGTTCAGGCAAATCTACGCTGGTGCTGGAGACTTTGTACAGGGCTTTGTCTCAGCGGCTGTATCATGCCAGAATATCCGCGGGCAAACATGTTAGTATAGAGGGTATGGAACATGTTGACAAGGTGATTAATATTGACCAGTCTCCCATAGGGAGAACTCCTCGCTCCAACCCCGGAACATATACAGCTGTTTTTACTTATATAAGGGAGCTTTTTGCCAGAACCGCCGAGGCCCGCATGAGAGGTTACAAGCCGGGCCGTTTTAGCTTTAATGTTAAGGGGGGCAGATGCGAGGCTTGTAATGGGGACGGGATCATAAAGATAGAGATGCATTTTCTGCCGGACGTTTATGTGGCCTGTGATGTTTGCCATGGGAAAAGATACAACAGGGAAACCCTTGAAATCAGATATAAGGGGGAAAATATTGCAGATATACTTGATATGACCGTGAACCAGTCTTTAAAATTCTTTGAAAATATCGGCAATATCAGGTCAAAGTTAAAGACTCTGGTTGATGTAGGCATTGGATATATTCGTATGGGCCAGTCGGCCACAACTCTGTCAGGAGGCGAAGCGCAGCGAATCAAGCTGTCACGGGAGCTTAGCAAAAGAGGCACCGGAAGAACTGTTTATATTCTTGATGAACCAACTACAGGACTTCATCTTGATGATATAAAAAAGCTTCTTAATGTGTTAAACAAACTCGTGGAATCAGGAAATACCGTGATTGTGATAGAGCATAACATGGATGTAATAAAGACCGCCGATCATATTATAGATTTGGGCCCTGAAGGTGGGGATGAAGGCGGATATATTACAGGATGCGGCACCCCTGAAAAGATTGCAGATATTAACGGGTCATATACAGGACAGTTTTTAAAGAAAGTTCTGCGGCTGAATGGATCAAAATAAAACAGGGTTGTTGCCTTTAAAAAGCAACAACCCTGTTTTTGTTGATTTGTTTGTCTATGTTTTAGTGACCTGCTCCAAACAGCGCAGCGATTGCTTTTGCTTGTGGATGCGCATAGATAAGAATCAGTGAAACAACCAGAGCATAGATACACAGAGACTCGATCATAGCAAGACCGATCAGCATGGTAACTGTTACCTTACCTGAAGATTCAGGGTTTCTCGCAATACCTTCGACAGCCCCTTTAAGACCAAGGCCCTGTCCGATACCACAACCAAAAGCTGCGATTCCAACACCAAAACCTGCGGCGGTAACACATGCTACGAAAAACTGTAATGCACTTCCTTCCATAAGATTTTCCTCCTTTTATATATTATATTTGCTTCTTCCATTTTCCCATAAAAGTAAAAAGCAAACAAATTATTGTAATTAGCTTCTTGTTGCTTAATGTGCATGTTCTACCGCGCCGGTGAAATACATGATTGAAAGCAAAAAGAATACAAACGCTTGAACCAGGGCGACAAAAACGCCGAGCGCCATGATCGGCAATGGAGCAAAGAAAACGCCGGCCAGCGCAAAAAGAATGCCTAAAACCAGCTCGTGACCCATCATGTTTCCGAAAAGACGGAAAGAAAGGGATAAAATACGGGCTAAATGGCCGATGATTTCGATAGGAAGTATGAGAGGAACCATCCACCATACAGGCCCCATGAAGTGTTTGATATATTTTATGCCATGAAACTTGAGCCCTAAGATATGGGTTAAAACAACTACTGTGAGCGCACAGGAAGCGGTTGTATTCAAGTTGGCGGTTGGCGGGAAAAACCCGGGTATAAGGCCCATAAGATTACTGGCAGCAACATATAGAAATACGGTTGCAGCTATAGGAAAAAGGAATCTGCCCTGCTCCCCAGAAACGCTAACCATAAATTCTTCCATTCCAGAGACGATAATTTCAAACACGTTTTGCATTTTTGTAGGAACCATTTTTATGCCTTTGGCTGCGATAGCGCCAAAGACTATAAGCAGGATCATGACAACCCAAGAGTATATAACATGAACATTGGCGCCTGCAAAATGTCCCAAGCCTATTAACTCAAACAGCTTGACAAAAAATAAGTAGGGATGTTCCACTTTAAATTGCCTCCTTGAAAATAAGTTTTTTAAATTCACACATGGTTGCAAGAGTTATGCTGACAACCACAACAGAAAGACCGATAAAAAGGCCGATTGGATCAACATAATGCCTTGATATAAGAACAAATATTATTAAAGCGCTCAGAATGAATCGTATATAATATTTGGATAGAACCACCCCCAGAGAAGCAAGATGAGGTGGGGTAAGCGCTTTTTTAAGTGTGCGATATAATAAATGGAAGTTTATTGTAACAATCAGGCCGCCGAATATAATACCCATGGCAAAACGGGGCGATGAAACAATAATCCCGACTATGCTTGCAACGAAAAACAGGATCCAGTTTGTCCTGATGACGAATTTTAGAATTCGTTGTTGAATTTTCACAATTAATATTTCACAGTTAATATTTTCTGGTCTTTTTTATTGCAAGACCGATATTTCTATATCCCGCAGCGATTCCCAATCCAAGAAAAATAAATGTACACCACGGTGTTGTATCAAATCGTCTGTCAAGATACACTCCAATGCCAAGCCCGATAAAAATTGAGAGAGCAATCGACATGCCAAGGCTGCCGTAATATGCTAATTCCCTTATTGAGCGTTTGGTTTCTATTTTCATGGGGAAACAAAGAGTACCCTTTGGCGACCTGAATGAATGATATATTAATTGAAAATTTCTAACACAATATCACGATCAAGTCAATGTAAAAATAATGATTATAAATGAACTTTTATAATCAGTTTGCACGAACTAAATTACCAAATCTTAAGAACGGTTGCATCAAAAACAGGCCCATCTACACAGGCATGCATGTATTTATCTAAACCTTTAACAGCACAACCAAGACATGCTCCGATACCGCAGGCCATTATGGTTTCTATAGAGACCTGACACGGCACGGCATATTTTTTTGCAATCCGTGCAACAGAGCCGAGCATCGCAACAGGGCCGCACGCACAGATGAAATCCGGTGGGTTTTCTTTTATACCTTTTTCAAGCAGGTTGGTAACAAGACCTTTTTTCCCTAAAGTTCCATCGTCGGTGGCAATACTTATCGTTATGTCAAGTTTTGAAAAGTCATCCGTGCACAGTATATCATGCTTTGATCTTCCTCCGATAAACAGTTCGCATGTTGAACGATCGGGTATTTTTTTCAGCAGCGATGAAGCCAGAAAAAACAGGGGGGCGACACCGATTCCGCCGGACACAATGAATATTCGTTGATACTTATCCGGAATTATAAAACCTTTGCCAAGCGGGCCAAGAATATCAAGACAATCTCCTTTCTTGCATCTTGAGAGCTTTTCAGTGCATCCGCCTACAACTTTGAAAAGCAGTTCAATGCCTTGCAATCGGCCATTTGCGATAATAAGCCTGTGTATGGAAAAAGGGCGTGGAAGAATCGAGTTTTTCTGGTCTGCAAGGTGAACCATTATGAACTGGCCGGGTTTTGCCTTTGCATAACCATTATGGCACGTTAAACCGATTCTAAAGTATGAGGGTCCTGCCTTTTTGTTAAATAAAACCTTAGCTTTTTCCTTAAGCATATATTAAACCTATAACCGCTGCCGTTCTTCCTGTAGTTTTCTGTCCGCGAAAGGAAAAAAACAGATGTGTATTACACTTTGTGCATATTTGACTTAAACAGATATTTTCAATTAAAACCCCTGAATTGCAGAGCTGATCCAGGCTTAATGACCAGAAATCAAAATGATTTGACCTGTCTTTGTATTTCCACAACCTGTCTGGAATTTCTGTCTTATAATTGATAAATTCAGCACAACATGGGCCAAGAGAAGGGGATATGCCTGCAACAATATGAGATGCATTGCAGCCCCAAACATCGGTCATTATTTTTATTGTTTTGCCTATGATATTGTTTACGCTTCCGCGCCATCCGCAATGCACATTTGCGACCACGCGCCGGAATGGATCGTACATGAGCACGGCCTGGCAGTCGGCTACCTGAACCAGGAGAAATTTTTCAGGAATATCGGTAACCATAGCGTCTCCGACATCAGGTTTACCAAAAGCCTTCTCGATTGGCGGCGGATTGTTTTTTGAAAGTATCAATACATTTGTTTCATGTACCTGGTTTGCAAAGACAAGCTCGTTTCCTCCCATGCATTTTGAAATAATGCGCCTGTTTTCCTTGACATCGCTGTCATTGTCACCAACTGAAAGGCTTACATTCATGCTTTGATAAGGATTTTTGCTATGGCCGCAATTTTTTGTGAATATTCCATGCCGGACATCTGAAAATTTAGCAAGGTTGGGAAACTGAAAAAGTAAAACCCCGTTTTTTTCCTTTAGAATCATACCATAGTGCCCTTAACAAACTTGGTTCTAACTTAACAATACATCTTGATAATCTTTTCAATTATTGCTGATGTTGAAATATCCGGAACAACGGAGATCCTTACCACCTTGCCGCCGTCAGCTTTTACAAAATCGGCCCCTATTATTTTATCTTCATCCCAGTCCTCTCCCTTAACAATGGTATCCGGCTTTATTGCCTGAATCAGCCTTAAGGGGTCGGGCTCATCAAAAAAAACAACATAATCAACGCACCACAGGCCGGCAAGAACCTCAGCTCTTTGATCCTGCGGAATGATCGGCCTGTTTTTCTCTTTGATTAATTTTATTGATTTATCGGAATTTAGGCCCACTACCAGGATTTCTCCTTTTGACCTTGCTGCTGCGAGATAACGCACATGACCGGCGTGCATGATATCAAAGCATCCGTTTGTAAAAACAACCTGTTTGCCTGACCTGCGAAGAGGCGCTATTATATCGATGAGCTCTTTTACCCTCACAATTTTAGAAATCATATGTATCAGGCATCCTTTCATCCAGGCAGGGAATTTTACGCCTGTATTCAAATAGTTGTTCGAGGTCTATTTCGGAGCTTATAATACATTCCCTGTCTTCGGCCCTGGCAAGAATTTCTCCGGATGGAGAAACCAGCAGAGAACGGCCTCCGTATTTCATGCTGTTTTCCATGCCGCACCTGTTTGCCGCTACCATAAAAATCTGGTTTTCAATAGCCCTTGCCCGCAGGAGGATATCCCAGTGGGTTATGCGTTCTAAAGGCCATTGCGCAGACGTTAGAACCAATATGGCGCCTGAAAGGGTAAGTGTGCGGCAAAGTTCAGGGAATCTAAGATCATAGCATATCAACAGGCCGACAGGGCCCACAGAAGTTTCACAAACAACGGCCCTGTTGCCAGCGCAAAAATATTTATCTTCGTGTGCACGAGAAAAAAGATGAATTTTCCTGTAGGTATTTATAAGGCCTCTGTCTCCGTCGATAAGATACATGGTGTTGAAAATATCGTTGCCTGAAAGTTCAGGCAGAGAGCCTGCTATGATCATATTGTATCTGGATGCTATCATGGTAAGTTTATCAATAATATTACCTGTTTTTTCAGAATGCTCACACAGGCGTTTATTATCAAAACCGCATGACCACATCTCAGGAAGAAGAGCGATTTTTGCGTTTTGGGCTTTGAGTTGATCTATCCCTTTGAGCGCTGACGATAGATTTGACTCAATATCTCCGGGTCTGACATCAAATTGCACAATGCCTGCTTTGAAAGGTTGTTTGTTTTTCATGTTATTGTTCATTTCTTTTTTCACATGGCCCTGGCCAGGGTAAGCACATCAACATATTCGGCCTTGCCGCTCAAAAGAGTTTTTGCGCATTCATTGGCGGTTGCTCCTGTGGTATAAACATCATCTACAAGGAGTATCCTTTTATTTTTAATTACAGCCTGATCGTTGACACTGAAGGCATTTTTAATATTTGTCATCCGTTTCTTTCGATCCAGACCGGTTTGCGGATCAGTCCACCTGTTTCTTATAAGAACATCCTTATCAATTTTGATGTTAGACAGATCGATATTTAAATTTTCCGCAATCCGCTTCCAGTCTCTTACCAGAAGATAGGCCTGATTAAAACCCCGTTTTCTAAATCGTTTAATATGAAGAGGGACAGGCACGATAATATCAATACTGTTTATACCCCAGAAGCTGATAAAAGCGGAAAAGAGAAGTATTCCAAGGGGCCTTGCAAGCTGGATCTTTCCTTTATATTTCAGGCAATGGATTACAGCCATAAATTCCCTGTCGTATATGCCCGGAGAGCGGGATATCCTGAATCTTTTCGGAGATGTCAAACATTCGCCGCAAACATGATCCTCCCCTTCGCGGCTTTTAAACATAATCCCACATACAGGACACATCGGGGGTTTAACAGGAATAAAGCCTTTTATACAGGTCGGGCATAAAAATTCTGTCATCAGGTTTTGAAATGAAAGCCTGTTTCGGCAGTTAAAAGAGGCATTATCTTCAAAATCCTGGGAAAGACTTTTCTGTTGCCTGCTTTCCAAAAAGGCTTTGCAAACAAGGCACCTTGTCGGGAAAACAGCCTCTTGCAGAGCCGCTATGATTGTTCTGATGAGATGTTTCGCTTTATTGCTCACCAATTTTTTTAACAATTCCTTCGGCAAACTCAGAGCATTTTATCTGTTTTGCGCCTTGTATTTGACGTGCCAGATCGTATGTTACCGTGCCATCGGCTATAGTTAACTTAAGAGCCTTTCTAATCAGGGCCGCCGACTCATTCCATTTCATGTAGTCTAACATCATTGCTCCCGAGAGGATCAAGGAGCTTGGGTTTACTTTGTCCTGGCCCGCATACTTTGGGGCTGTGCCGTGGGTTGCTTCAAAAACCGCGCAAGAATCCCCTATGTTTGCTCCGGGCGCTATGCCCAGACCGCCGACCTGTGCTGCAAGCGCGTCTGAAAGATAGTCGCCGTTCAGGTTTGGAGTGGCGATCACATGATATTCTTCGGGCCTTAGAAGCGTCTGCTGAAAAAGCATGTCGGCAATCCGATCTTTTATGACAACCGTATCTTTTGGGATGATGCCGTTATATTTATCAAAGAGCTCATTTTCAGTTATGGTTTTATCTCCGAACATATCCCTGGCAACTTCATATCCCCATTTGTTGAAAGCTCCTTCCGTATACTTCATGATGTTTCCCTTGTGCATGAGAGTCACTGTGGGGAGCCTGTTTTCAATGGCATATTCGATGGCTTTTGCCACCAGCCGCTTGGTGTTTTTTTCACTTATAGGTTTTATTCCTATTCCAGCATCATCAGGGATGGAAACATTCATGCTGTTTTTAAGAAAGGATATTACGCGCTTTGCCTCCTCGCTTCCTGATTCCCATTCAATCCCGGCATATACATCCTCTGTATTTTCCCGAAAAATAACCATATCGACCTTTTCAGGATTCTTCATGGGGCTTGGAACATGATCAATGTACTTTACAGGTCTGACGCATGCGTAAAGGTCCAGTTCCTGTCTTATAGTGACATTTAAGCTTCTTATTCCTTTTCCTACAGGGGTGGTTAAGGGCCCTTTTATGGCAATTACGTATTTTTTTATTGTATCAAGTGTTTCAGATGGGAGCCATTCGCCTGTTTCCCGATATCCCTTTTCTCCGGCATAAACCTCAAGCCAGGATATTTTTTTATTACCGCTGTATGCGGCATGCACTGCAGCGTCCATTACCATTCTTGCTGCATGCCATATATCGCTGCCTATCCCGTCGCCTTCAATAAAAGGAATAATCGGGCAATCCGGAACAAGCAAGGTTTGATCGTTATTTATTATTATCCTGCTGTTTTTTTCCATAATTATACATGTCCTTGTTAATTAAAGGTTCAAACGTTCAAAGTTCAAAGGTTGACAGATTCATGATGCTTGCCCAGTGAAATCAGTGACATTGGAAAAATTTGCGAGGCGATTAACCCTGAACCCTGAACCCTGAACCTTGAACGGTTGTTTTTTTATTTAGTTTCCCTCTGTCTGAACGCCTCGTACATTACGACCGCCCCTGCCGCGGACGCGTTAAGAGAATTAATTTCCCCTTTTTGTGGAATAGAAATCAAAAAATCGCAATGTTTTTTTACAAGAGAGCGAATTCCTTTTTCTTCTCCGCCGATAACAATAGCTAAAGGGCAGGAAAAATCAAAGGAGAAAATCGATTTTTGTGCGCTTTTATCCATTCCTGCAATCCACACACCCATTTTTTTTAAATCCTTTATTGCATTAACCATATTTGTGACAAGGGCGAGGCGGATATGCTCGAGAGCTCCTGCAGAAGCACTGGATACAGCCGGAGTCGGCAAAGCTGATCGATCCTTTGGAATTAGTATGCCATCTATGCCTACACAAAGGGCGGTTCTAATAAGGGCGCCAAGGTTGTGAGGATCTATAATGGAATCCAGCAGCAGCAAAAATGGATTTTTATCAGCTTTGATGTTGTCGTAAATATCGGTTGGTTCTGCAAGAGGATATGGGCTTACCCTGGCTCCAATCCCCTGATGCCGGTCGTTGCCTGTGATGGATGAAAGCTCAAAAGCTTTTACCTTTTTCAGGGGTATGTTTAAAGATTCGGCAATTGTTGCTGTTTTTTCAGCACGCTTTGAGTCCTTATGCTGCGCTAAATAAACCTCAAAAATTTTTCTTCTGCCCGCCTTTAGAGCTTCTGATACCGGATGGATTCCGTAAAGTATTTCAGTTTTCATATTGAGAAAAACTCAACAATAGCTTTCTATGATTTTGATTAGTTCGGAAACAGCCCTTGACAGCTGATCGTTAATAATAACATGGCGATAAAGATCCTTTTTCTCCATTTCTTTTTTTGCAGCTTCAAGACGTCTTTCAACAACCTGCCTGGTGTCGGTGCCTCTTGATTTTAGACGGGTTTTCAGCGCTTCCAATGAAGGGGGCATGATGAAAATTGTAATACTGTCAGGATACAGCTTTTTGATCTGCATGGTTCCCTGAACATCTATATCAAGGAGTATGCGCTTTCCTGATGCTAAACAGGTATCCAGAAATTCCGCCGAGGTACCGTAAAAATTGCCGTAAACCTCTGCCCACTCCGCCCATTTATTGTTTTCAATTTTCCTTTTAAATTCCTCTTTTGTTATGAAATAATAGTCAATTCCATCTCGCTCACCGTTGCGGGGCATCCTTGTTGTATAGGATATAGAATAGGTTATATCCTTAAACCGTTTCATTACCTCCCTGCAAAGGGTTGTTTTGCCGGCCCCTGACGGCGCTGAAATAATAAAGAGCTTTCTCATAACAACCTATTGCGATTCCTTAAGGCTGGCATATCGTTGAGCCATTGTTTCCGGCTGAACAGCTGAAAGTATAATGTGGTTGCTGTCCATGATAATAATAGAACGGGTTTTGCGGCCGTGTGTCGCATCAACAAGATGTTTGTTGTCCCTTGCTTCATCTTTAAGCCGCTTCATCGGGGCTGAATTGGGGGCGACAATGGCTACAACGCGTTCAGCAGCCACAGAATTCCCGAATCCTATATTAAGTAAATTGTTTTCCATATCACCTCTTACTACTCAGGTTGTTAGGTTCACGGTTGGTTGTTTTGAACCCTGACCCCCGACCTCTGATCTCCGGCCTCTATTCCACATTTTGTAACTGTTCACGTATCTTTTCAAGCTCTGCCTTAATGTCGACGATCATGTATGACGCATCCGCGCTTCCTGCCTTGGAGCCCATTGTATTGAATTCCCTGTTAAATTCCTGGAGCAGAAAAAGGAGTTTTCTGCCAGAGGGTTCTTTTGAATTCATGATGGATCGAAACTGATTTATATGGCTGGCAACCCTTGCGATTTCTTCGGAGATATCGCTTCTGTCTGCTAAAAAGGCCGCTTCCTGAGCTATCCTTCCTGTATCCAGCTCTACCAGACCTTTTGTTAAAGCCTGTATGCGTTCCTTAAGGCGATCCTGGTACATGGGTAAAAGGTTGTCTGATATTTTGGCTATTTGTCCGGTAGTTTTTTCTATATAATCAAGGCGGCTTGCAATATCTCCGGCTATAAAGTCCCCTTCCTTTTGTCTCATTAAACAAAGTTCATCCAGCGCATTGCTTATGCAATCCTTTACAACAGCCCAGCAACCTTCAATATCGTTTGTATTTTCAACCGGTTTTATAATGCCGGCGACATTTGCCATAATATCAAGCGAAATTTCCGCATCAATATTTAATCTGTTTTTCAATTGAATAAGGGCGTTATAATACGCAGACGCCTTTGGTTCATTGACTTCAAAGGCGTCCGCCGCCTTAGAAACATCAATGATCTGTGACTTAATTTCAATGCGTCCTCTTGATAACCTGTCTGAGACAAGGCGCTTAATCCTGTCTTCAAGGAACATATATTTCTGCGGGATATGTAAGGCAATATCAAGGAATTTGCTATTGTAAGATCGGATGTCGATTACAGCGGTCAGATCATCTTGTGTGTTTTCAGCTCTTGCAAAGGCGGTCATGCTTTTTATCATTATTTATTATTCCTTATAAATCTTTTAGATATTTGTTGCGTATTAAATTAAAATAGCTGAGCATTATTTTATCTGCATAATCGGGATATGTCCATGGAAGCTTTTGAAACAAGCCTTTTGTATAAATCAGTGTCAAATCAGCATAAATTCCCTTGCCGATATATATTCTGTGGGAATAATTTTTTCCTGTGGCAAGAACAAACTTCGACTTAATCATATAGCCTGGATCAAGATTGACCATGCGTTTGCCGTTTTTTGAGTATTTATTCTCAATATTGTTTGTTGCAAGTTTTATCTCGGCCAGAGCGCTTTGTTTTATGAGGTTTTTAAATGCAAAAATCCGCCGGAACAGGGGAGACCCCATTTCAGTTTCGTAATATTCGGTATAGTCAAACGAGAACCATGAGCTTACCACATCAAGGGGGCCGAATTTATCGGAAAGGTCTTTTGCCACATCAGCAACGATGTCCTTTTCCTTTAAAAAAAGGCTGACAACAAGTTTTGCAGGTTCAGGTGGTTGAGGTATGCTCATGTTATTTAGGTTCAAGATTCAGGGTTCTATGGGTTTGGCTTCATCGATAAGCATAATCGGGATATCATCTTTTATTTCATATAAAAGCCGACAATTATCACATATAAGCCCGTCTTTGGTTTTGTTTAGATATATGTCCCCCTTGCACTTGGGACAGGCCAGAATATCAAGAAGCTCCTTACTGACAGCCATAATCTCCTCCGTTTATTTTACAATATTTGTTAAATGATTCTTTGTGTCCTTAATTATAGACAGCATAAATTATATTCATAGCAGACAATAGCAGATGTTGCAAAATTAAATTTTTTATATTATTTTACGCTGAAAAAGTATCATAATTATTACTGAGGTTTGCGCTGTCAGCCGCTTACCATATTGTAAAAGCCTTAATCAATGGAGATTTGAATGGACGATACTATCCGCCGGCAAGCTATCAATAAATACATTCAGAAAGATCCGTTTGCCGCACATCTGGGAGCGAAAATAGAAATTATAAAGCCCGGTCACAGCCGGGTTTCACTTACTGTAACCGAAGAAATGACAAATTTCCACGGTACCACCCATGGCGGTGTGATTTTTGCGTTGGGTGACATGGCATTTGCAGCCGCGAGCAACTCTCACGGGCTTATGGCGGTCGCCTTAAATGTCAGTATCAGCTTTTTGAAGGCAACCAAAGCAGGAGATAAACTGGTGGCAGAGGCAAACGAAAACCATGCAGGAGCAAGGATGGCTTTGTATGACATAACTGTGCGCGATGAGCAAACAGGGGAATTAGTGGCTAAAAGTCAGGATCTGGCATATCGAAAGAATGAGCAGTTTGTAAAATAAAGAAGCACTTATTGCACAGCCAACTTAATTATATTCTTAATTTCCCAGCTTTTTATATCACCCGATATTTCAATAAACACAGGATGATCCTCAATTATTTCAATTTTACTTACCACATTGTAAGTATTAATATTTCGTTGTTTTAATTTGTTTAATAAATATTGATGAATTCGTAAAAAGTTGAAAAACATGTCATTGCGAACGAAGCGAAGCAATCTCGTATAAGTTAAGTGCCTATATTTATTAAATTGCTTCGTCGTTGCACTCCTCGCAATGACTTAGGGAATGACTTTTTACGAGACTATCAATGTTGAAACTCATATTTTAGCTGAGGGTGGTTTTTATAGCCTTTGGTTTTTCTTGACGATCAAGCTTACTTGACGACAAAAGCAGAATATAGCATGGATTACGACGGCGAGATCAAGGAATTGCGCCCCGCCGCACGCGAGGTGCAATTCCTTACGAATCTTTAAGGGGTTTTTGCTTCCCCGTCTGCAGGGGTATCCCGTTGAAGCCCTCCCAGAGTCCCAAGAGAAAGTGAGAAACATTAGCGCCCAGCGACCGAGTGCGGTATCCTCCCTCCTGGACGATGATCGTGGGTAGGCGCAGGGACCCGATGCTGCTGCCGTTTTCGTAAAAATCCTTTGCCAAGAGGTTCCATGTCCCCGTGGGGTCACCCCGGGCGGTGTCCAGACCGAAGGCGACGATGAGGAAACGCGGCCGGAACCGGGTTATCCTCTTCAGGGCCTTGTCAAGCGCCTTTTCGTAGATCGCCCCGCTCACCTTTTCGGGGAGGGCGTAGTTGACGTTGTAGCTCTTTCCCGACCCCTCCCCTTCCTCGTTGGGGAACCCGCTGAAGTAGGGGTAGGCGAAACGGGGGTGGCCGTGTATCGATATCGTCAGAACGTCGGGCCGCTCGTAGAAGATCTCCTGCGTCCCGTTTCCGTGGTGATAGTCGATATCGAGGATCGCCAGCCTTCCGTAGGTGCTGAGAAAGTGCGCCGCCACGGCGGCGGAATTGAAGTAGCAGAAGCCCCCGAAGGCGCTCCGCTCCGCGTGGTGTCCCGGCGGGCGTACCAAGGCATAGGCGAGACGGTAACCCTCCAGGATCGCCTCGGCCGCCGTCAGCGTGCAGTCAACGGCGCGCTTGGCTGCCAGGTAGGCGTTCTTGTTCAGAGGCGTGAAGGTGTCGATACAGTAGTACCCCGCCCGAACGGGCATCTCCTTGGGGGGGTGCGCCTTGTTGCGGATCGGGAATACGTAGGGGTAGACCGATTTTCCCGGCTTGAGAAGGGAACACATCCTTTTGAAGTATTCCACATAATGGGTGTCGTGAACGGCCTTGATGTGCTTTTCGGAAAAGTGGCGGGGCCTCATCCGCTCGAAGAGGTCGAGATTCCTGATTCCCTCCAGTATCCGCTCGATCCGCACCGGGGCCTCGACGTACCCCCGCTCATGGACATGATGGATATCGTGTTTGTCGTTGACCACCAGGGCGATCCGCTTCTCGATCGACCGTGTGGTATGAACGGGAGCCGCGGGGTGGGTCCGGGTGTATCTCGGCGGACGGACCCGTGCAGGATCATCGGTGACCGAGGAAACCACCATATCGATATAACCGTGTGGGCAGGAAGCGCCGTACTTTCTTGCGAGGATGGCCCGTATGATCATCCGGAGGAGGGCCGCGGAGAGGGGTGTGTCCCTCCCCAGAGGATCGAAAACCAGGTAGGGAGGACAGTCGCCCCCCGGCCTGAAGGGAGTTTCGTAGGCGGTATTGATGACCGGGTAGGCCCCGTACTGCTCATAGAACCGCAGCCGCTTGGAGCTCTGGGCCAGTTCCGTCTCGCTCTTGCACAGGCGGGGATCGTCGGGGAGGCACTCGAAGAAGAGCCCTGCCTCGCTTAGCGCTGCCGCTTCTTCCCTGACCCTGTCGTAGAGAGCTCCGCCGACCCCGCGCCCCGGCTGCTTTGGCTCGATGGAGATGTAATCGAGATAGCAGAATCCCACGTCGGTGGCGTGCTGGAGGAGGGCAAAGCCCTTCACATCCCCCCGTTGGCCGTCCGCCACGAAGAGGATCGACTTGAAGCGGTACTTCATGGGGTTGCCGAGTTGGAGGGGGAGTTTGGCGATGTCCTGTTCGTCAAGACCTGCGAACTGGTTCCGCAGTATGGCCTGGACCTGAGCGATGGCCTCGTGGTCGCGGGGAAGGGTATCGTCATATATGCGCCTGATGCGAAACATTCGTGGTGCCTCCTGTCTTCGATGACTGTTATGCGCCGAATTGTACCACATCCCGTGGGGCAGTGCCATAGTTTGAGCCCTTTGCATAACCCCGATATTGCCATTGCGAGCGAAGCGAAGCAATTTTATAACACATTGATAAGCTACGAGATTGCCACGTCGTCTTGCTCCTCGCAATGACTAAAATTGGACAAAAGCAGAGGTTATGCAAAGATCTCAAAGTGGTTGGGGATCAGGGCCCATGCAAAACATTTTGTGCCGGTTTCTTAGAGCACCTTTCCATGCCGATCCAAAAAAATTATTTCTGTCGGTGTTGTCTTTAAATATTTTTCTCCGTTCGATGCTTTTTGCAGCAATATAGCAATATGATGAAGGGCACCAGGAGCATCAATACGAGCAATATGGATTTTACAGCTAAGACCGTATCATATAACAGATAAAATAGAAAATTATAATTTTAGGGGCATCCCGGAAGTAGCCCCGGAAGTCCCATGCCAAGAGAGAATTTCTGATATCCTGCTGGAATCTCAAAAAGGGTATCCGGCTGTTTGCCGATTTTTAGATTTTTGTATTGAAGATTCCCGCCGCAAGCAGCGGGGAATCTTCGACCGTAAGGAAGTTTGCCATTTTTGGATTCGCTCGCTAACCCCGCCGCAAGCAGCGGGGAATGCGCTCACTTTTGCGGTTCAATTGTCCATCTGTCGTCCGCAGCCTCTGTCTTTATCGGTAAACCTGAGTCAACAGTAATCCATTGGAAGATGGTCTCTTTTTTATCGGCTGCTGTATAAACTATTCTATATTTATTAGTTGTTTTCCCGTCTATTGTTTCTTTACCAATAAGTTTTCGCCCAATCTCACCCTGCATTTTGTCTGTTGTAGCAGCCACATTTTCAGGCTTTAAGGGTTGTTCCATATACATACTTTGTGCCGGCATGAGTATCCAGACTACATTTTTGTCTATTCTTGTTATAGTGATGGCCTGAGGTGTTTCCATCCTCGTTTTTTCTTTTGCAACAAAAGTTTTTCCAGTTACAATTACTTCCCCGGTTGTAGATACCATGTCAGCAGAAAAATTCTGCGCAACGGCAATTCCTGCAAAAAGAAAAATTGAAATTGCCGCCACCAGTACCATCGATATTGCCATGTTTTGTATTCTACACTTCATATTTCTTATCCCCCCTTTCATTTTGTTATAATTTGACGTTTAACCAATGTTATTTCTTTATTCCGGCCTTATTACAATATAAGGCTGAATATTTTCAAATGTTTTGGGGCCAATTCCTTTTACCTTGAGCAAATCATCGACGCTTCTATAAGGACGTTCAGCTATGATTCGCGCTGAAAGAACAGGACCGATTCCATTTATAGTCATAAGTTCTTCTTTGCTAGCGCTATTCAGGTCAAGCAAGCCTTGTGGAGATTCGGGTTTTTCCAACTTTGGGGGAACGATATCATTGGAAACAGTGTCATTGTTTTTAAAACGGAAGGGTTCAGTGGAAAAATACGCGAAAATCGGCAGGTGATCCGAGTACCCCTCGCCCAGATGCTTACCCCGGCCACTTTCGACCATTTGCCAGCGATAAACGGCCTTCCCCTTGAACAGGTAGTCCGGTTGGAACTTATTAAACGAATTATCGATATAGGAAATCCCCTTATCATTATAAAGTCCTTTGGATACGATAATATTGTCCGGACTGCCCTTCTCTCCGAAAAAATTGTAAGACCAACGTCCGGTTTTACTGACTTCAAGCCATAAATTATACAGATATTCATTCGCGGCCTGCTTTGTCAGTATCTTTTCATTGACCATTTCCGAATCTTTGATAGTCCCCAAGACATGATTGATTCCTGTAATACCATTAGTATCGTTTAGTCTGCCGGAATTTCGAAAGGTTTTGTATTCATTGTAGTTCGAATTAAAATCACCTATCAGTATGAAGTCAACATCCCCTTTTAGTTTGTCAATCTCTCTCCTGAGTGCTTTGGCGTAACCTATTCTCATACTTTCAGGGCCTTGCTTCGATTTCCAGTGATTGATAAAAAGGATGAAACGATTACCATCGACATCAAGAGTTATTTTAAGAATATTTCTGGCAACTTTATTATCAACCGGTATTTCTTCTTTCTCAACAATTGGAAACTTAGACAGAATAGCGCACTTCACCGATGTGGCCATGGAGTCTGCAATTTTAAGATAAGGGTAATCTACACCGAAGTCTTTCAACCTGTCACGTAAAGTAATAAGGGCTTTTTTTGACTCGACTTCCTGCAAAGCGACAACATCACCTCCCATATCCTTTATCACTCCGGCAATATTGGTGTATTTAATATTTGCAATATCCTTAGTCCAACCATAGCCGGTATTCGGAATATACTCCGGGTATTCCGTTCCCTCCATGCTAAGATCAAAAAGGTGGCTCTTTCTCATTTTAAGTGGGTAGCCCCACCTTACTGTAGTCCAGTTTTCCTGTAAGCATATAGATCATGGTTTTAAGGTTCTTAAAGGTTCTGTAGCCTCTCGCCTTTGCCTTGGCCGCCTGAACGAGACTGTTGAG
>JAUSPN010000016.1 GCA_030656555.1 Candidatus Desulfaltia sp. | reverse complement strand
AGACTTCAGTTAATTGTTGGATTGTGTGAAAAAATAGGAGTCACGGATGTTTTCAACAAGTATCTGGAAAAAGAAATGGGCAGACCTTCTGATATGCCAGCAGGGGTCGAAGCAGAGATAATGATTGCCGGGATCTGTGTCGATGAAGGATACCGGCCACTCTATGCTATTGCGGATTACTACGAATACAAAGACCTGGAGGGAATTTTTCACTATCCTATAAAACTGTCCCAGCTAAACGACGATCGGTTTGGTAGTTTTCTTGATGATTTTTATCATGCTGGGTGCAGAAATATATTTACGGAAATTAGCGCAAGAGCCTTTGTTGAATACGGAATTGCTGTTAGAAACATTAACTACGATACAACCTCAAAAGTAATGTGGGGCGAATATGAGCATACGGGGGACTCTTTGGGAGCCAGCGGTGAAATTAGCCATATTTCCATAGATTTTGGACATAGCAAGGATAAGAGAAGTGATAAAAAACAGATAAAGATAGGATTAGGGACTACCACCGGCGTAATTACTGATGCGAAGGTACTATCCGGCAATATGGATGATAAAACGTATAACAAGGAAAATCTTGAAGATGTTGATAAACTGCTGACGCAAATGAAGGTTGACCGCAGTAATTTTTATTACATAGCTGACAGCGCTTTATTTACTGAGGAGAATATAACCAGAGCCAAAAAACATGGCATCAACTTTATTACCAGAATGCCTGACAACCTTAAAGTGACCAAGTTTTTTTTAGACACACCATTACCAGTGGATGCCAAAGTCATAGTCCTTGAAAACGCTCAGGGCAAAGAAGTTACTTACAGGCTTATAGAAGGACAAGCCGATTACGAAGGACATGATTGTAAGCTTGCTGTGATCTATTCTGAAGCCCTGGAAGAAACCAAACGGAATACCTGTCAGAAAAAAGTGGATAAAAAAAGAAAGCAAATTGAGCAAACACTAAAGAAGTATGACAAACGCACTTTTAAGTGCGAAGCAGATGCGCAAAAGGAAGTAGATCTACTACAAACAAAAGTGTTTTCAAAGCTGAAGTACCACATGGCGGAAATCTCAATTACCAACCAGGAGAAGAAAAGACCTGGCAGGCCCAGCAAAAACCCAGAACAGAATCCTACAGTTTTCGAGTACCAATTAAAAACAGAAATATGCTTAGATGCACCCAGGGTTGAAGACTTTATCCGACGTGAGTGCACTTTTATTCTATGCAGCAATGATCTTTCAATAACCGGCGAAAAATTATTAAGAGAGTACAAAACCCAAAGCGATGTTGAAAAAAGGTTCAAGGTATTAAAATCTCCAAAATTTATGAACTCACTTTTTTTAAAGACGCCGCACCGGGTGGAAGCACTTGTCTATTTATTGCTGATATCACTGATGATGCTAACCGTTGCCGAAAGGATAGTTCGCGAGGAGCTAAAAAAAACCGGCGATGTCGTACTTGGGACTGAGAAAAGAAAAATCAAAGAGCCCACCCTGTCTATAATACTACAAATTATGGATAGAGTAAGGGTTGTAACCTATTTTTCTTCAGGAAAAGTAGTCAGAGAAATACGAAATATGGACGATAGCTGCAGAAAAATAATTAATTTTCTGGGATTAGCTGAGAGTTTCTTTGCGTGGAGTGGAGACGGCTAGCCTGTTTTGGTTGGTATATATTTACTATTGCAATACTTCGGGGTATTATGCGGAATATGAGATTTAAGCAAAAAACTACTTTATATTATTTTCAATGAAACTCTTAACCATATTGATAAATTCTACAGCATTATCTAGCTGCTCTTTAGCTTCAGTTTTGCTTATCACATAAAAATCCTGGTAATCACTTTTTATTCTCAAATCAAATGCACTGGCGAGCATTTTATAATACTTCTTATCAATCTTTTCACTGGCAATGTAGTGTTTATTAAAATAGGCAATAATGGCCGAGTGCCTTTTGGAGTCAAACAGGTCAAATGCCAGCAAAGCTCTGACCGCATGAAAGATGGAGTAATAAGACCTGTTGACAGACTGGAGCAGCTTGTCATAATGAAAATTTAGCCTAGCAACCTCCAGATCTTCTTCTGCTTTTTCTATCCTGTATTGTGATAAGATTTTGGCTTTATCATCCATAAATCTCTATTCCTTCGTTGGCAACATTTCTGAAAAAAGGCAGATAGCCCACCCATTCATAAAAAAAATCATGGTTATTTTCTATAATTGAAAGAACTATGCCGTAACGGGTTGTCAAATCGACAGTTAAGTCCAACACCTGGTTGCGTTGTTTTTTAATTTCTTGCTCTTCCATGTCTACTAATACCATTAAGTCCATATCAGAACCTGGATCTTGTTCCTCTCTTGCATAAGAACCAAATAATATAATTTTTTTTAGGTTTTCGCCATAAATAAGCCCTAGCTTATTTACAATTTCATCCAGAACAATTATCACTTTGGAGTTCATTTTCAAATGATTAACATGCATAAATATGCCTCCTGCTGTCTTTTTCCCGTTAAATAAGTAGACTATTTATTATTATACCAAAATTTAGCGAAAATACAAATTTATGCAAAATGTTTTGGTATTATCTTTTGAAGGATCTTATCACAAATAAGGTTATTGCTCAAGCAAATCCTATTTCAATGTTCGGTAATGTCCTGGTTAATGTGCAGAAAGCGTTGAATGTTGCTGACAAACCGTCTGGCAACTGGAAACGGCCGGAATTCATTCCCAGACCTGGCCAATTACCGTTACCGGTCCAGGTACAGAACCTAAAAAATCAAGATAAGGAGTCAATGCCCATTCCTGGGTTGCTACCTGATATTATTAATAAAGCTCAAGGGTGGCAACAACCCCGTCCCCGCGTTATCCCCCCCGCGTCATCCCCGGGCCTCAGGCATTCCGCAAATCAATAATATAAAACTAGGCTCTTCGCTATTTAGTATGGGTAACACACATAACAATATTTAACATATCTGGAATACTGGGAATCCTTTCACACAAATGCTTTGGGTAAATCCATATGAAGCTTGCTGCAAGTAAGATAAATGATACTGATGAGGTTTTTGGTATTGCGATATCCCCTGGCTTTTCGCTTGGTGGCCTGAATAAGACTGTTTATTCCTTCAAGGAGTCCATTGTTGATTCTGCTGGTTGTAAACTGAATGATTCCATCCCAGTGTCTTTTTATAAGGTATGCAACCTCTTTGATGGGCTCTAGACGGCTGTGGGTAGCCCAAAAATACCATCTTTTAAGATATAAAGCAGCAGTATTGGTGTCTTCTATCTCCCAAAATTCTTTAAGGCTTAGTTTTATCTTGTAAGCTCTTGCAGTTTTAAGATTCATCTTTGATAGGGACTCCATCTTGATCTTTTGATTTTCCGTTAAATTCTCTGGATTCTTCAGCCATATGTATCTCCTAACAGATATTCTTTAAAGTTTTATAGTGAAAGTGGCTTTGACATTTAGGGAAAGCTTTTTTCTTTTTGTTTCTCTAGAATAATAACAAATTCCTCTTTCACGAATTATTTCCCAGGCAATTAAGAACATTTATTCGTATTCTTTCAGCCGCCTGCAGCACTCGACAACCTCCTGTTCTTAAAATATAATGTAACTACTTACAGGACTTATGCAGTTCCAGGATAATAATTCCAGTTCCACAACTTAAGTTCCAAAAATTTTGGCCAAAATTTTTTGATTAAACTTGCAAAGCGCCGGGTATTATGGGCACTATTCGGAAATATCAAGCCTTTTTGGGAATTTATGGGTCTCGGCGAAATATAATTTTTGAGTTGTGCTGTTATATATTTACATCAACTGCATAACTCCTGCTACTTAGTAGTTTGGATTCTGACTACTGAATTCTGAGTTCTGAATACTTGCCCTAATGGTTGGCAGGAGGATAATTATGCCCGAAAATCACGACAGTGAACAGGAAATACTAAATAGTGATTTTAAGACTGATCAGGAAGATGCTGAATTTTTTGAGTATCTAAATGAACGGTTTAATGAAGACGATGAAGATGATGAAGATGATGAAGATAATGAAAATGACGCTTGGTCCGGCGGCCGGAGGCATATTCCTCTTTTTATTAAGCTAACGGCAGTATTTGTTTTTGTGATTTTTACAGTGATTGTGTTGGCTAACTTCCTGCAGGTCTTTAATATGCCTTCCCATGACTTTTTTAGTGAATCCCGAATATTGGGCCGCGACCCGGTCATTAAGGAGTTAAAGAAGGCTGTGGTGCAGGTCCGGGTTGTCACGGGAGAAGGTAAAGGATACTCTGCAGGCAGAGAACAAAAGGGGACTGGATTTAATATTCGGGATGATGGTTTGATTGTTACAAATGATCACCTCATTAGGGATGCCAGTTCAATCAGCGTTTCTTTTCCAGGGCGGGGAACATTTCAGGCTGTGGAATGGTACGGCAGTCCTTTTGTTGATTTGGCCATAATTTCCCTAGAGGCGAAAGGCCTCCCCTTTCTTGAACTTGAGAAAAATAATTCTATTCCCATGGCAGGCGACGAAGTAACTGTTATAGGTAATCCTTTAAATTTTACAGGCGTGGCACTGCGCGGGAAAGTGGATGGTTACTATAACGTGGACGGGCTGTCCGTGCCTGTGTTAATACTGGATACTACTATCTATCGGGGAAACAGCGGCAGTCCGGTTTTTAACAAGGACAATAGGGTTGTGGGTGTAATTTTTGCTTCATCAGAAGGAAGGAATGGGGAGAAAAACAGAGGCTTGGCAGTGCATATATCCTTACTTCAAGAAATCCTAGATATGCAGTAAGGATAGGAACAAGGTTTGAATTGATATTTATAAAGCTAAAGGGTGACAACAACCCCGTCCCCTTGTCATTTTACAGGCGTAGCACTGCGCGGGAAAGTGGATGGTTACTATAACGTGAACGGGCTGTCCGTGCCTGTGTTAATGCTGGATACTACTATCTATCGGGGAAACAGCGACAGTCCGGTCTTTAACGAGGACAGCAGGGTTGTGGGAGTAATTTTTACTTCAGCAGAAGGAAGGAATGGGGAGAAGAACAGAGGGCTGGCCGTGTGTCGCCACTCATTCTCCATGTCGGTGGGGGAGCGATTTTTTCTTGCTAGTTTTGGCAGAGTCATGGCATAATGATTGGTGGTAGAGATTCGATATCCTACCGACAATCATACATAAGGAGTTCACGGAGAATAGAAAGA
>JAUSPN010000007.1 GCA_030656555.1 Candidatus Desulfaltia sp. | reverse complement strand
CAACAGTCTCGTTCAGGCGGCCAAGGCAAAGGCGAGAGGCTACAGAACCTTTAAGAACCTTAAAACCATGATCTATATGCTTACAGGAAAACTGGACTACAGTAAGGTGGGGCTACCCACTTAAAATGAGAAAGAGCCATTTTTTTGCACCCGCAGATGATTTGTTGCAAAACGCTGAAATGTTACGAATAGATTATGTATTATTAAGGAGACAAGAATGCAAAGCGAGGTGATGTTTGCCGGTTTTGGCGGGCAGGGAATACTTATAATAGGAAAGATCCTTGCGCATACAGCCATGGAGGAAGGTTTTGAGGTGGCATGGGTTCCTTCCTACGGTCCTGAGATGCGTGGGGGAACAGCTTACTGTACGGTTGTTATCAGCGACAAACCGATTGGTTCGCCGATAATCAAAAATCCAATGCATCTTGTCGCCATGAACCAGCCATCTCTGGAAAAATTTGCGCCAACGGTAAAGCCGGGCGGTGTTATATTGATTAACAGTTCATTGATCCCAATTAGATCACAACGCAGCGATGTTGATGAACTTATAGTCCCGGTTAACGATATTGCAAAGGAGCTTGGCAATATAAGAGCATCAAACATTGTGGCCCTTGCCGCTTTTGTTGCGCGTAGTAAAGTAGTCGATTTTGACTTAATGAGGGAAGCCGTCAAAAAGGAGTTCGCAAAAAAACCTAAATTTATACCTCTTAATATGGAGGCTATAGAATTGGGTAAAAAGGCGGCAAAAAAAGTGACTAAAGATAGCTAAAACATATTAGATTTATAGGCAAAAAGGCTCTTCCTATAACCATGAAATTATTAGTTCCCGATTATATACTATCAATACAGCCGTATTCTCCAGGCAAGCCCCTTAAAGAGCTTGAAAGGGAATACGGCATTAGTGATTCCATAAAACTTGCTTCAAATGAAAACCCTCTGGGGCCGTCTCCCAAGGCGCTTGATGCTATTAAGGGAGCAATGGGAAACCTTAATCGGTATCCTGATGCCAGAGGTTATGATTTAACAAAAAAAATCTCTGAAAGTCTGGGAATCAGACAGGGGAATATTGTTTTAGGAAACGGTTCCGATGAAATTATAGGCATGCTTACCAGAGCATTAATGCAGGCCGGCGATGAGGTGATTATGCCGTGGCCTTCATTCCTTATGTACGATATAATGGTCCGTAGCGTCGGAGCTATTCCTGTATATGTGCCGTTGAATGCACTTTCAATTGACTTAAGCAGCATAAAAAGCAGAATTACCCCCAAAACCCGCATGGTTTTTTTATGCAATCCTAATAATCCAACTGGAACTGTTTTTTCCAAAACCGATTTTGAAACCTTTTTGGAAAGTATTCCCGAAATAGTTGTTGTGGTAGACGAGGCATATATCGAATTTGTTCGAGATAAAAAATGCGCAAGAAGCATTGATTATCTTAATACAGATGTAGCAATAGTTACGCTTCGTACCTTTTCCAAGGTATATGGGCTGGCAGGGCTTAGAATCGGCTATGGAATAATGCCCAAGGAAATAGCGGATCTGATAAACAGGATAAGGCTACCCTTTAATGCAAATTCTCTGGCTCAGGTAGCCGCTATTGCAGCTCTTGAAGATAAAGGTTTTTTGAAAAAGACTTTAGATCTTGTTCAAGAAGGTTTAGATTTCTTATACGATTCCCTTGAAAGGCTGGGAATTAAATATTTCCCTTCCCAGGCAAATTTTTTTCTGATCGATGTCGAGAAAGATGCTGATGAGATTTTTGAAAAGATGCTCAGGCAGGGGGTTATTGTCAGGTCCATGACATCTTATGGTTATCCTAACTATATTAGAATTAATGTCGGACTTTATAATGAGAATGTCCGTTTTATTAACGCGCTTGAGAAGGTACTTTAAATGTCGTCGAGTGGTTGATTGCTCGACTAATTACGAAGCAAAGCTAATTTGATGAAGCTGATTCTTATCACAATAGATGGTCCTGCAGGGGCGGGTAAAACCACGGTAAGCCGGAGCCTGGCAAAAAGGCTTGGTTACAGATATATTGATACAGGAGCTCTTTACAGGGGGGTTGCATTTGAAGCAAAATCTAAAGGATTAAGCCATGATGACGATGTCGGACTTGAAAATTTATGCATGTCTTTGGACTTAAAATTCATATTTACAGAAGAAGTGTCCCATCTATTTTCAAACAATAAAGACATCACAGATCAAATAAGAAGTCCTGAAATTTCGATGTTTGCCTCAGCTGTTTCCGCAAGGCCGGTTGTAAGGAGATATCTTCTGGATTTGCAAAGGGATATGGGGGTCGGTAAAGGCGTTGTGTTTGAGGGGCGCGATATGGGCACTGTCGTGTTTCCCGGTGCCGACATAAAGTTTTTTTTAGATGCATCCAGCAGAACAAGGGCATTAAGGCGTTATAAGGAATTGGCATCAAAAACATCCCTGACAATAGAAGAGATCGAACAGGATATCAATCAACGGGATAAAAATGACAGTACCAGGTCTCTGGCACCATTAAAACCGGCTGAAGATGCTATAATAGTAGATTCAACCGATCTTTCCGCAGACGAAGTGGTCGAACTTATGCTTTCACATATAGGCAAACACATGTATTAGGTGTTCAGGGGGCAGAGGTATATCCCAAAATAGCATTTTGCGGATATGTTGCGGAACAACTTAAGTAAATATTAGGTTGTTTTTTTAATATTAAGCTGTTATAAAAATAAATTTTATGCAACCCATTATTGGGTTGCGGTATTAAATACAGGTTAAGGGGGAATATTGTTAATGGATAATTTTACAAAAAACAATTCAACAGACAAAAACGATTTGGTGGACCAGGCTGTTACGGAGCAGCCTGTTGATGATCAACTGTTAAAAGATGTTCAAGGCTCCGGCGACAGCGAGAAAAATTACGAGGATATGTACGCTGAAAGCTTTAAGCGTTTCGAAGAAGGAGAACTTGTTGTCGGCAAGATAATTGCGATTGACAAGGATTATGTGCTTGTTGACATCGGCTATAAATCAGAGGGGCAAATACGGATTCAGGAATTTAAGGATGATCATGGTAATATTAATGCCGTTCAAGGCGACGAAGTTGAGGTAATGGTTGAATACTGGGATGAAGAGGAAGAGCGTGTTGTACTTTCAAAAGAAAAGGCGGCAAAGGTAAAAATATGGGATGACATTAAGACCTGTTACGATAAGAACGAAACCATCAAAGGCGTTATTTTAGCCCGTGTAAAGGGTGGCTTTTCCGTAGATATCGGAGTGCAGGCCTTTTTGCCAGGATCACAGGCTGATTTACGCCCTGTCCGCAATCTCGACGAGATGGTAGGGAAAACTTTTGCATTTAAAATTTTAAAATATAATCGAAAGCGCAGCAATATAGTTTTATCCAGACGGGCTATTCTTGAACTGGAGCGCGAATCTAAAAGATCTGCAATTCTTGAATCCATGCATGAAGGCAAGGTTGTTGAAGGTATTGTAAAGAATATTACCGAGTATGGTGTATTCGTTGATCTTGGCGGTGTTGATGGTCTGCTGCATATTACGGACATTTCGTGGGGGCGCGTTAAACATCCTTCGGAACTTTTTTCAGTCGGCGATAAGATAACCGTCAAGATATTAAGCTTTGATCTTGAAAAAGAAAGGGTTTCATTGGGCATGAGACAACTTACCGAGGACCCCTGGGCAACTGTTACAGAAAAATATCCGGTTGGTTCCCATATTACCGGCAAGGTTGTCAGCCTGACAGATTATGGCGCATTTGTAGAATTAGAGGAGGGCATTGAGGGGCTGATTCATGTTTCTGAGATGTCATGGACCAGAAAGGTTCGCCATCCTTCCAAGATCGTGTCTATTGGAGATGCTGTTGAGGCTGTAGTGCTTGATATAAAACCCGAGAACAGACGCATTTCGCTCGGAATGAAACAGGTTGTACCAAATCCATGGAATGTAATTAGTGAAAAGTATCCTGTTGGGACAACCATTGAGGGAAAAGTCAAAAATATAACCGATTTTGGCCTTTTTATCGGTATAGATGAAGGAATCGACGGTCTTGTTCACATCTCGGATATTTCCTGGACCAAGAGGATAAAACATCCGTCTGAGCTGTATAATAAAGGGGATATAATTCAGGCTTTAGTTCTTGATATTGAAAAGGACAACGAAAGGTTTTCTCTTGGAATCAAACAGCTGGAAACAGATCCATGGACGACTGTGGCAGAGCGTTATAATGTTGGAAAAGAGATTACGGGCACAGTTACAAATATAACCGATTTTGGTGTTTTTGTAGAATTGGAAGAAGGTATTGAAGGTCTTGTGCATGTATCTGAAATCAGCGCCGAAAAAATAAAAACCCCTGTTGGAAAATTCAATATCGGAGATGTCATAACTGCAAAGGTTATGAATATTAACGGCGAGGAAAGAAGAATCGGTCTTTCAATCAAACGGCTTGATATCGAGGATGACAAGGCACTTTTAGGTGAATATATAGATAACATGAGTCCTGCGACATCTACTTTTGGAGATATCCTGCGCGAGAATCTTCAGAATGAATCAAACAAGCAGTAAGGATAACGATTTTATTTGTCAGGATTAATTTAATGTTTTCTAGACGACACCCATATCTTTTTTTTATTCTGATCTTTTCATCAATAATGGTTACGGCTTTTATCGGCTTATCCCTGGCCGTTATGCTTGTTGCAAAGGATGCTGGTTTTGACGATCTTTTAAAACCAGGAGGAGAAAAGGTCGGAATAATTGAGTTGACCGGTAATATTACTTCTTCCAGGGAGATAATTCATAGCCTCAAATCTTTTCGTGAAAACAGTTCCATCAAGGCTATAGTAATTCGCATCGATTCTCCTGGCGGCGCTGTCGGGCCTGCGCAGGAAATTTTCAGGGAAATTAGAAAAACAGTCAATACAAAGAAGGTTATAGCTTCTATGGGTACTGTTGCCGCATCAGGGGGTTATTATGTCGCCGCAGGCGCTGATGGTATTGTTGCGAATCCAGGCACTATAACAGGCAGCATAGGCGTTATTATGAGTTTTGCAAATTTCCAGGAGCTTTTCCGTAAAATCGGCTTGGCTCCGGTTGTCGTCAAAAGCGGCCAATACAAGGATATCGGATCTCCGGTTCGTGAGATGACAAAAGATGAAGAAAATATTTTACAAAATTTATCCAACCAGATTCACAAACAATTTATTGTGGATATTGCTAATGGAAGAAGCATGGATTTATCTAAAGTGGAAGGAATTGCCGACGGACGTATTTTTACCGGAGAGGAGGCAAAAAATCTTGGTCTGGTTGACCGTCTTGGGAATCTTGAAGACGCAATAGAATGGGCCGGCCGAATGGGCGGGATTAAGGGAAAGATTTCTGCTGTTTATGCGCCGAAGAAGAAGTTTTCCATCCTGAAGTTTATTGCAGAGTCGTCCGTTAAAGAAATTGCAAACATGATAGCTAATCCATCGTTGTATACAGGCTATCTCTATTCCCCTTCAATTTAATTCTTAGCCACAGACCCACACAGACAAGCACAGACAAGAGTGCGTCCCGAAAGTCCTTTATCTACCCCAACCCCATCAGCTCCTGATATTTATTGACAGTCCATTCCAATTCAGGCATACTTAAAAATACAGATATTTTAATACATTGCAGTGTGTTTTATGTGCCTGATCGATAAAATCCAAAATGGAGAAATAAAAAATGCCTTCAACTATTCTTGATAACGTAAAAGGGAGTGACTTTCCAAAAATATGGGCGGATAAAATAAATATCATCTCAAATAAAACCTATACTGTCATAGTTCAGCCCCAAGAGGAGCGACAGTCACTTCAAAAAATAATGTCTGAAATAAGCGGTAATGCCAAAACCCGTGGTATGACACCAGATGTTCTGGAAAATATTCTTGGTGAAAAGATTAAGCATATTCTGTAACGGTATATGATAATTGCGTTTAGTCCATTATAAAAACCCTTGCCCTCAGGGCAAGGTCAGAGTTCATTGGCTTTGCCTTTTGAACGACCCATTGTTACATCCAGACCTGAGTTGTCCCAACAGCATCAGGAAAGGAGTAACAAATGAGTCGTTTTCGAAAACT
>JAUSPN010000003.1 GCA_030656555.1 Candidatus Desulfaltia sp. | reverse complement strand
TTGCTATAATTTCCCAAACATCAAGACCGGTTCCTGCTATTTTGGCTTTTCTTCCTCTCACACCATTTACAAAAACAATGCCGGGGCAGCGGCGCATTTTTACGGCTTCTGCAAGGAGATCCTTGGCTATGGCTGAAAATTTACGTCCGGTTTCACTGGCAATTTTTTCAATATCATCAAAAGTTTCACGGGGTATTCTCAAGCTTTTTTGAACAGTTTGAACGGTACTCATATAACCTCCTGATTATTGCATCCCATTGAATTGCAATGTATTGTCTTTGTCCCGTATTGTCAAACAAAAACCCCCAGCCGTTTCCAGCCAGGGGTTTTTTTCTCGTTCCTGCGCTCCTGTGTGGGAATGCAAATTCAAGGTGCTATTCCTGAAAATGCTTCTGGATTTTTAAGTTTAATTACGTTATCTTTATATATAAATATCAAAAAACACATAACACATTTAATTTATATATGAACATCGGAAAATTCTGGTAATGATCAATAATGAGACACAAAAAACCTCCTTTTTTACCTTACGCCGTGAAGGTCTGGTATGCCTGTTTCTTGTTATAACCGTACTTGCTGTTTACTGGCAGGTTGGCAGTCATGAGTTTGTTAACTACGATGACGAAGATTATATCACAGAGAATCAACACGTTCAGGCAGGGCTAACTTTAAAAAGCATTGCCTGGGCTTTTACATCCACACATGCAAGCAACTGGCATCCATTAACCTGGCTGTCTCACATGCTGGATTGTGAAATTTACGGATTAAACCCCGGCGGTCATCATTTTACCAGTGTATTTTTTCATATCTTAAATTCCATCCTGCTATTTCTGGTTTTTAAGAAAATGACGGGGGCTTTCTGGAAAAGCGCCTTTGTTGCAGCGCTTTTTGCTATTCATCCTCTTCATGTGGAGTCGGTTGCCTGGGCTTCGGAACGCAAGGATGTTTTAAGCACATTTTTCTGGATGCTGACCATGGGCGCTTATATCCTTTATGTCAAATATCCGGACACAAAAAAATACCTTCTTACTGTTTTATTATTTGCTTTGGGCCTTATGGCAAAGCCCATGCTGATAACCCTGCCTTTTGTATTGCTTCTTTTAGACTGCTGGCCTCTTGGCCGATTTAATTATCAATGGTCACTTGCATATGCGCTTGTCCGGGAGAAAATTCCCTTGTTTGTTCTTGCAGCAGCATCAGGCATTGTGACCTTTTTCGTTCAGCAAAGCGGAGGAGCAGTAAGATCTTTGGATGTATTGCCGCTTTTTGTCAGAATTTCCAATGCCCTGGTCTCATATATAAGCTACATCGTAAAGATGATTATGCCGCACAATCTGGCGGTCCTCTATCCGCATCCTGGCATGCCGCCGGTCTGGCAGGTTGCAGGCGCCTGTCTGCTGCTTGCATTCATATCTTTTATAGCGGCTAAAACTTTTAAAAGGAGTCCTTATTTTACTGTTGGATGGCTGTGGTACTTGGGAACACTTGTTCCTGTAATCGGGCTTGTGCAGGTAGGATCGCAGTCTATGGCTGACCGTTACACATATATACCTCTTACAGGCATTTTTATTATTATAGCGTGGGGTGTTTCTGATCTTGCGGCAAGGTGGCGCTATCGATATAAAAAGGAGGGGCTTGCCGCAGGATCAGCGATCATCCTCTCGATTCTAATGGTAACAACATGGTTTCAGGTAGGATGCTGGACTAACAGCATTACACTTTTCAGCCATGCAATTAATGTTACCGAGAATAATTCAGTTGCGCACAACAATTTGGGGAATGCTCTCAAAGATCATGGCAAACTGTCTGAAGCCATTAAACACTATACCGAGGCGTTGCGGATCAAGCCGAACCATGCGAATGCACACAATAATCTTGGAAACGCTCTCGCTGACCAGGGCATGATATCTGAAGCCATTAAACACTATACCGAGGCGTTACGGATCAAGCCGAACCATGCGAAAGCACACAATAATCTTGGAAACGCTCTCGCTGACAAGGGCGAGTTATCTGAAGCCATTAAACATTATACCGAGGCGTTACGGATTAAACCAGATTATGCGGACGCTTACTACAATTTAGGAAACGCTCTTGTAAACAAGGGCAAGTTAACTGAAGCAATCAGGAAATATACAGAGGCATTGCGTATCAAGCCGAACCATGCGAAAGCTTACTACAATTTAGGAAACGCTCTTGTAAACAAGGGCATGATATCTGAAGCCATCAGAAACTATAACGAGGCACTGCGGATCAAGCCTGATTTTACTGAAGCACGTAGCAACATTAAAAAGGTATCAGCGTTTTTGAAGGAAATAGATGAAGCTGTTAAAAGACTTCAGAAATTACTTGAAGTTAATCCCGAAGATCCCGAGCTGCATTATAATTTGGGGACTTTGTATTATAAGAAAGGAGAATTTGATAAAGCCATTTTTCAATATGAGAAATCGCTGTCGATTCAGCCGGACAATCCTGCCACTTATTATAATCTTGCCTGCATGTATTCGGTACAAAACAGGGTGGAAAAATCGATTGATTTTCTTAAGAGAGCCATTGAAAAAGGTTATGATAACTGGGACAATATAAAAAATGACAGGGATCTGGAGAATGTAAGAACTTCGCTGTATTATAAAGAACTTGTAAAGAGTCAATAGGTGTTAAAGGATTACCACTATCTAAATATCGAATAACCGCCCGCCATCCAGAGTGTGCTGAGGGCGTACGCCGCAAAACACAAAGGTATGTATTTTCTCCAGAGAATACTCCAGAGAATAAAAATTGACACAATTCATCTGGGATGGTATTTTATAAAAAGATGAAAACAACACAATATTTCGATTATACGAGGAAAAGACCTGATCGTGTATTGATCAAAAATGATTGGATAAAATTCGTAATCGATAACCCTATAAAAACTGAAGTCCAATCGGATGGAAGAATTAAGAAGTGGGCAAAAATACCAGAATTAGATAAGTATCTGAGGGTCATTTTGTTAGAGGATGGAAAAACAGTACATAATGCCTTTTTCGACAGGTCTTTTAAGGAGGATTAGGATATGAAAGTCAAATATTTTTCAGACACCGATACTGCTCTTGTGGAATTCACAGACAAAGAGGTCTATAAAACAAAAGAGATCAGCGAAAATGTTTATGTAGACGTAGATCGAAATGGGGATATAGTAAACATGACAATTGAGCATGCAAAATCCAATGCGAGATTGTGGGAATTTTCATACCAGGAAATGGCCAGCCAGGCCGCATAAAAACCCATTATTCCAACAAAAAACCCCCGGCCGTTTCCGGCTAAGTATTTTTTTGATCGCAATTTCTTGCAAACTATGGCTGACACCGACAATTTAACAGGGTATGTCGAAAAAATGTCGACATAATATGATGAAAAACTCCAGCATTGTCATTGCGAGCGAAGCGAAGCAATCTCATAACAATGCCGGGGTTATGCAAAGGGCTCCATCTGCCAAGCAGTTTCTGCCTGCATTTTTTCTTGACATGGTGGCAAAAAGTGATATCATATTAAATATGAACAGGAGCCATCGAAAAACCCTGAATACAGTGTTTGCCAATCCGGTTTCCGGCAATATTGAATGGCGGAAGATTGAAGCATTGTTTAAGGCAGCGGGATGCGAGATCATTGAGGGCAGTGGTTCCCGTGTCACAATTTTTTATAAAGGTGTAAAAGCCACATTTCACAGGCCGCATCCGGGTAAAGATGCCCTGCGGTACCAAGTGCGTGCAGCCCGTGATTTTCTCAAAATAATAGGAGTTACGCCATGAAGAACGCAATGACTTACAAAGGATATGTTGCCCGTGTTGAGTTTGATGCGGAAGACCGTATTTTCTTTGGCCGTGTTGCAGGCATTCGCGACATTATCAGCTTTCACGGCGAGACAGTGAATGAACTGGAAGCGACTTTCAAAAAAGCTGTTGACCATTATATTGACGCTTGCGCCAGACTGGGAGATAAGCCGAACAAGCCATGTTCAGGCAAATTGACCCTGCGCATTTCTCCCAGCATTCATGCCGAGATTGCCTCTGCTGCTGAGGCCAGCGGCAAAAGCCTCAACAAATGGGTTACTGACACCCTGGATCAAGTCGTTCATGCTCATTAATCCCATATATCGATTGCTTCAAATATTGCTGAAGGAGCAGAAAGGGATTCAATAGGGTTTTTAGGTGCTCAAACACGCGACGACACAACTCTTCTGCAATCCAGATGTCATTTCGAGTGAAACGAAGCAATCTCATGGATTATAACTGGCTGTAATAATCCGCTTCGCCAGAGTACTTTGGCGGACTTTGGCGGACCTTCGCGGGAATGACAGTTAAGAGGGATATTTGACTTTAAAAGCAAGCGCATTCCCCGTAGCTTGTCAGAGCAAAGCGGAGATCCCGTCCCAGCGGGGTTGCAGGGAGTTTCAATATTAAGACAGAAAATCAACAGTATAAGGCATCATTCCTTCAGGGTGCTTACGAGCAAGGATCAAGAAAAGAATAATGATCGACAACGGTTTTGCTATTCCATGATTCATTTTGTTCAATCAGGCGGTCAATCTCATCACGATAAGCGGTATAATAGCCGATTGCAGCTTTCAATTGCTGATCGGAAAGCCAATGATATGCTTTGCGAAGGCGAGGGAACTTATTATTAACGCTTATA
>JAUSPN010000100.1 GCA_030656555.1 Candidatus Desulfaltia sp. | reverse complement strand
AAATACCGTCCGCAGACATTTGAGCAGGTTATTAAGCAGGATCATGTTACCTTGACTTTAACCAATGCGATTTCATTAAATCGCGTTGCTCACGCAATTTTGCTTACAGGGCCCAGGGGAACAGGCAAAACAACCGTTGCCCGCATACTGGCAAAGGCCATGAACTGTAAGGATGGCCCTGCTCCTGTTCCATGCAACAAATGCAGATCCTGTGATGAAACCACTTCAGGCAGTTCAGCCGACGTGTATGAAATTGACGGCGCATCAAATAATGGTGTGGAGCAGATCAGAACCTTGCGTGACAACATCAAGTATATGCCGGCTTATAGCCGTTATAAAATATATATTATTGATGAAGTCCACATGCTTAGCAAAGGCGCATTTAACGCTCTTCTAAAGACTCTTGAAGAGCCGCCGTCCCATATCATGTTTATCTTTGCCACTACAGAACCAAACAAGATCCCGATAACAATTCTTTCCAGATGCCAGAGATACGATTTCAGACATATAGATATTGAGTCGCTTTCTGAGCATATGAAATATCTCTGCGCCAAAGAAGAGTTTGACATATCTATTGAAAGCCTTGAGCTTATTGCTCGTGAAGCAGCAGGAAGCATGAGAGACGCTTTAAGTCTTCTCGACCAGGTTATCTCTTGCGTGCAGGGCTCCATAACGCATGACAAGGTTTTGGATATTTTAAGCGTTATTGACAGAAAAATTATTTTTGATATTTCCGGCGCTGTTTTACGCGGGGATCTTCCGGCAATTCTTGATATTTTGGATGATATTTATGCCCGTGGTTATGAAATGCAAAAGCTGTATGCGGATATGGTTGAACAATTCAGGAATTTGTTTGTTGTAAAGATGGGGAAAAACATCAGCAAGCTGGTGAATCTTCCCGCGCATGAAATAGATCTTATGCATGATCAGGCAAAGGATATCTCGCCGGTTTTTTTAAACCAGATTTTTGATCTTCTTTTTAAGGAGGAGCCCGCTATAAGATTTTCAGCTCAGCCAAAGCTGGCAATTGAAATACTGTTTATCAAGATGTTTCAGATAAAACCGGCCATGCCCATCGACCTGCTTATTGAAAAGCTCGATAATCTTAAAAATGGTATTTATGAAAAAAAGGATTATGGGATTTCCGAAGATCAGGCATCTTACGGCCGCCACGAAAAAGGTCATCCATTATACAGCCACGAGCAAAGCCAGCCAGAAAAGGATCTTCATGGCCGGACAGGGTTGGCAATGGAAATCAGAGAATTAAAAGATTCCGATGAGCAAACAAATGTTTCATGTAAAGACAATCTTGATCTGACCTGGAAAAAGCTGCTTGATATTTTTCTGGAAAACCATTCCGCGCTTGCTGCAAACCTTGAAAAGTGCGTCCTGAAAAATCTGACGGAACATAGCCTGGAAATCGAAATAAACGGCAATGGTTTTAATGTTAACATGATAAAGCGCAGTAAAAATGTGGCTATTATAGGAAAGGTATGCGAAGATTTTTTTGGGAAAAGGATGGAGCTGACCTTAACGGTTAAAGACAGCCAGAAGAAAGACAGCCAGGAACATAAAACAGACAGAGAAAACCGCTTGAAACAGGAGGCTTTAAGCCACAGCCTGGTTGCAGACACAATAGAAATTTTTAATGGACGGATATCGGATGTAAAAATATTATAGGAGGTATTTTTCATGAAAGGCATGGGGAACATGATGAAGCAGGCACAGAAGCTTCAAGCCAGGATGGCAAGCCTGCAGGAAGAGATGGTTGAAAAAGTTGTCGAAGCAACTGCAGGTGGAGGCATGATAAAGGTCGCAGCAAACGGCAGGCAGCAGATTCTGTCTATTCAGATAGAAAAAGAGGTTGTGGATCCTGATGATGTTGAGATGTTGCAGGACCTGATATTGGCGGCGGTAAATGACGCTCTCGCAAAGTCAAATGAAATGGTTTCAGCAGAGATGAGCAAGCTTACAGGCGGCTTGAAAATACCGGGATTAATGTAACATGAGTTTTTATCCATCACCAATCTTGAATTTGATTAGAGATATATCAAGGTTGCCTGGGATTGGTGAAAAGACAGCCGAACGTCTTGCAATGCATATATTGCGCATTCCGCGCAGGGAGGCTGAACAGCTCGCCAACAGCATACTGGAAATGAAAGACAAAATAAAACTGTGCTCAACATGTTATGCTTTGAGCGACAGCCATATTTGTAATATTTGCAGTGATCAGACAAGGTCAGACGTTATATTATGTGTTGTGGAGCAGCCTGCTGATATGGTTGCCATTGAAAAATCAGGCTCATATAAGGGCTTGTATCATATTCTTCAAGGGGTGCTTTCCCCAATGAACGGAGTGGGCCCGGATAAGATCAGGATCAAAGAGCTTGTATTAAGGATACAGAAAAAAACGGTCAAAGAGGTTGTGCTGGCAACAGGTACGAATGTCGAAGGTGAGGCAACCGCCTCTTATATTGCGCAACTCCTTAGTAAGTATCCGGTTAAAGTAACGAGAATAGCGTCTGGCGTGCCGATGGGAGGCGACCTGAAATACGTGGATCAGGTTACCTTGAAAAGGGCCATGGAAACCAGGCATACTGTTGATTTTGGCGATAAATGATATGAAACCATCCGATATTTTCAAATGTGAAAAATGTGGTGACTGTTGCAAGGGGTATGGCGGAACTTTTGTAACTGAGAAAGATATTAAAGCTATAGCTGGTTATTTAAAAACAGATCACAAAAGTTTTATTAAAGATTATTGTTATATGTCTGGGAGCAGGCCGGTTTTGGCGCAGCAAAAGAATGGTTACTGTATATTCTGGGATAAAATCTGCACGATTCATCCGGTTAAACCTAAAATGTGCAAGCAGTGGCCTTTTATCAAGAGTGTATTAATAGATGTAAATAACTGGCAGATCATGGCCAGCGTATGCCCGGGCATACGCATAGATATGCCTGATGACATAATCGGGGAATGTGTAAGGAAAGAACTTTCAAAAAATCAATAATGATGAACCTGGAAAATTATGATTGGAATATTTGATTCAGGAATAGGTGGTCTGACCGTTGTACGAGCATTTATGGAACAGATGCCAGGCTATGATATCGTCTATTTTGGCGATACTGCCAGAACTCCATATGGCAACAAGAGTCCTGAAACGGTTGTCAAGTATGCCCTTGAAAACACAGATTTTCTTTTAAGCAAAGGCGCAAAGATAATTGTCATGGCATGCAATACAGCTTCAAGTGTTGCAACAGAAAAGATGGCCGAAAGGTTTGATGTTCCTATTTTTGAAGTTATCACACCGGCTGTGGAGCTTGCAATAAAGACTTCCGGAAAGTCAGGGATCGGTGTTATTGGGACAATGGCCACGATAAACAGCGGCATCTATGAGAAAAAGATAAAGCAAGCAAATCCCGATGCAAGGGTTTATTCCTTCCCGTGCCCCTTGCTTGTACCATTGGTAGAGGAGGGGTGGCTTAACAAACCGGAAACAAGGATGATAGTAAAAAAATATCTGCATCCGCTGAAGGTCAGGCAGATAAACACCCTTATCCTTGGTTGCACCCATTATCCAATCTTAAAAAAGATCATACAGCAAAAGATCGGCAAGAGGGTAAACATAATCGATTCTTCTATAGCCGTTGTAGGCAAGGTAAAGGCTTTTTTAGAAAATCATGTTGAAGTTGATAGTATGCTATATAAAAAAGGGGAGTGCAGGTTTTTTGTATCTGATGTAACAGAGCAGTTTAAAAAAACAGCAAAAGACATACTTAAAAGAACCGTTATTCTTGAGCATGTAAGGATATAAGGCAACAGTTCACGGTTAACAGTTTACAGTTGATCAAAACATAAAAGCAAGAGGCTCAAAGAATTGATGATTGTAAAAAAACCGTGAACCGTGAACCGTGAACGGTTACGTATATATGGAGATAAAACTGTGAAAGACAAAAGGGGATTATACTATTATCCGTTTCCCGGGAACAAACAAATCCGCACGTATGTTCGCGAATCTGAAGGAGACATCTGGTTCAGGCTCTGGAGTAAAGAAGACCCTGTTCTGTGGATGGAACATGGGTGGGTTCCGTACGGGGCTATCAAGCTGGCTGCAAGCATGTTCAAGCGCGGCGGTTTTGATCCTGACCAGGCTTATGATATCCGGGTGGCAAAAGCGCTTCTTGAGGAAACCAGCTGATTCATATACCTCTTTTGTGCCTTAGTGGCCGAACTGTTATCTTATTTAGTGTTTTGCGGCGTACGCCTTGAAAAGAGACGTGAATGTTTTTTCAAAGGTATTATCGGCTTATTATAAAAACGTTGACAAATAAATATTTTTGACATAATTTGACCAAGTTGGGATGCGGGCATAGCTCAGCTGGTAGAGTACAAGCTTCCCAAGCTTGGTGTCGCGAGTTCGAATCTCGTTGCCCGCTCCATGTGTCCGCCTTTTTTCATTTATAAAGGTTTAAAGACGTTTGAAAAATGCTCAATTTTGTTCAAGTTTAAGAAAGGTGTTAATCATCAGCACTAATTGGGCAAAAGGGAGCGTTTTGCAAAGGTCTTGTTTAGCTAAAGATATCTTGAGAATGGAGACAGCCTTCGGGGATCTCCTGTATGATGGGACTTTTATCTATATGTTCGGATTGGAGTAAATTGTTTCTTATGTTTATTTTGTTGAACAGATAAAGTTCCTATCTATTTCAAAAGAGTTATAAATGAGAAGAAACGGGCATTTGCCCGTTTTTTTGTTTTTTTGATATATGTTATAGATCAGGTGAGAACTAAAAGAAAAAAAATAAAGAGATCTGAATTTAATGGAAAAGGCCGGAAATTTAAAACAGGGCCTCGGGCGACTCAGAAAGAAATCGTTAGCCGGATAAAGGGGTTGGCACAGCTGTTATGTGAAGTTGAAGGCATAGAGCTGGTTCATATTGAGAGTCGGCGGGAGTCCGCCGGTATGATAATCCGTCTTTATATAGACATGCCAGGAGGAGTTACGCTGGATGACTGTGTGCATGTCAGCCGGCAGATGAACAACTCCATGCATATTGATCTAAAAGAATCGGATTTTGAAAACATTGGGCCATACAATTTGGAAGTTTCATCTCCAGGGCCTAATCGGCCTCTTGGAAAAAAGGCTGACTTTGAAAGGTTTAAAGGACAAATTGCTGAAATTAAAACCTTGAAACCTGTTGAGGGGCAAAAAAAATTCAAGGGTGTTTTGCTGGGTATATCAGAAGAAACTATTGAACTTTTAAGCAGCGACAAGACAATTGCTATTCCTTTTCAGGAAATTACCAGGGCGCGGCTTATTAATTATAATGGAGAAAATCGATGCTTATAACAGAGATTAAGCGTGTCATTGATCAGGTTAGCCGGGACAAGGGTATTGAGCGCAGAGTTCTTATTAAGGCTCTTGAAGAGGCATTAAGATCGGCTGCTAAAAAAAAGTTTGGAAGCAAAGTTGAGATCGAAGTGCAATATAACGAAGAAACCGGCGAGATAGAGGTGTTCCAGTTTAAAGAGGTCGTTAAGGAGGTAATCGAACATGATCTTCAAATCAGCATGGAAGAAGCATACAAGCTGGATCCGGAATGTGCTGTTGGAGACAGCCTTGGCACAAAAATGGATACCTCAACCTTTGGCAGGATAGCTGCGCAGTCAGCCAAACAGGTTATTATTCAGAAGATGAAGGATGCGGAAAATGATGCAATTTACTCCGGCTACATCGACCGGAAAGGCGAAATAATAAATGGAATTGTCCAGCGCATCGACCGCGGTAATATCATTGTTAATCTTGGTCATACCGAAGGTATTCTTCCAGCCAGAGAGCAGGTTCCAAAAGAGACATATCGACGTGGAGATCGAATTAGAGCGTATATAATTGATGTGTTGCATGACGCTCGCGGACCGCAGATAGTTCTTTCCAGAACACACCCTAATTTTCTTGTTAATCTTTTTAAAACAGAAGTTCCTGAAATTAATGAGGGGATTGTCAAGGTCATGGGTACGGCTCGTGAACCAGGGGTCAGGGCAAAAATTGCGGTAGTATCAAACGATTCTGATATAGATCCTGTCGGAGCATGTGTTGGGATGAAAGGAAGCCGTGTACAGAATGTTGTTCAGGAGCTCAGGGGCGAGAAGATAGACATTATATCCTGGCAGATTGATCCTGCAAAATTTGTGTGCAATGCTTTGGCACCTGCCGAAATATCCAGGGTAATTATTGATGAAGAGAACCGTTCAATGGAAGTAATAGTTCCTGACGAATTCCTGTCAATAGCTATTGGGAAAAATGGTCAGAATGTGAGGCTTGCTTCAAAATTGACCAAATGGCACCTTGATGTCATAAGTGAGGCGCGTTATAGCGAGGCCATGCGAAGCGGTTACGACTCTCTGGTAGCATTGACAGGAATGACAACAAGCATGGCGGACACGCTGTATGAAAAGGGCTATTTTTCTGCTGAAGAATTAAGCAATGCTTCTCCAGAAGATTTGATCCGGATCATAGATGTTGACTCAACAGAAAAAGTCGAAAAACTAATCAAAACTGCAAAGGATTATATGGCAAACATAAAAAAAGTCGCGGCAAAATCTAAAGAAAAACTGCCGGACGATTTGAACGAGCCGACTAATCAAAACGGAGCAGGGACTTTATCCTTATCAGATGGCCAAAAAGATTTCGGCAAAGAAGCAGGCAAAGAAGAAAATGTGTTGGAAAAGGATTGATAACATGCCAAAGAATGCAATAGCATTAAAACAATTAAACTTTAGGAGGATTGATGGCAAAAATCAGAGTATATGAGTTTGCCAAGACTCTTAACATAGAAAACACGATACTCCTTGAGAAGTTAGAGGATATGGGCATTTCGGTAAAGAGCCACATGAGTTCTCTGGATGAAGAGATAGTGGACAGAGTCAAAGCCGAGCTTTTCGGCGCAAAGACTCAGGAGGTCGAGGTTACGCGTGTTAAATCAACTGTTATTCGAAGACGTAAAAAACCTGTTGAGGCAAAAGCGGATATTGAAGCAGAGCCTTTGGAAGAGGTAACTTCTCTTGAAAGGAAGGTCAAAGAAAAACCGGTTGAGGAAAAGGTTGCTGAAGAAGCAGTCGTTAAAAAGAAGAAAGATTTTCCCAAAATAATCGAAGAGCCTAAGCAGGCTGTTGAATTTGTTGAGACGCAAAAAAAGGAGAAGGTTGCTGCTGGATTAAAACCAGCAAAGGCCCTGAAACCTAAAAAAGCGCCAAAGAAAGAGATCCCTGCGAAGATTATAAAGATGCCGGTAACTCCCGAGAAAAGAGTTAAAATTGAGTCAAAACCCGAGTCTGGGTCAAAACCCGAGCCTGGGTCAAAACCCGAGCCTGGGTTAGAATCTGCAAAAATACCGGCTGAGACAACCGAAGTCTCTGTTAAAGAACAAAAGAAAAAGGTTGGAAAAAAGCAACCGGTAGAAGAGGTTAAGGATAGCAAGTTTTTCAAAAAGAAAATCTCCTTTCGAAAAAAAGAGGTCGTGGAAGGCAAAGACCTTTATGCCACGGGATATCCAGGCAGAAAAGGTCGCAAGGGAGCTAAAGGGAAAATAGCAACTTATGGGCAAAAGCCACTGATTACCATGCCTAAAGCCATTAAACGGAGGATTAAAATTGACGATACTATTGTTGTGTCGGATCTGGCTAAGCGCATGGGAGTCAAAGCAAGTGAAATAATAAAAAAACTTATGTCATTAGGAGTTATGGCAACCGTCAACCATGCAATAGACTTTGATACATCGGCTATTGTTGCTGCAGAATTTAATTATGAAGCCGAACAAGCTCCTTCTGTAGAAAAACTTATTTTAAAGACCGAAAAGGATGATCCTGACAAGCTGATTTTCAGGCCGCCTGTTGTTACCGTTATGGGGCATGTGGATCATGGTAAAACATCTCTCCTCGATGTGATACGTAAAACCAATGTAATCGCCACCGAAGCCGGTGGTATTACGCAACACATAGGCGCATATTGTGTTTCTACAGATAAAGGTCAAATAATCTTTTTAGACACTCCGGGGCATGAAGCTTTTAGTGCAATGCGTGCACGTGGTGCCAAAGTTACAGATATTGTAGTTCTTGTTGTTGCTGCTGACGACGGTGTTATGCCGCAGACGATCGAGGCTGTCAATCACTCAAAGGCCGCAGGAGTGCCGATAATTGTAGCTGTTAACAAGATTGACAAACCAGGTGCGGATCCCGAACGCGTTAAACGTGGGCTGGCCGATCTGGGAATTGTGCCCGAGGATTGGGGAGGAGATGTTTTTTTTATTAATGTTTCCGCCAAGGAGGATCGCGGCATAAACGATCTGCTTGAGATGATACTCTTGCAGGCGGAATTGTTGGAGCTAAAGGCCAATCCTGACAAGCTGTCAAATGGTCATGTTATTGAAGCAAAAATTGATTCCGGCAGAGGGGCTGTTGCCACAGTGCTTGTGCAGGAAGGCACTCTTCGTGTAGGTGATTCGGTAGTTTGTGGGATACACCACGGAAAGGTTCGGGCTATATTGAACGATAGGGGGCAGACGATTAAATCCGCTGGGCCATCAATGCCTGTGGAGGTAGTCGGCCTTTCCGGTGTGCCTGATGCCGGAGACGATTTTATTGCTCTTTCCGATGATAAAAACGCAAAGCAGGTCAGCTTGCATCGTGTCCAGGAACAGCGAGCCAGAGAACTGGCAAAAACAGGCAGATTAAGCCTAAGCCTTGAAAAACTTTATGAGACTATGCAAGAAGGCGAAATTAAGGATTTGAATCTTATAATAAAGACAGATGTGCAAGGCTCTATTGAGGCGCTTGCGGATTCTCTCACAAAACTTTCCAATGATGAAGTTAAAATAAATATCATCCATTCAGCTACAGGGACCATAACCGAATCGGATATTTCCCTGGCATCGGTATCGAAAGCGATAATTATCGGCTTTAATCTACGCTCAACCCCAAAGGTTCAGGCGTATGCAAATGAGGAAAATGTCGATATACGTTATCATAAAATTATCTATAATGTTATCAAGGAGATAAAGGATGCTATCCTTGGTATGATGTCTTCTGTTTTTGAAGAACGAATTTTGGGCAGAGCCGAAATTCGCGAAGTTTTTCATATCCCCAAAATGGGCAAGATCTGTGGTTGTTATGTGACCGATGGAAAGGTTGAGCGAGGAAGATCCGTGCGTATTCTTAGAGACAGCGTCATTTGTTATGACGGCAAGATTTCTTCGCTGCACCGTTTTAAAGACGATGCCAAGGAGGTCCAGAGCGGCTATGAATGCGGAATTGGCATTGAAAAATACAACGACATCAAGGTCGGTGATATAATTGAATGCTACTACCTGGAAGAGATTAAACCTAAGATGGAAGAATAAATAAGTATGGTTGTCGGTTCGGGGATTATTACATTCAGGCTGCATGACTGTGGTTCTTTAAAGGGCAAAAGAAAGATTGTCAAATCGATTATCAGCCGGTTGCGAAACAATTTTAATGTTTCGGTTGCGGAGGTTGGCTCAAATGATATTCATCAAAGAGCTGAAATAGGTTTTGTTCTGGTCGGCAACAACAAGGCGTTGATTAATTCTAAGATTGACAAAATATTCAACATGGCAGACGAATCAGGACTGGCCGAGATGATTGATAGTAAAATGGAGATTATCAATTTATGAAATATTTTTCACGATCCGATAGGGTAAGCGGCCAGATACAAAAAAATCTGTCGGAACTGCTGAAAAAAAGCATTAAAGATCCTCGCCTTGAGATGGTTACGATTACCAGCGTAAAGATGTCTCAAGACATAAGGATTGCCCGTGTATACTTTGTTTCTTCAGGAGATAAAACAAGCAGAAAACAGGTAATCCAAGGCTTTAAGAGCGCTCTTGGATATATAAAACGGATTCTTGCCGCTAAACTGGGCTTGCGTTACATGCCTGATCTGCAATTTTTTTATGATGAATCTTTTGATTATGGATCGCACATAGACCATGTGTTAAAATTAATAAAAACTGATGATTAATCAGATAAT
>JAUSPN010000093.1 GCA_030656555.1 Candidatus Desulfaltia sp. | reverse complement strand
GTCAAAGAACAAAAGATGAAACTCTTCTTGGGAAAATCCCAAGTTGACGAAATAAGCTATAAACTACGTTGAAAAAACAGAGTGTCCACGATGTCATGGCACTTTTAAGTGTCCACGATGTCGTGGCACTCAACACTTAATATTTAAATTGTTAGCCCCGTCTGCGGTGGAAAGAAAACTATGCTTTCTAATGTTTTGTTTGATTTAGACGGTACTCTTACCGATCCGAAGGATGGGATAACTCGCTGTATTCAATTTTCTCTTGATCATTTTGACGTAAATGTGCCACAGGCGGATCAACTCACATGGTGCATTGGTCCGCCTCTTATAGAATCCTTCTCAAATCTACTGAATACAACTGACAAAACAATACTCGATCAGGCTCTATCCAAATATCGAAAAAGATTCTCTGAGACAGGTATATTCGAAAATGTTATTTACCCGGGGGTTACTCCTTCGCTTCGAAGAATTAAAAAAGCAGGGTTCAAAGTTTTTCTGGCTACCTCAAAACCTGAAGTATTTGCCAGTCAGATTCTTGACCACTTTAACCTAACTGAATTCTTCAATGCTATTCATGGAAGTGAGCTGAATGGTCGCTTATCGAATAAAAGCGAGCTGGTAGCTCATATTCTCGACTGTGAGAACCTTGATCCCAAAGCGACCCTTATTGTCGGTGATCGAGTTTATGATATCATCGGCGGAAAAAATAATGGGATCATGACTGCAGCGGTAAGCTACGGTTATGGAACTCCCGAAGAAATTACTTCATCAAAACCGGACGTTATCTTTGACAGTTTTTCTGATATTGCGTCATTTCTCGAACTGCAATAGCGAGCGAATACAAAAACAGCAAATTTCCTTACAGTCGCTGCGAAGCACTGCCGTCAGGCAGAACATTCCCCGCTGCTTGCAGCGGGGAACTTCAATTAGAGGCAACACAAAATAAATTTAGCAGCAAATGATTATCAAACTCGAGGGAGGCTTGTTATGAACACAATATCACTTCAAGCCGCTTGCCTGGTGCTGGCGGTTTTGCTCATTTGCCCCACTCTGTCTTCCGGACAGGAACTCAAGCCGGTTAAGCTTTTGGTGCCGCAAATGGACATTGGTAAACCTCTGATGCAGGTGTTGAAGGATAGAAGGTCTTCGCGTGAGTTCAGCACTGGGAAGTTGCCTGAGCAGGTGCTTTCAAACATGCTTTGGGCGGCGTTTGGAGTTAATCAGCCGGATTCAGGAAAGCGTACCGCGCCATCAGCGAGGAACTGGCAGGAAATTGACATCTACGTCGCCACCACCGATGGCCTTTATCTTTATGACGCAAAAGCACACGCGTTGAGGCCGGTTCTCGCGGGTGACATCCGGTCTCTGACCGGACTTCAGCCGTTCGTGCGGGAGGCGCCCGTGAACCTCATCTATGTAGCTGATTTCTCGAGGATGGGTCAGGCGGAAGTTGATGACAAGGTTCTCTATTCTGCTGCCGACACGGGCTTTATTAGTCAAAATGTTTGCCTGTACTGTGCCTCCGAAGGATTAGCCACTGTTGTGCGCGGGTCAGTCGACAGATCAGCCCTGGCAAAGGCAATGAATCTGCGGCCGGATCAGAGAGTCATCCTCGCGCAGTCGGTGGGATATCCAAAAAACTAAAATATCCATATGTTTTTTTTAGGCGGTGGATTTTGGTAAAATATTGATATTGACTAAGAAGTGGTTGCTGAGATAAGAAAAAAGGTTACACAATAAAAGGATCGGCGCTAAAATATGATACAGTTAATTAGAGGTTTTAAAGATATTCTGCCTGGAGAGGTCGAACTCTGGCAGCATATAGAAAAGACGGCACGTTCACTTTTAGAGGACTTTGGCTTTAAAGAGATACGTATTCCAATTCTGGAACATGCCGAGCTTTTTGCAAGGAGTATCGGAGAGGATACAGATATTGTGGAAAAGGAGATGTATGCCTTTCCAGATAGAAATGGGGATCTTATTACTCTCAGGCCGGAAGCGACCGCATCTGTTGTGCGCTCTTATATCCAGCACAAACTGTATGCAAAAGATCCGGTCCGAAAATTTTATACCATTGGCCCGATGTTTCGCAGGGAAAGACCTCAAAAAGGAAGGTACAGGCAGTTTTACCAGATTAATGCCGAGGTTTTCGGAATTGATTCACCCCTTATTGATGCTCAGCTTATCTTCATCCTTGCGGTATTTTTTAAAAGGCTGTCGGCTACTGAAGTTAAAGCGCATATAAATTCATTAGGCTGCCCAATATGCCGCCCTGGGTTCAAAGAGGCTCTTTCCGTGTTTTTGTCTGCGGCAGAAGAAGAACTTTGTTCGGATTGCAGAAGAAGGAGAAAACGGAATCCCTTAAGGGTGCTTGATTGCAAGGTCCCTTCATGTTGTTTGGCTATGGCGGATGCTCCTTCCATTCTCGACCATCTATGCCCTGAATGCAACAGACATTTCGAGGCTGTAAAAAATGCTCTTGAAAAATTTAAGGTTTCATTTGAAGTTGACAAGCGTCTGGTAAGAGGGCTTGACTATTATACCCGAACAACCTTTGAGATAAAGACAGGGTTGTTAGGAGCGCAAAATGCCGTTGCAGGAGGCGGCAGATATGACAGTCTTGTTAAAGCGCTTGGAGGGCCTGATCAGCCGGCAGTAGGATTTGCAATAGGCTTGGACAGGTTTGTTGAAATAACCGATCTTAAAGCAAAAGATTTTGCGCAAGATCCGGACATATTTATAGCAGCCATGGGTGAAAAGAGCATGTCAATGGCCTTTGACTGGGCCTGCGCTTTTGGTCTTGAAGGGATAATTGCCGAGCTTGACTTTGCCGGTAAAAGCTTAAAAAGCCAGATGAAACGGGCGGACAGGCTTGGCGCAAAACATGTGCTGATTATCGGGGAAAAAGAACTTGAAGAAAAAGCGGTTGTTTTGCGGAACATGACTACCAAAGAGCAGGTTATAATTCCCATAGATGATATTATAGAAAGGGTAAAAAAAGAACTGTTACGAAAACACTAAAGATGGGATGCATTCCCATTTTGCTTTGCGTGAGATATTTACTGAAAGGAGTTAAGTAATTGACGGATTTACTTGGAAAAACGAGAAGCACCCATAACTGCGGCGAACTTAATGCCAAACACATCGGCAAAGAGGTTGTTCTTATGGGATGGGTGCAGCGCAGGAGAGATCATGGAGGGGTTATTTTTGTAGATTTGCGGGATAGAGAAGGCATTACCCAGGTTGTCTTTAATCCTGTAACAGATAAAGAGGTTCATGAAAAGGCTCATGCTATCAGGAGCGAATATGTCCTTGGTGTGCGTGGAGTTGTTGATCCGAGACCCGAAGGCATGGTCAATCCGGGTTTACGGACAGGTGAAGTTGAAATTATGGTTGCTGAGCTGAAAATATTAAACACAGCCCAAACACCTCCGTTTTTAATTGAGGAAAAAATTGATGTTTCGGAAAGTGTCCGTCTGAAATACCGTCATATCGACCTGCGACGTCCTCAATTACAAAAAAATATTATTTTAAGGCACAAGGCTTCCGCCTCGGTGCGCCAGTATTTGAATGCCAATGGTTTTCTTGAGATTGAAACCCCTTTTTTAACGCGCAGCACACCGGAAGGGGCAAGGGATTATCTTGTCCCCAGCAGGGTAAATCCCGGGCAGTTTTATGCCCTGCCTCAATCACCTCAGATATTTAAGCAGCTTTTGATGATATCAGGTTTTGACCGTTATTATCAGATTGTTCGATGCTTCAGGGATGAGGATCTCAGGGCCGACCGTCAGCCTGAATTCACACAGATAGATTTCGAGATGTCCTTTATGGGCGAAGAGGATATTATGGGCATCTCTGAAGGTATGATAAAGAATCTTTTTCAAGATGTCCTTGATATGGAAATTGAAATTCCATTCCCCCGCATTACATATGCTGAAGCAATTTCCCGTTTTGGTCTCGATAAACCGGATATCAGGTTCGATCTCGAGCTGAAAGATATCTCAGATATTGTAGAAGATTCAGGCTTTAAAGTCTTTTCAAGCGTTGTGAAAAAAGGCGGGATAGTTAAGGCTTTGAATGCAAAGGGTTGTGTTGATTTTTCACGAAAGGAGATCGACGACCTTACTGAACTCGTTGCCATTTACAGAGCTAAAGGGCTGGCCTGGATAAAGATCAGGGAAGATAAGTGGCAGTCTCCGATAGAAAAATTTTTTACTGACAAAGAAAAAGAAAAGATGGTTCAACGCCTGGCGATTGAGCCGGGAGACCTGGTGTTTTTTGTTGCTGATGTGCCGCAGGTTGCAAATGAAGCTCTTGGGCAGCTAAGAAACCATCTGGGAAAGAGGCTTGGCCTGATAAATGAAAAGGAATTCAGGTTTACATGGGTTACACACTTTCCTCTGCTGGAATATGATGAAACAGAAAAAAGGTATCAGTCTCTGCACCATCCATTTACAGCGCCATTTGAAGAAGATTACGAATTGCTGAGCACAAACCCTCTTGCTGTTAAATCACGTGCCTATGATCTTGTTCTAAACGGTTCCGAGATTGGAGGGGGAAGCATCCGTATTCATCAAAGGGATATGCAGGAGAAGGTATTTGAAGCCCTGGGCATGGATCGAAAAACCTATGAAGAAAAGTTTGGATTTTTGCTTTCAGCTCTCGATTCCGGCGCGCCGCCACATGGAGGCATTGCTTTTGGTTTTGACCGGCTGGTTATGATTTTATGCGGGCAACCCTCTATCCGGGATGTTATACCATTTCCAAAGACGCAAAAAGCAGCATGCCTTTTAACAAACGCGCCTTCCGAAGCCGGCAAAGACCAGCTTGATGAGCTGTCATTAAAGGTAAAGAGACTTGAACCGTAAATTTATTAAAAACGATTTTTCTTGACTTTGATTTGAGTCTTTATTAGTTAAAATTTTCTTGATCCCCAGTAGCTCAGTTGGCAGAGCAGATGGCTGTTAACCATCGGGTCCGCGGTTCAAGTCCGTGCTGGGGAGCCAAAAAAATCAAGCTCGGTCAAATTCTGATCGAGCTTTTTTATTTTGAGATCTTTGCTTTGCTCCGACAAGCTACGGGGTTAGCGCTCGCTATTGCGGTTCAATTACGTGCGAAATTCAGGTATTTATTTATGGACATCTCGCATATCCAGCACGATATCTCCAGGCCGCCCAACAAATGGCTGGTTTTTTCATTGGTGGCTGTCGGTGTGTTCATGTCCACACTGGACAGCAGTATAGTCAATATCGCCCTGCCGGTAATCATGAATGATTTTCAGGTCTCTTTATCCGTCATCGAGTGGGTGCCAATAATTTACCTGCTGACGATTTCTTCTCTCCTGTTGACCTTTGGACGTCTAAGCGACACAGAGGGAAAAAGGCTTGTATACTGTCTGGGATTTATCTTTTTTTCGTTGGGATCTTTGTTGTGCGGTCTGGCCGCCAGTGTTGCGTGGCTGATTGCCGCCCGCTCTTTTCAGGGTGTTGGAGCTGCGATGATCATGGCCTGCTCGCCGGCATTGGTGGTCGACGCTTTCCCTGCAAAGGAAAGGGGCATGGCCCTTGGCATGGTGGGTACGGTGGTGGCTGCCGGGCTGACCACCGGCCCGGCCTTTGGCGGATTGATTCTCGAACATTTCTCGTGGCCTGTCATTTTTTTCATCAATATTCCCATCGGTGCGGCAGCGACGACCGTTGCTTCAATTGTATTAAAACGGACCAGGGAGAATCGATCAAAGGAACCGCATGACTGGACCGGGGCTGCCCTGCTTGTCGTGTGCTTTGGCTCACTTTTGACAGGACTGACCCATATTTACGACTGGGGGCCACTGTCATCCGGAACCGTCATGTGTTTTACCGTGTTTATCGCTACAGGTCTATTGCTGGTTCTGGTCGAAACCCGCACTGCTTATCCTGTTTTCGATCCATCACTCTTGAAAATCCGCCTTTTCTCACTGCCGGTTCTGTCGGCGATCATTATGTTTGACAGCCTTTTTACCATTACTTTTCTCATGCCGTTTTATCTGGTCCACCCAATGGGATTTCCAATGGACCGTGTCGGCGGCGTGTTGATGATTCCATTTCTTTTTCTTTTTTTCGTGTCGCCGATCTCAGGAGCCCTGTCGGACAGAATCGGCTCCAGGCTGCTCTGCACCCTGGGAATGGCGGTAATGTGTGCAAGTCTTTTTATTCTGTCCTGTCTCTCATCTTCCGCTACAATGATGGATATTGCCTGGCGTCTGGCCCTTGCCGGCATCGCCATCGGCATTTTTATCTCCCCCAACAGTGCCGTGGCCATGAGCGCAGTACCGCCCCACAGAAGGGGCATCGCCTCGGGCAGCGTTGCCACGGCGCGCAATCTGGGTATGGTCATCGGGGTGGCGCTTTCCGGACTGATTTTCAACAGTGTTTTTCGCAGCCTCAGCGGAGGGCTCGATTTGAAGGTCTATCGACCTGAGATGGAACCCTATTTTATGGCGGCTTTTCAAACCGCCATGCGTGTCGGCGCGGGTGTGGCCGGTATAGGGATTGTGGTGGCGTATTTGAGGGGAAAAGATAGCACAAAATAATGACTGTAATTATAGATCGTCTTTTTATTTTGATTTTTAATGCACTATCTGCTTGCGGTAAAAAGCTTAATCGTTGCTTTTTTCTTATTATGATCTGATATTTTAAACAATTCTAAGGCGTTATGTTTTTTAATTTTTTTTTAAATTCAACAAAAAAAATCTTGATATGCGTCTTTAAAGAGAATATTGTGTCTCACTTTTTACAGTGGCTACTGTCAAAACAAACCTAAATAATTAAGGAGAAAAAATGCAGTCATCATTAAGTTTAGATGTTAAGCAAAACCAGGATATGGAAGAAAAGGATGACGAACCACCAAGTAGTTATTTCCCTTTCATCGAAAATTCTTATCCTCCATCGGTTAGTTCTTTTATTAATCTGCCGAACGCTTTAATTTCTTCAATTATCCCTAAAAAAACCAAATCAAAAACACTCCCGGCTACCTTCGTTTTTAGAAAAAAATTTTTCCCGGCAATTTCAACAAAGCAATGGAATGATTGGCACTGGCAAATCAGCAACAGAGTTTGTAGTTTAGAGCAATTGAAACGTTTTATTAAAATCTTTCCAGAAGAAGAAAGCATTTTTAAACAACTTGATTCAAAATTGCCGGTTGGCATTACACCGTATTACATGAGTCTTTTGTCACCAGATAACCCGGAACACCCGTTACGTCGCACAGTAGTTCCAACAATACATGAACTTTTTAAATCGCCTGAAGAGAAAGACGACCCGCTGGGAGAAGAACATCAAAGCCCTGTGCCGGGACTCGTTCATCGTTATCCTGATCGGGTGCTTTTTCTAATTCTTGATTTTTGTTCTACTTACTGTCGCTATTGCACACGTTCTCGTGTTGTCGGCCATGGATCGATTCTTCCTGCAAGATCTCGCTTGGAAAGGGCAATTGAATACATAAAGAACAATCCTGCAATTCGTGATGTTCTTATTTCAGGAGGAGATCCGCTTACTTTGAGCGATAACAGATTAGAATGGCTTCTTATACGTTTAAGACAAATTCCGCATGTTGAAATCATACGTATTGGAACAAAGGTTCCGGCAGTGTTACCTCAAAGAATTACACCTAACTTAGTGAAAATGTTGCGAAAATACCATCCATTGTTGATGAGCTTGCATTTTACTCATCCCGAAGAATGTACTCCGGAAGCATATCGTGCCTGCAATATGCTTGCTAATGCCGGCATTCCTTTGGGTTCTCAAACAGTGCTGCTCAAAGGCATCAATGATGATGTACTAACAATGAAAAACCTTATGCACCACCTCCTTAAAATGCGAGTAAGGCCTTACTATCTTTACCAGTGTGATCTTATCACAGGCTCAAGTCATTTTAGAACATCTATTGATAAAGGTTTGGAAATCATTCAAGGGTTGAGAGGACATACTAGTGGATATGCTGTTCCACATTATGTTATAGATGCTCCTGGTGGTGGCGGTAAAATACCGTTAATGCCTGATTACCTTATGAGAAGAGAAGGAAATAATTTATTACTCAAAAACTATGAGGACCGCATTTTCCGATACACTGATACAATAAATTGTTGTTAGAGTTGTTAATATGATTGTAGCCGTTTACGGCTTGAAACTTGAAATTGGAAATTGGGAAGAATAGTACAAAAGAATGAAGGCCAAATTTCCAATTTCAACGTTCCGTGAACGGTTACATATGATTTTTTCAAAGTTTAGAAATGAATCAGAATGATGCAATAATATGGCACGGGATGCTTTATTAAGAAACCCCAAAAGAAAAAGAAATTAAAACATGAATATTGGATTAACTTACGATTTGCGTTCAGATTATCTGGCTTCAGGTTACACTGAAGAAGAAACTGCCGAATTTGACCATGACGATACAATTACAGCAATTGAAAGTGCCTTGCAGGTTCTTGGTTATAAAACCGAACGCATAGGAAATGCACGAAAGCTGACAGAGTATCTTGTAAAAGGAAAAAGATGCTTAAAGTGGCAATTATACACAATCTGGTAACAAACGAGAGCGCAGTTGATGAAAGCGATGTAATTATTCAAGCTCAAGCCGTTGCCAATGCATTAATTGAGATAGGTCATCAGCCTGTTTCTGTTATGTGCGATTTAGACTTAAAAAGGCTCAAAGAAAGACTTGGCGAAATTCAACCCGATGCGGTCTTTAACCTGGTAGAGTCATTGGACGGATCTGGAAATCTGATCCATTTGGTTCCGTGTTTGCTTTATTCTATGGGGATTCCTTACACAGGTTCGCCATCTGAATCAATATTTTTAAGTTCACATAAGTTAATGGCTAAAGAACGAATGCAGATGGTAAATTTGCCGACACCCGCCTGGATTGGTCCTTATCCGCAAGATGTTTCATCATGGTTTAGGGATGACTTTTCCCCTGAAAAAAGGGAAAAAACTACATGGATTATTAAATCAGTTTGGGAACACGGTTCTATTGGATTAGACAACAAGGCAATATTTGATGAGAAAACCGACAATAAAAGCGTAAAAGAATATTTGCATAAACGAGCTTTACAATTAGATGATATGTGTTTTGCCGAGCAATATGTTGAAGGCAGAGAATTTAATATTTCGGTTTTGTCCGGGCCGGAAGGCCCTGAAGTCCTGCCACATGCTGAAATTTTGTTTGATGAATATGATAATAGCAGGTTGCGGATTGTAGATTATGCCGCTAAATGGGATGATAAATCTTATGAATATCATCATACACCCAGATGCTTTGATTTTCCCGCCACAGATAAATCTTTATTAACAGAACTTTCAACAATAGCAATTCAATGCTGGCAGGTTTTTGGGTTGGAAGGATATGCACGCATTGACTTTCGGGTTGATGATAATAAAAGGCCATGGATACTCGAGGTCAATACAAATCCCTGCCTTTCTCCGGATGCAGGCTTTGCTGCCGCAGTAGAACATGCAGGCCTGTCTTTTGTAGATGCGGTAGAGCGGATTCTCGATAATGCAATCGCCAGGAAATCACCCGGCAAGTTCAAGTGTCTGTTAGACAGGAAAAAACATGTTGTTCAAAAAACCAGTCGCAACAAAAGGTTATCTGATCCCAAAATAGTTTTTCGTTACAAGCCTCTTCAAAAGGATATTGAAGATGTGCGCCAATTAATTAGCGCAACCGGTTTCTTCAACCCCTCAGAAATAAATGTGGCTGTTGAACTTGTTGAGGAACGATTAACAAAAGGTGAAAAAAGTGATTATAATTTTGTTTTTATAGAACAGGACAATCGGTTGCTTGGCTATTCTTGTTTCGGCCTAATCCCTTGCACTGTTTCCAGCTATAATCTTTACTGGATTGCTATTCATCCGGATTTTAAAAGAAAGGGATTAGGACGAATAGTATTAAATGAAACCGAACGTTTAATTTATGAATCCAATGGAACACGTATTTATATCGAGACATCTCAGCGGTCACATTATTCTGGTACCCGTTCTTTTTATGAACAGTGTGGTTATAATATGGCGTCAATACTTAAAGACTTTTATGCTTTAGGCGACGGAAAAGTTATTTACTGTAAAACCCTTGCCAACAAAAGAGCTTAAAAAGCAGAGAACCTTCCAAAGTTTCATCATAGCCTCAGATTATATTATATCCTGTCTAAGGCTCGTCATCCTTACATTATAAATCTTGGGCGTACCGGTCCAGCAGGCTTAATGCCAGCGCTTCGGCGACCTTAATTCCATCCACGGCCGAGGATAATATCCCGCCCGCATAGCCCGCGCCTTCCCCTGTGGGATACAACCCTTTAGTGTTGATGCTTTGCAGGTCAGAATCGTTGCGTTTGATTCGGACTGGCGATGAGGTGCGCGTTTCCACTGCGGTCAGCACGGCATCCGCCAGATCGAAACCTTTAATTTTTTTGGCGAAGACAGGCAGGGCCTCGCGGATGGCATTGATGGCGTAGTCCGGCAAGGCTGTGGTGAGGTCGCATAAGTGGACGCCGGGGGTATAGGAGGGCTGCACCGAGCCGAACGCTGTGGAAGGTCTGCCGGCCAGGAAATCGCCCACCAGCTGTACCGGCGCATGATAGTTTCCGCCGCCCAGGTCAAAGGCCCGTGACTCCCAAAAGCGTTGAAACTCCATGCCTGCCAGCGGGCCGTCAGGGTAGTCAGCCGGAGAAACACCCACCACGATACCGCTGTTGGCGTTACGATCTTTGCGCGAATATTGGCTCATGCCATTGGTCACAACCCGCCCTGGTTCGGAGGTGGCAGCAACAACGGTGCCTCCCGGGCACACGCAAAAGCTGTACACCGATCGGCCATTGCCGGCGTGATGAACCAGTTTGTAGTCGGCGGCGCCAAGCAGCGGGTTGTCGGCGTTTTTTCCATGACGGCTGCGGTCAATGAGCGATTGAGGGTGCTCAATTCGAAAGCCGATGGAAAAAGGCTTCGCCTCCATGAAGATGCCACGCTTGTGGAGCATCTCAAAGGTGTCGCGAGCGCTGTGGCCAATTGCCACGATAAGATGGCTGGTGGCAATGCGTTCACCGCTTGCCAGCACGACACAGCTCACCTGGCCGTCCTCTATCAGGATATCATCCACCCGGCTCTGGAATCGAATCTCTCCCCCCAACGATTGGATCGTGGCACGCATTTTTTCGACAATGCCGACCAGTCGGTATGTTCCGATATGTGGTTTGCTGACATACAGAATTTCTGGCGGCGCCCCGGCTTTGACAAATTCTTCCAGCACTTTTCTGCCATAATGTTTGGGGTCTTTGATCTGAGTATGCAGCTTGCCATCGGAAAATGCCCCGGCCCCGCCTTCTCCGAACTGCACATTTGATTCCGGATCGAGGATTCCTTTGCGCCACAGACCAAAGGTGTCTTTGGTGCGTTCCCGCACAGCCTTGCCACGCTCCAGAATCAGCGGGCAAAATCCAGACTGAGCAAGGATCAGCCCTGCAAAGAGGCCGGAGGGTCCCATGCCAATGATGACAGGCCGCGTGGGAAGCGCCTTCCTGGGAGCGCGGGCAACAAAATGGTAGGAGGTATCAGGCGCGGGTCTGAGGTGTTGGTCGTCCTCGAATCGCGATAGAATATTGGCCTCATGCGCTACCTCAATATCAAGCGTATAGGTAAACACAATGGCGTGTGATTTTCGAGCATCGATGCCGCGACGGAAAATCGTGTAACTGATGAGGTCGTTTGTTTGGAGACCAAGCCGTTTGATGATTGCCGCCCTGAGGTCAGCTTCACTATGGTCGAGGGAGAGTTTAATTTCTGTAAGTCTCAGCATGGTATGAATCGGGATACGTTTATTTCGACAGCCTTTATAGCATCAGCGGCAGAACTCGTTATACCGCCTGTATAGCCTGAACCTTCGCCTATCGGATACAAATTTTTGATATTTACTGATTCAAGTTTTTCGTTGCGTTTAATCCGTACAGGAGATGCGGTTCTTGTTTCCGCACCTAACAATATTGCATGATTTGAAACAAATAACGGAACTTCTTCTTTCCATTTATTAAATGCGGCCAACAGCTCCTCGACCACAAATGCTGGAAAAATGTCTTTCATATCAGCAGAAACGGTCCCCATCTTATACGAGTTTTTATTTAAGCCCACAGAGCTGCTCTCACCTAAAAAATCCATCAGATTTTGCGCAGGAGCTTCCCATCTTCCTCCTCCTGCGTCAAAGGCCTTTCGTTCAATATCCTTTTGGAACTCTAAACCAGCCAATGGACCGGTTGATTTATAATCATCCGCACGACAGGTTACAACCAGCGCTGCATTTGAAAATGCTGATGACCTGTGTGAGTAGCTCATCCCATTTAAAACCAGCATACCTTGATTAGATGAAGCATTAATTACCTCGCCTCCAGGACACATGCAGAATGTATAAACCCCCCTCTGAATTTTTCGATTGGTATAATTCAAAGAATAGGCAGCAGCCCCTAAGCCGGGAAAATCCTTATATTTATCACCATATCGCATAAGATTAATAGTTTCAACAGGATGCTCGATTCTCACACCAACAGAAATCGGCCTCTGCTCAATAGCAACACCTTTTTCATGCATCATCTCAAAGGTATCGCGCGCAGAATGTCCCAAAGCAATATAGATACTTGAAGAAAGATATTCCTTCTCACCATTTATTATAATACCTGAGGCCTTACCCTCTGATATCAGGATGTCCGTCATTTTTGAGCCATAATATATCTCACCGCCTCTCTCAAGGATATAGCTCCTTATATTACGAACAATTGTGCGCAACACATCTGTCCCCAGATGGGGCTTGCTGATATACCCTATTTCTTCAGGCGCACCAAATTTAATAAAAGTCTTCAACACCCTGTTTACATAGCTTGAATTATTATTTCTCCTTGAAAACAGCTTCCCGTCCGAGTATGAACCGGCGCCGCCTTCACCAAATTGAATATTTGATTCAGGGTTTATCTCCCTTTCTTTTATAAATTTTTGAACATCAACAGAGCGTTCTTCTATCTTTTTACCTCTTTCAAATATTAAAGGTTTAAGCCCATAATCAATAAGTTCAAGAGCAGCAAACATGCCTGCCGGACCAAAACCTACTATGACAGGCCTGTCTTTAATGCTGGTTGTTTTCCTGTTTGCTTTTATTGGTTCGCTGTAAACAGGGAAGTTGGGAATTTGCAAATCGCTAAGTATTATCTCCAAGGGAACACTCCTGTCTCTAACGCAAACTGGTCCGGGCTTAGCCGCCCAGGACAGGGAAAAGCTGTTTTAGGCCGTTGGCAATGAACTCCACGCCCACCGCGGCCATGATCAGGCCCATGAGCCGGGTTACCACGTTGATGCCTGTTTTGCCAAGCAAACGGGCAATGGTAGGAGCCAGTCGAAACGAAAGAAAGGTCAGAAATACCAGAAGCACTATGATACCGAGCAGATAAAGATAGTGTGTAACAGATGTATAGCGCTGGGCGTAAAGGATAACGGTGCTGATCGCTCCGGGCCCGGCCAGAAGCGGGGTGCCCAGGGGTACCACGGCCACGCTGTCGCGCTCGGCCGAGTCGAGTTCCTCCTCTTTCGTTTGCTTGACCTGGCTCAGCTTGGCGTGCAGCATGGAGATGGCCATGAGCAAAATCAGGATACCGCCGCCGACACGAAAGGAACCAACCGATATCCCGAAGAAGCGAAGGATGGCATCGCCGCTGAACAGGACAACAATGAGAATTATCCCCATGGAGATAGAAGCCATGAATCCGTTTTTGTTGCGGACCCCTTTATCCTTACCCGCTGTCAGATTAATGAAGATCGGAATGGCCCCAACCGGGTTGACAATGGCCAGCAGGGCGGCAAAGAATTTGAGGTATTCGCTGATACTTCCTGTTTCCATATGTGAAACCTTTTCAACTTTCTTTTCAGACAAAGCTTTCTTCGAGCTCTTGCCTCCAAAGGTGTAGAATTGAAATCTCCTTTATGGCGACAATTACGTCATTTCATATTGGCGATTTTTTAACTGTTTGTCAATTATGTATACTATTTCAGTTTGGCTGACCGATGTTTGCTGCCTAATCGATTTTTCTTCAAAAAAGGACTTGCTTTCGCTTCAAAAGATGATAGGGTGCCGCTAACTTATGTGCCACAGGATCCGTTCCTGTGGTTTTTTTTATTTAATGAAAAGGAAACAAAACAACAATGATTTTCGCAACTAATGTTACCCTCGCCTACGGCAAGAGGGTGCTGTTCAAAGACGTCAATATAAAGTTTACACCGGGCAACTGCTACGGACTCATCGGCGCCAACGGCGCAGGGAAGTCCACATTCCTGAAAATTCTTGCCGGGGATATCGAACCGGACTCGGGAAACATCTCCGTAGGATCCGGGGAGCGAATCGCGGTTTTAAGACAGGACCACTTTGCCTTTGACGAGGAGGCTGTTTTAAACACTGTGATCATGGGCCATGAAAAGCTGTACGAAATTATGACAAAGAGGGATGCTCTTTATGCCAAGCCCGATTTTTCCGAAAAGGATGGAATCAGGTCAAGTGAGCTTGAGCTCGAATTTGCGGAGATGAACGGCTATGAGGCAGAGCCTGAAGCGGCGGTTCTCTTAAATAATCTGGGAATTACCGAAGAGATGCATCAGAAAAAGATGAAGGAACTCGAGGGCGGGGAAAAGGTACGAGTGCTCCTTGCCCAGGCCCTGTTCGGAAACCCGGACGTCCTGCTTCTGGACGAGCCCACCAACAACCTTGACATCAAGTCCATTGGCTGGCTTGAAGAGTTTCTCCACAGGTTCCAGAACACGGTAATCGTGGTATCACATGACCGTCATTTCATGAACCAGATCTGCACTCACATTGCAGACATTGATTTCGGTAAAATCTCGGTGTACATGGGAAACTACGATTTCTGGTACCAGGCCAGCCAACTGAATCTGAAACAGAAACAGGCTGGAAACAAGAAAAACACTGACCGGGCCAATGAAGTAAATATCCAACCCCAGAGGGGCTGGCTTTGGAATAACCCCTGGAAGGGGATGAAACTGCCTTGCCTCCTGAGGGGGCAAGGATGAGTTGTCCCAAACTCTGATTAAAATAATTTTTGCTGTCGTTCTTCTTTACGT
>JAUSPN010000092.1 GCA_030656555.1 Candidatus Desulfaltia sp. | reverse complement strand
ACGTAAAGAAGAACGACAGCAAAAATTATTTTAATCAGAGTTTGGGACAACTCATCCTTGCCCCCTCAGGAGGCAAGGCAGTTTCATCCCCTTCCAGGGGTTATTCCAAAGCCAGCCCCTCTGGGGTTGGATATTTACTTCTTCCCGCGGAGCAAGACGACGGTTAAAACAGAATTTTAAGCTCTTTTCCATATCTATTGTTTTTACTAATTGACCGACATCCAGGGTCTTTTTATCAAGATCAACTTTCCGGCCCTCTTCTTCCTTTCCGCAGGAAACCACAGTAACAAAAAACAGAACCATCACAAAAACAACAGCCCGATTCTTAAAGACCTTCATATCCTTCTCCTGCTAAAATTTTGATTGAAGATTTTCCGCTGCTTGCGGCGGGGAGCTTTAATTCAAGTTATAATATAACTACTTATATTTCAAGAAAATTTTATGCTGTTATCAAAACCATAAATGAAAAATAACCGAAACTGCTTGAAGTTATTAAATTCTCGCGTGCTCCATACTTTGCGTTGAGCATATCCACAAATGATGCTTTTACACTGGTTGCACGGCAATGGCCGAAGGGCTGGGAAAGGCTGGTGGAATATACGGAACGTTTCATGTGGTTTTATCAATAAATTGAAGAGTTCTAACGATTGAGATATTTTTTTAGTTCTCGATAGAAATTCTGGTGAGATCCAAACGTATAAAGATAGAGAGTATTTTCAAGTAGTTCATAAGCTAAAAGAACCAATGAGTCCATAGATTTAAATTTAAATACACGGACTCTGTTCAGATCACCTGCCTTCATGGTTCCTGTTTCCGGGTCTTGAGTTATTTTACGAATTGCCTTATCTAAATCTTTAATTTGGTTCTTATGCAGTCTTTTTTTCTGTTTGGCAAACAAAGGGGACTGAATGATTTTATTTATTTCAATCATTCGCCTTCTCCGAAAACATACGGAGTTCCAAGCCCAGCTTTAATTTGCTCTTTTGCAATGAGAATTTCTTGAATAAATGGCAATGGCAGATCCGGATTTTCTTCAATTATTTGACCGATGCTTGCCCAATATTCAATTTGACCGGCAATAGATCGTTTAAATATTTTTGATTTAACTCTGGCTTTTATTACAAGATCGTCTGATATTTTAACGGCTGTTGGCATAATTATACTCCATTTTCATTGTTTTTATTAATAGCAATATGAACCATAAGACAATAATTTGCAACTATTAGTTTCAAATTATTACACGATGCCTTTTGGTGTTTATAAAACGATATACAATCAATAAGGCCACAGAAGGCTGGGGATGCATGGCGTTTGGCAGGAATAAACAAAATGGATAAGCAGTTCGAGAGAATAAAAAATTTTCGGGCTGTGAATGTGTGCTTACATTTAACAAACCATCATCAAACTTCGGACTTTTTGACAGTTTTTAACTTGCTGATAAAATTGGCAAAAAATGGAATTTCATATACTATAAATTTATCTGTCATTTCCACAAATCTTCTGTATTAATCCCTTAAGGGCTCTTGCTGTAGTATGGGAAAAAGGCTCTTTCCCGATCAATATATCCCATGCAAACCTGGTTAATATCCTTTTTTCAGGAATAAGCTCTTTTTCCTTTATAAATTCACGCAAAAAGAAGTAAGATATGCTTTTAGAAGGAAGAAGAAAATTGTCTGTAAGCATATAAATTGTCTTTCCGATTAAATTCTGGAAATAAAGGGTTTTTTTCAATTTAGCAAAATACAGCTTTTCAAGACCATCTTTATGAAAGCCCCTTTCTTTAACTGCGTTTGCCAAAAGTTCCGCTGCCCATAGATTTGTGTAAAGTCCGCCGTTAATCAACAGCGCTCCAAATAAATGGCCACCAAGACATGCAATACCGTCTGATACCGCATTCTTAGCTGAAGTAACCGGTACGTTAAGACTGCATGCGCTACCTTCAACTATACGTGATCTCCAATTTTCTGGCAGACATCTCTGTATATTAGGGTTGTTATCAATATGCTCGAATAAAACCGGCAGTGTGGCGCCTTTTCCCAAAGCCATAACCGTAAGAGTGTCGCGCCTTGGAATCAGATCTATTGTATGAATCCGTCCGCCTCCAACAAAAAACTTATGGAGCGTCTGGTACTTTGGGAGCCATTTTCCTCTTTTAAGATAAACATCAAAAATGGCTCCAGGCCATTTTTTTGGCGGTCTATATCCAATTTCTCTTGATAGTGTTTTCTTTATCTTGGGAGGCAGTGTGGTAAAAACCACGCCATCTACATTTATCTGATGTGTCGTTCCGTCATAATCATCACACACGATGGTAAAATTTCTATCAAAATCTTTGGGGAAATAGATATCATTTACCCTGAAAGGAAGAAAATGTATTCGTTTATAGTTGGAGATACGGCTCTGGATATGTTGATATATACTTGGAATTAGCCGGCCATTCCGTTGGACTGGGTTGCGGTTGATTATGCAGATTTTGCGTCCAAGCGGGTCAGAAGTTTCAACGCTCTTAGCATCTTTATGAAATGTTATTGTATCAATCTTGTGCGCAATGATAGAAGGATCAATAAGAGGTAGTCCAAATGAGCCCGCCCATCCTTGATAAACAAGCCCTGATGTACGGCTGGTACGCGTTTCTCCCCTTTTATCAAATCTTGGATCAAATATATATATGTCGGGATAGTTATCCCAGCATTGAACAATAGATGAGGTTAAAAAGAGCCCACCTATTCCACCTCCTATAATTCCAATCTTTTTTATGGCAACAGGTGGACTCATTCAACAACCCATACAGTATAATCGCCTGTATTTTGAAGGATTTTATTTGATACACTTCCGAACAAAAATTGCTGAGCTTTTGAAATACCGCGCCGTCCTATGACAACTGTACCATAGCCCCCTTTTGCTATTTCTCTTAATATATCACGGGCAATTCCCACCTCTTTCTTGCTGATATGAACAGAAATGGCTTCCTTTGGAATTCCTGCCTTGATAAGAAGAGAGCGGGCAATATCCATCATCTCATTAATTCCCTGTTGATCCTTATCCGGCTCATCAGTCTGTATATGAATAAGAGTTATAAAAACATCTTTGCGGTTAGATAACATATCTGCTGCATAAGCAGCCGCCATGGTGGCATTTTCCGAACCATCCATTGCAATAAGTATCTTTTTTCGAGGATTATGGACTTCTTTTATCATGGTTTTACGCTTGATCAATTTTGGCTTGCCCCATTGAGCGCATAAAGCAGGACGATCCGAAACCACAAGTTGAAAACATGTTCCGCAGTCTTTACAAGGTAGTATGTCCTTCTCATTTCCTTTACGTGCTTTTTTCGGCCATTGCGGATCCGCAAACAAGGGACGCGATAGACCTATAAGATCTGCCTTTTCCTCACGAAGAATCTCTTCGGCAAGTTCAGGCGATGTAATACGACCGGTTGTTATAACGGGCACATTAACCACGTCTTTTATCTGCTTCGCAAGATATACCATATAACCCGGCTCATGGGACTTTTTTATGATCTCCGGTCTGGAAAAGGATTCATAGGTTCCTCCGGTTACCGAAAGATATGATATTTTTTTTGCGGAAAGTCTTTCCGCAAATATCTTTGACTCATCAAGTGAAAAACCTTCCGGTAGCCATTCATCTGCCAAAAAACGATATCCAACAGGAAAATCATTTCCGACAGCATTTTTTACAGCTTGTACTAACTCAAGAGGAAATCGCATACGATTTTCCAGGCTGCCTCCATACTGATCTTTTCTATTGTTTATTCTTGGAGACAAAAATTGAACAGGCAGATATCCTGTCGCGCCATGAATTTCTACCATATCAAATCCTGCTTTTTTTGCTCGTACAGATGCCTGAGCATAGGCTGAAATTATGTATTTTATATCATTTTCAGTCATTTTTTTGGGTCTTTTGGGGTGTTGTTGTATAGCTTCTGACAACACAGACCACTGCTGCTGAAAATCAAGAGATTTAAGCGCTGTTTTATACAGTCCTCCTAAATTTAAATCGCTTAGGGAAATAGAGGAAGGGGAGATAGTCTTTCTTCCCTGCGCAAAATGTCCTCCATGATTAATCTGAAGGACTGCCGCCACGCCTTCTTTTTTTATAGTATCAGCGAGCATAGAAAGACCCGGCAAAAATCTGTCATCATCTACTCTAATAGAATATTTTGATACAGATCCGCTTTCATCTACAATGGCGTTTGCAACTACAATCATACCAACTCCGCCCCTTGTAATTTCTTTGTAATGCTCTAATGTCAAAGTGCTGACAGTACCGTCTTTATGAGCATAAGCAGTAAAAAGAGGAGCCATGGTAATTCTATTTTTCAGATAAACGGAATCAATCTTAAACCGCTCAAAAAGATGTGGAAATTTGTTATGCATTATTATATTCCTCAGTGGCCTGTTCTTGCCTTATAAAACCTAAATTGAGCGATTAGCCTTTAGCGGTTAGCTATTAGTTTAATGATTCCAAGATGTTTTACTATTACAAATTTTCACCTGTTGGGTGTTATTTCTAATTAACGTAATGCCCTGATTTTTTAGAGCTAAACGCTAATGGCTAACAGCTAATCGCTCAATTTAGGTTAAGGTTTTGATTAAAAATAATCGGTTGATATTGTAAGATATTACGCCGATTCTAAAAAAAACAGCATTTGCGCCTGCTTGGCCGCAAGGCATTCTTTCCATGCCAAAAGAAACTTTCAGATCGTTGATGCGCTTCTCACTGGCTACGCAGTTTTGATTATACCATTTACAAACATCTTGGGCAGAGCCCTTGATGTTTGTAACTATTACCGAATATTTTGATTTAATATCCTCTTTATTGAACAGATCTTTCTGATATCTTCTTTTCAATACTATTGTTCGAAAAGTCTTCTTTGTTCCGATAAATGAGGAGGATGTTTCCGCTATATATCCTTCTTTGTGAGGTCTCCAGTCAGATTCAGGAATAGATCCGATTGCCCGCAATGTATTTTCATCAAGATTGCCGCCCATGGCAAACTCAACACCTTTTCTATCACAAAAGTCTACTATATCGATCTGGCAGGAAGGGGGGCAGGCTCTTAGCCGCCTTATGCTTTTGCCTGGCGGCATCCGGTCTATACAATGCCTGCAAAACTCAAGATTTTTTAAAGCAGGGTCAACATTTCCTTCACGGAATTCTTCGCTGACTATCAAACCGTTTTCCGCCAGATGGCCGATAATCGGCGTGTAGCCTTTAAATCCTTTATATGTCGGTTTTGCCGATTCTTTTTCAGCCTCTATTACGGTGGCATCTATATTTAACGTATAATTTTTTATATTATCATATTCCAGCGCTCTCTTTAATAATTTTCTGTTTGTCTTCTCAAGTCCGGAAAGACTTCCGCTATCAGCCGCTCTTCTTAACCAGTTCCCGATTGCATCAGGCGAGGGCACTCTTTTCAGCGGTAATATATTCCTTAACATAAAATCATGCCGTATAATCCTTATATCTTCCAGACTGCGGCCACCGCTATTTAGCATTAAAACCAGGGGGAAAAGATATTCGCTGGTCTTAAAACGGATGCCCTTGCCTGATTTAGGCATATACGCATCAACCCAATCCAGCACACCAAGGCCAATGCAAAATTCACCCAATAAAGCAAGACCCGCGGAATATGCCTGAGCCTCTTCAGCCTTTTTAAATTTTAAAGGAAGATCTGTTTGCTTTGTCAATTTGCCACCTGTCTCCTGACAACTATCAATTGAGTGTTTCGCTCAATTAAGCATTACATGTGGTTTGATATCCAAAATAGGGGTTCCGTCATACATATCAACACCTTTAACATAAATGACGTTGCTTTTTACTTTAAGTACTTCCAGAATCGACATGCCGATCGGGTTTGGTCTTTGTGGCGAGCAGCAGCTGAAAACCCCCATTATTTTATTGCGATGCGGAGGGCTTTGCTTGAGATACCTGGAAGTGAATGCAGGGCTTTTATGGAAATGGAAAATCACGACAATATGCTGACCAGCCTTGATATCCTCCACGCCCTCAATATATTCCTCATTAATAATCAGCCTTCCTTCAACATCTGAAACAGACCAATGCCTGGGAACTTTTTCAGATTCATGGCGAACAAAACCTATGGGCTTCATTTCAATGACCATTAAATCATATCCTTTTATTTTTTTGCAAGTTTTGCCACCGATTCTATATGATATGTATGAGGAAACATGTCAACTGGCTGTATTTCCAGCAGATTATATTTATCCTTTATAAGCCCGATATCCCTTGCCATGGTCGCTGGATTGCAGGATACATAAACAATTTTTTCAGGCGCCATTTCAAGAACATGCTTTACTACATCCTTGTGCATACCTACTCTTGGAGGATCGATTATCATAACATCAGGGCTTGCAGCAATCTGCGGCAGGCAGTCCTTTATATCGCCTTGGATAAACCGGCAATTTGATACCATGTTTTTTTTGCAGTTATTTTGCGCATCAGCCACTGCAGATTCAACTATCTCGATGCCGGTTATCTCTTTTGCGCTGTCTGCAAGAAAAATAGATATCGCCCCTGTGCCGCTGTATAGATCCACAACCCTTTCTTTGCCGCTGAGTCCGGCATATTCTTTGACCGTTCGGAAAAGCTGTTCCGCACCAGGCGTATTGGTTTGAAAAAATGAGTTTGCAGATATCTCAAACTCACAAGAACCGATTTTATCTTTTATGCAGGAGGCTCCTGCAAGCTGTATTTCATATTCTCCAATGGCCACGCCTGCCTTGCGAGCAGTAATGTTGTTTACAATCGAGACTATTTCCGGATATTTATTCATCAAGAGATTAGCAAGAGGCTGCAGAACTTTTTTGTTTTCTTCTGAAGTTATAATGTTAACCATCCACTGGTTATAGGCAGCGGAATGTCTCAGCATAAGAAAACGCCAAAGCCCAACATGGCTGTAAAGACCATATACTGGGATTTTGGAGTTTTTAATATAATTTCTAACATCTTCGAGGATATGATTGCCTAATTTTGGCTGAAGCAGGCACGCCTTTGTATCAAGCACCTTGTTAAATGTGCCGGGCACATGAAGACCGATGGCAAAGCCCGCAGCAATATCCTTTTTATCCATATCGTCAGGCAGCAGCCATTCCCGGTCGGAACATGTAAACTCCATCTTGTTCCTGTACTCAAAAATCCGGCTGGAGGGAATTGTTCTATGCACTAAAGGATCATGTATAAGCCCTATATGTTCAATAGAATCAATTACATGCCTTTGTTTGAACTCAAGCTGTTTGTCATAAGCTAAAAACTGCCATTTACATCCGCCACAATAGTTGCTGTACATGCACGGCGGATCTATTCTATATGGAGACGGCTCCTTTATTGATACTATTCGGGCCTCTGCATAGCTTTTTTTCTTTTTGGTTATGCGGGCATCAACCAGGTCTAAAGGTACTGCCCCGTCAACAAAAACAGCCATGCCGTCAACACGCGCAAGCCCTTTTCCGCCAAAGGCAATATTCGAGACTCTAAGCTCCAGTGTTTGTCCTTTTTTAATTGTCATATTTTCATCTTTTTTATTCACCGCAAAACCGCAGAGCACGCAAAGGAGTTTATTTTTTCTAAAAGTTCGGTTCTCAACAGGTCAAGAGCCTTCATGGCAAATATTTTTTTATTCGTAAGTCTGTCATTGCCGGCAAAATTGAAACAATACCCTTTTACATCTTTGGGCGTGGCAAGCCCGATACACACGGTTCCTACAGGCTTATCATAGGTTGCTCCGCCCGGTCCTGCAATTCCGCTTGTCGAAAGTCCATAAGTTGCGCCGGAAATCCGTTGCACTCCTCGTGCCATCTCTTTTGCGGTCTCTTCATGCACTGCTCCGTATCGTTTTATTGTTTCAGGTGATACTCCAAGCAGATTTATTTTGGCCTCATTTGAATATGTTACTCCTGATAAAAGAAAATAGTCCGAACTTCCCGGCACATTTGTAATCATATGGGATATAAGGCCGCCTGTACAGCTTTCGGCAATTGCAATGCCGGCATTTTGCCGGCAAAGGAGTTTGCCGATCTGCCTGACGATTTCAATTCCCGCCTTTTCGTCCAAACACATTTCATCCCCAGAGTTTAGTGTTTCTGCTGCCATATCTGAATCTCTTCTGTTTTCCTGCTAAATAAAAAGCTTGACAAATATAAAACAAAATAACTATTAGATAAAGCCTTATAGGAAAATTTACAAATGAAAATAATTGGAAATCATAAAATTAAAAATCTGTTATTTATATGCTGGTGTTGGCAGGCTTATACCAACGAGTTTGCCGGCGGAACTTTACCAATCTGATTTTAGTTAAAAATTTTAATGACCGCAGGCAACTCAAAGCCTGCGGTCTTTTTGTTTTAAAAAGGCTGTGGAAATCTTCACAGCCTTTTTTTATTTTTTATTAAAGGAAATATATATGCTTATAAAACAATTCCCAGACAAAGATCAATTCCGCATTTTAGCCGGGCAAAACAATGTTATACCAGTTTGTGTTGAAATATTGGCAGATACGGAAACTCCGGTTTCTTTGCTTAAAAAAATCTATAATAATAAAGGCCCTGTTTTTCTGTTCGAAAGTGTCGAAGGAGGAGAACGTTGGGGAAGATACAGCTTTTTGAGTGCTTCTGCCAGATTTCATATCCGCGTGTACTCGGAGTTTGTGGAAATTCAAAATAAGGATTCTGTCAGTAAGATTCCTCATAATGGAGAGCCGCTGGCAGTTCTAAGGGACTTTATGAGCAGATTTAATCCGGCTGATATGCCTGAACTGCCAAGGTTCTGGGGAGGGATGGTCGGTTACCTGGCCTATGAAATGGTTTCCTTTATCGAAGCGGTTCCGAATCAATGGCCCAAAGAAAAGCCGCTTGCGAATTTCATGGTGCCTGATGAACTGCTTGTTTTTGATAATATTCGAAACACATTGCTTGGAATTGCCATAACCTTTCTGGATGAAGATCTGGAAAACAATCAAAAAACCGATCAAGCTGTTGAAAAAGTCTTTGAAAGTGCAAGGTCGCGTGTCCAATCCATGCTGCGGGCAATAGATCGGCAATTGCCTGAAAATAATGACCGTGCATATCAAAAGGAGTATAGCCTGACTCCCATGCAGGAAGACGACACCTATCGGTCTCACGTAAAAAGGATAAAGGAATATATCCGGGCAGGGGATGTGATTCAGACGGTTATATCCCATCCCTTTGTTTGCGAGGCTCCTCCTGATCTATGGATGCTCTATCGCGCTCAGCGATATATCAATCCGTCTCCTTATCTCTATTTTATGCATATAGATGATATGGCCCTTGTCGGTTCTTCGCCGGAAACAATGGTTCGGCTGGAAAACGGTATTGCCACCCTCAGGCCCATTGCCGGCACACGCCCGAGAGGAAAAAACGAACAAGAGGACAGAATGTTTGCCGACGAACTTCTTGGCGATGAAAAGGAACGGGCTGAGCACCTTATGCTGGTTGATTTGGGGCGAAACGATCTTGGCCGGGTGGCAGAGGTGGGAACCGTGCAGGTAACCGATTTAATGGTTGTGGAACGATATTCTCATGTAATGCATCTTGTTTCCAATATATGCTGTGATCTGCAATCCGATTATGATGCGTGGGATCTTCTTGCTGCTACTTTTCCCGCAGGCACCCTGTCAGGAGCTCCAAAGGTCAGAGCAATGGAAATTATCGCAGAACTGGAAAAAGAACCAAGAGGGCCTTACGGGGGAGCTGTAGGTTATATTTCGTTTCATGGGAATATGGATATGGCAATCACTATCCGGACTGCATGTATTGAAAACAATCGGCTTACGGTTCGCGCAGGAGCCGGAATAGTTGCAGATTCCGACCCTGAGCGGGAACGTGTGGAAACCGTCAATAAGGCGATGGCGATACAGAAGGCTTTGGAGCTTTTGCGAGGAGGAAAGAGATGATCCTGATGATTGACAACTATGATTCATTTACTTACAACCTGGTTCAATATGTTGAGCAGCTCGGCTTTCCGGTCAAGGTCGTTCGAAACGACGCTGCTTCTATTTCAGATATTGTCTCCTGGAATCCTTCGGGCATCATAATATCGCCGGGGCCGGGCAGGCCGGAATCGGCAGGAATAACTCTTGAAGTGATAAAGCATTTTTCCGGACACATCCCGATTCTTGGCGTATGCCTTGGGCATCAGGCCATTGCCATGGCTTTTGGAGGCAAGGTGGTTGCAGCAAAGAGGCTCATGCACGGCAAAACTTCCATGATCCATGCTGATGGGAAAATGCTGTATCAGGGCATCAGCAAACCTTTTCAGGCCATGCGCTATCATTCTTTGGCCGTGTCCAGGGATGATCTGCCTGAATGTTTTGAAATCACCTCGGAGTCTGAAGACGGGGAAATTATGGGAATAAGGCATCGCGAGCATTGCACGGAAGGGATTCAGTTTCATCCGGAATCAATCATGACCCCCTTGGGCAAGCGGATTCTAAGAAATTTTTTGCAAACAAAGGAGAATAAGCGCTATGTTTCGGGAAAATCTAAATAAAATCGTCTGTGGAAAAAATTTAAGTGAAAACGAAATGTCTGAAATGATTACTGAAATATTTACAGGCAATATAACCGATGCGCAGATCGGAGCATTTATGGCAGCTCTTGCCACAAAGGGCGAAACATTTGAGGAGCTGGCCGGAGCAGCCAAGGCCATGCGAAGAAAGGCCGTGCGCATTCAAGTATCTTCCCAGACTGTTGTGGACACATGCGGCACTGGAGGAGACGCTGCTCAAACCTTTAACATTTCAACCACTACCGCTTTTATAGTCGCAGGCTGCGGAGTAACTGTGGCCAAGCATGGGAACCGCTCTGTTTCAAGCAAATGCGGGAGCGCCGATCTTCTTGAAGCAATGGGAGTAAAACTGGATATAAATCCGGAAATAGTGGAAGAGGCCATAGAAGAGATCGGGATTGGTTTTCTTTATGCTCCCCTTTATCACGGGGCAATGCGATATGCAGCCAAAGCAAGAAAGGAGATTGGAATACGCAGCATTTTCAACATGCTTGGGCCTCTAACAAATCCTGCCGGAGCCAATTGCCAGCTGCTTGGCGTGTATGCCCCGGAACTAACCGAAATGTTTGCGCAGGCCCTTCGGTTGCTGGGCACAAAGAGGGCATTTATCGTGCATGGTCATGATGGGCTGGATGAAATCTCGGTTTGCGCGCCAACCCGTATTTCCGAGCTTAAAGATAATCTTATCCGCACCTATGACATTATGCCGGAACAATTTTTCGGGAAAATTGCCGATCCCGAAGATATGTTGGGCGGAGATTCACAAAAAAATGCGGAAATTACCAGTAAGATCCTGGAGGGTGAAAAAGGTCCACGCAGGGATGTAGTTGTACTGAATGCTTCAGCCGCTCTTGTTGCTGCCGGAAAAGCCAATGATTTTAAAGAAGGTATCAGCCTTGCTGAAACCTCTATCGACAGCGGGGCTGCTGCGGCAAAACTTGAAAAACTGGCAAGATATACACAGGAAAACGGATAAACAGGAATGCAAAGTAAATGAATAAGGATTTTTTAACGAAAATCATAGCTGATAAAAAAGAGGAAATTGCTGCGGCAAAAAGGGGTTTGCCGGAAAGTGTGGTCCGTGATAAAGCGGCTACGCTTCAAAAAAGGCGCATGTTTTTAAAAAAACTTGAGGAGCCCGGACCTTCGGGAATAAATATTATTGCTGAAATCAAACGGGCATCTCCCTCAAAAGGAGAAATATGCAGAGATGTCAACTCCGCCGTATACGCTTCTGAATATGAGCGCGGAGGAGCCGCAGCCCTGTCGGTTCTTACAGACACGTCTTATTTTAAGGGCAGCATAAAAGACTTTAAAACAGCGCGGGAAGCCGTAACCATTCCGGTCCTTCGAAAAGACTTTTTGATCTCTACCTACCAGATTTATAAATCTGCGATGATAGACGCGGATGCGGTTCTTCTTATTGCCCGTATTCTTTCGCCGAATCAGCTGAAAGATTATCTCAATCTCTGTGACGAACTAAATATGGATGCCCTTGTTGAAGTCCATTCGGAAAAGGATATGGAAGTCGCCACCCTGGCAGGGGCGAGGCTGATCGGGATTAATAATCGTGACCTAAGCACATTTAAAACCGATATCAATACTACAATTAATATGGCATCCCTTCTTAACCCGGATCAGGTTGCTGTGGCTGCAAGCGGAATAAACACGCGTGAAGATATAGAAAAAATACAGAAATCTGGAATCTGGAACTTTCTAATCGGGGAAAGCCTCATGCGGGCAAAAAATCGGCATGCTTTTCTTAAATATCTCATGGGATATAGTACACCATAGAAATATAACTTACGATCATATAATTTTCTAAAAGGCGATATAAACTATTTTTATAAAAATACATGACCTTATAAATTCGCCATGTTTTTTATATTTATACATATACGATGAACTTAAAACAAAAAATAGAAAACGGCTATAGACCTCAGATCAAGGTGTGCGGTCTGACCCGCGTTGAAGAAGCATTGGAATGCGCGGACCTTGGAGTTGATGCAATTGGATGTGTCTTTTTTCCCAAAAGCCCGAGGCATGTAACCGAAGATCAGGCAAAAAAAATATCTGTAGCTGTATCAGGCAAGGTGAAAACAGTAGGCGTGTTTGTGAATGAAACATTTGACAACATAATGCAAAAAGTAAATTATTGTCATCTGGATCGTGTTCAATTACACGGCAGCGAATCGCCTGAGCTGGTCGGCCGGCTTGTTCAAGAAAATATTTTCGTGATTAAAGCCTTGTTTGCCGAAGGCAGACCCTCGCTTGAGGAGGCTGAAAATTACCGGGCATCCGCATATCTTGTTGAGTGCGGTAAAGGCGTACTTCCCGGCGGCAATGCGCTTCAATGGGATTGGGGAAAAACATACGGTTTTGGCAAACAATACCCTTTTATACTGGCCGGAGGACTTGCGCCCGAAAATATCTGTCGCGCTGTAACTGAAAGTGTACCGGATGCCGTGGATATAAGTTCAGGAGTTGAGTCGTGTCCCGGAAGAAAGGATTTTCACAAAGTTAAATCCTTTATCGAGGCTCTTGCACGATGCGATTTTTATAGGGAGCCTGGTAAAAAGATTAGGAGGATTTTTTAATGGGTCATAACAAAGCGGTTGGTAACAAATATAATCAAGATAAATTTCCTGATTCCAAAGGCCATTTCGGCATTTATGGTGGGCGTTATGTCGGCGAAACCCTGATGCCTGCCCTGCTGGAACTGGATGAGGCTTATAATAAGATTGTGCCTGATCCATCTTTTCAGTCTGAATTCAAGAGATTATTAAAAGATTACGCGGGCAGGCCGACCCCTCTGTTTTATGCAAAAAGACTAAGCGAACACCTTAAGGGAGCATTTATTTATCTGAAGCGGGAAGATCTGGCTCATACAGGAGCTCATAAGATTAACAATACCCTGGGGCAGGCGCTTCTTGCACAGCGGATGGGCAAAACTAAACTTATTGCTGAAACAGGCGCTGGTCAGCATGGTGTGGCAACGGCAACAGCGGCGGCTCTCTTTGGAATGGAGTGCCGTATCTTTATGGGGAAGGAAGACATTCAGAGACAAGCCCCAAATGTTCAGCGCATGAAACTGTTAGGTGCCCAGGTAGTTCCTGTTACTTCAGGAACTATGACCCTTAAGGATGCAATGAATGAGGCGATGCGCTTCTGGGTGGGGGCGGTTCGTGATACCTTTTATATAATAGGATCGGTTGCAGGACCACACCCTTATCCGGTAATGGTCCGGGAATTTCAGAAAGTTATCGGAAATGAAGCAAGGCAACAGATACTCGAAAATACCGGAGGGCTTCCAAATGTACTCATTGCCTGTGTCGGAGGAGGAAGCAATGCAATGGGACTTTTCCATGCATTTATGGCAGATCCTGTTGAAATGGTGGGGGTTGAAGCGGCAGGCAGGGGAATTGAAACAAAAAAACACGCGGCAACCCTTGGAGAAGGTTCGGTGGGGGTTTTGCATGGTTCCAAGTCTTATGTGTTGCAGGATGAAGACGGACAGATTCAGGAGGCCCATTCGATCTCAGCAGGACTTGATTATCCCGGAGTGGGGCCTGAACATTCCCTGTTAAAAGATTTAAAGAGGGTGCAATATGTTTCCATAGATGACGATCAGGCCTTAGAAGCATTTAATACTCTTTGTGTTCTGGAGGGTATTATTCCTGCTCTGGAAAGTTCGCATGCTGTTGCCTGGGCAATGATCGAAGCGTCTCGCAGGCCGAAAAACGAAATTATTGTGGTAAATCTGTCCGGAAGAGGGGATAAGGATCTCGGTATTGTTTCAGCCTATAATTAAACAAGGAGATTAAACGATAATGAACCGCATTGATAAAACCTTTGAAGATTTAAGGCAAAAAAAAGAAAAAGCTCTGGTTGGATTTATTACCGCAGGCGATCCAAACATCTCAGATTCTTTCAGCATAATTAAAGCCATGTGCAAAAGCGGCCTGGATATTTTAGAACTTGGAATCTCTTTTTCCGATCCTACGGCTGACGGGCCTGCTATTCAGCGCTCGTCGGCAAGGGCCTTAAAGCAGGGAATAAATCTTAGAGCTGTTCTTGAAATAACCGGCAGGCTGCGTGAAGAGACATCTATACCGATTATCCTTTTCAGTTATTACAATCCTATTTACGCATACGGAGCTAAAGCCTTTTACAAAGACGCACTGGCGGCAGGAGCAGATGGAGTGCTGGTGGTTGATCTTCCGCCTGAGGAATCCGATGAAATGACCTCGCAATGGTCAGGAAATGAGATTGACTTAATCCGCCTGATTGCTCCGACAACCCCGTTAGAACGGATGACTCAAATTGTGCAGTCTGCATCCGGATTTATATATCTTGTTTCCAAAACCGGAGTTACCGGAAGTGACGGTCTGGACACAGAGGATATAAAGGATAAAATCGAATCGCTTCGCTCGGCAACAAAGCTGCCCATCTGCGTTGGTTTCGGTATTTCCACGGCTGATGATGTGGCTGCCATTGCTTCTGTTGCAGATGGAGTAGTAATCGGAAGCGCTTTTGAACGTCTTATCGAAGATAACCTTGATAATCCCGATTTAGTTTTGATCCTTGCAAATAAGGTGGCAGAGTTTAAAAAAGCGACAAAAATTGTAACATCTAAATAACTCAAGCCCCGTGGATTGCCCGATGCTTCTCGAACTTCCAGCGCTTATCAAAATCATAGCTGTTTTTGTCTTTATTCTTGTTCTCAGCAGATACAAGATATCTCTTTATATCTGCCTCTTTTCCGCTGCTGTTGCGGCCGGGCTCTGGATGGGCCTGGGGCCTGTTGAAACGGCTCGTCTTGTTCTTGTCGAGTCGCTATCTTCAGAAAGCCTGTGGTTGGCTGTAATTATAGTGGAGATTATAGTCTTAAGCCATCTCCTTAATGAAAGCCGGCAGATGGAGCGTCTTGTCTATACATTCAAGGCGATATCTTTTGGCAATCGTTTTACTTTGGCCTGTTTGCCGGCTATAATAGGGCTTCTTCCAATGCCTGGGGGAGCCCTTTTTTCAGCGCCCATGGTGAAATCAGGTGCCGCAGGAAGCGGGCTGTCGGCTGAACTTAAAACAGCAATAAACTACTGGTTCAGACACGTTTGGGAGTACTGGTGGCCATTGTATCCAGGTATGATTCTGGCAATAAGCCTTTTAAACGTAAAGCCCTGGCAGCTTATTGCAGCACAATTTCCCTTGTGCCTTGGTGTGTTGGTCAGCGGCAACATCTTTCTTTTGTCGGCTTGTCCAAAGAAAAAATCAAACACAGCTCCGTCCTTGAAAGATGTCAAAAGATTTCTTTATGAAATCATCCCTTTTGGACTAGTCGTCTTTGCAATGTTCGGGCTTGATTTTATAATAGATTATATACGCATTCCATTTGCCTGGCCCAAATATCTTAATTTCCTGATAGGTCTCATTTTGGCCCAGGGCTGGGTCATAAAGACAAATAATCTGCCGGCGCTGCTTATAAAGAAGGCCTTATTCCATCGATTTACACTCAACATAGCCCTGATCATATTGGGAATTATGGCCTTTAAAGGTATTTTGATAGAGACTCACATGATTGGCAAAATTCAGGAGGAGCTGATCCGTTATCACATACCAACGGTTTTTGTGGTGGCTGCTCTGCCATTCATTTCAGGCCTGGTTATGGGGATCGCCCTGGGGTTTGTCGGCAGTTCCTATCCTCTCATCATCGTTCTTCTTCAAGGGCAGGTTCAGGGCGCTGAGATGCTTGCCTACTCCACTCTTGCCTATGGCTTTGGTTATATGGGGATGATGATGAGCCCTGTTCATCTGTGTCTTCTTGTGAGCAAGGACTACTTTCATGCCGACCTGGCAGGAACCTACAAGCTGCTTATAAAGCCAATGATTTTTGTTCTGGTCTGGACGGTTTTTCTGTTTATGGTTTATAAAACAGCATTTGCGCTGTGACGCGGTCTATTTTACCTTTCTTAAAACCCCGGTTATATCTTCTCCGAATTCTTCTTTTTGCCAGTTCTTTAGCCCCTTAATTTTTTCAATGTCGTTTTTATCGAGCGGGTTGCAGACAGCAATAGTGTTTATCGTTGTTTTGGTTAATACCAGTGAAGGAGTTATCTCAAGAACTTTAGCCTTTTTATCTCTCCAGGACTTAAGAATTTCTATCCTTTCCGCAACCTCAGGTTTTTTTACAGGAATCTTGTTGCGTGGATAAACCGGAAGCTTGTTTTCAGGTATATTCAAGGCCTTATTTATTGCCTCTACCAAGACATTGCCATAGGTGTCGATTTGCCTGTTGCTTAATGTATTTGATTTTTTTAATTCCTGCAAATTTACCGGCTTTGCCTCAGCGAGTTTTATCATCGAATTATTGGAGAAAATCTTAAACAGGGGTTTATCTTTCTTTTTTGCAATTTTTTGGCGAGACTGAAGAAGATGTTCAAGAACAGCAAGCTGTTTCCGGTTTAACCGCCCCGCTCCTTTAAACTTTAGATATAATGGGTCGCTATTTAATGCAGGAGGTCTTACTTTGCTTAAAATTGCGCATTCTTCATATACCCATGGAAGACGTCCTTTTTCAGCAAGCTTTTTTTCGAGTATTGCGGCTAAAGGGAGAAGATAGATTACATCGCAGGCAGCATATCCTATCATTTCATCCGGCAGGGGCCTTTTTGACCAGTCTTTTTTCTGAAATCTTTTATCAAGCTTTATATCGAACCTTTGCTGAAGAACCGCATCAAGGCTTGTTTCATTAATACCAAGGAACATGCATGCAAGCTGGGTGTCAAACAGGTTGTTTATTTTTATGTTAAAATCCCTGAATAGAGAGCGAACATCATAATCTGCTCCGTGGAATATTTTTTTTATATCACGATTTGCAAAGAAGGGCTTAAGCAAAGAAAGGTCTTTAATCTGCAAAGTATCTATGACCACATTTATTTTTTTTGCCGCTATCTGAATAAGACATACTTTTTCATTAAAATGAAACATGGAATCTGCTTCCAGATCAACGGCAATGGTTTTTTCATTTTTCAAGAGAAGAGCGACATCTTCGAGCTTAGATGCGGTATCTATAATTTGGTAATTGAAACCATCGCAATTTTTCATTTTTATCCTTGACCTGCAGGGCTGATTTTCATAAATGTTTATTTGTCACGAAAGCACGAAAACACAAAATTAGATGAATTTGTAAAAAATGTAATTTACCGCTTTTATTATTAATCACCACTAAGCACAAAGGATTTTTTTATCTTCGTGTTATTCGTGGTAAAACACATTGTTGCGAGCATATTATGACAAACATAACATTTCCTGATGGTAATATAAAGGGCTTTGACAACATGCCAACCGGTTTTGAGGTGGCGATGAGCATTTCGGAAGATTTTGCGCGAAACTGCGTTGCCATGGAGCTGGATTTGGTCATTGTTGATTTAAACACAAAGATTACTCGTGACGCCACTGTAAGATTTATTACAACCAAGGAGCCGGAAGCGCTGGATATTCTTCGTCACAGCGCGGCGCATGTCATGGCTCAGGCGATTTTACATATTTTTCCGGGAGCAAAGCTTACAATAGGGCCTGTTGTGGAAAACGGTTTTTATTATGATATTGACATGGGGCCGGTTTCTGAAGAGGACTTTCCGAAAATTGAAGCTGAGATGAACAAAATCATAAAGGCAAAGATTCCATTTAAAAGGAAAGAAGTATCAAAATCCGAAGCAATGGATTTTTATATAAATGAGCCATATAAACTGGAAATGATTTCAGAGCTGAAAGATGGAACAATATCCCTGTATGAACAGGGGGATTTTACAGATTTATGCCGCGGCCCGCATATCCCTCACGCAGGATTTGTCAAAGCAGTAAAGCTTATGAAGGTTTCAGGTGCTTACTGGCGCGCAGATCAGACAAAGCAGCAGCTCCAGAGAATTTACGGCGCCGCCTTTTTCAGCAAAAAAGAGCTGAAGGCATATCTGGATTTTCTGGAAGAGGCAAAAAAGAGGAACCATCGAAAAATCGGCGTGGCAATGGATCTTTTCAGTTTTCATGACGAAGCTCCTGGAATGCCTTTTTTCCACCCAAAGGGGCTTGTTATATGGAGATCTCTGATAGATTACTGGCGCTTGGAACACAGGGCGGCGGGTTATGTTGAGATAAAAACCCCTGTTATGCTTTCCCGCAGCCTGTGGGAAAAAAGCGGCCACTGGGAAAACTACCGAGAAAATATGTATACATCCCTGGTGGATGAAACAGAATATGCTATTAAACCTATGAACTGTCCTGGAGGCATGCTTTTTTACGGCACAAAACCACGCTCATACAAAGATTTACCGGCCCGCGTTGCTGAAATCGGACTTGTTCACCGGCACGAATTGAGCGGTGTTTTATCAGGCCTGTTCAGGGTCAGGGCTTTTCATCAGGATGATGCACACATTTTTATGATGCCCGACCAGATCGAAGATGAAATCCTTGGTGTGTTTAGACTGGTAGAACGCATTTACAGCACTTTCGGGCTTGGTTTTCATGTAGAGCTTTCAACGCGCCCTGAAAAATCTATAGGCACGGATAAGCAATGGGAAGTTGCTACAGAAGGCTTAAAATCTGCTCTCAAGATTTACGGCATGGACTATAAAATAAATGAAGGAGACGGTGCTTTTTACGGGCCAAAGATAGATATTCACATTAAGGATGCCCTTGGCCGCACCTGGCAGTGCGGAACCATACAACTGGACATGGCGCTGCCTGAAAGATTTGACCTGTCATATATTGCAAAGAACAATGAAAAACATCGCCCTTTGATGATACACAGGGTAATTTTTGGTTCTATTGAGAGGTTTTTCGGTATTTTGATCGAACACTTTGCAGGAAAGTTCCCATTATGGATGACGCCGGTGCAGGTAATCATACTGCCTATAAATGACGACCTTATCCCTTATGCAAATGAAGTAATAACAACTCTTGTAAAAGCAGGACTGCGCGCAGAATTAGACAGCAGGACGGAAAGCCTGAATAAAAAGATTCGAGAAGCTCAGGTAAATAAAATCCCCCTTATACTGACTATTGGGAAAAAGGAAAAGGAATCAGGCGCTCTTTCGGTTAGAACCCTGGATGGTAATGTCAGATATGGGGTCACTATGGAGGAGTTTTTAAGCAGGGTTCTTGAACATATTAGCCAAAGAAAGCCGGAACTGGAAATTACCTGGTCGTGATAAGTCATGGCAGATATCATCTTATACATGCAAGCAGAGTTCATGCAGAGAACAGGACCGGCAGATAGGGTTTCTTGCCTTGCAGATAGCTCTTCCAAAATAAATAAGGCGAAGAGAAAAGTCGCTCCACTCTTTTTTTGGTATTATCTTCATTAGATCGAACTCAATCTTTACGGGATCATTATTATCTGTCAGCCCGAGCCTTTTTGAAATCCTTGCAACATGGGTATCAACTGCAATACCCGGAATTCCAAATCCAGCGCCAAGAACCACATTGGCGGTTTTACGTCCTACGCCCGGCAGCTTTACAAGTTCATCAAGGGTTTCAGGCACTATGCTATTGTACTTTTCTATAAGGATTGCAGAACAGTTTTTGATATTTTTAGCCTTGTTTCGGAAAAAACCTGTCGAACGGATTAATTCCTCAATAGTCTCATTGCGTGCGACAGCAAAATCATATGGAGTAGCCAGCCTTTTGAATAAATCTTTTGTTACCCTGTTTACCTGTTTGTCTGTACACTGGGCTGACAATATCGTCGATACAAGAAGCTCAAACGGGTTCTTGTGGTTTAGCTGGGTCTTGACATTTGGATAGGTAGTTTTTAGTACCTTGCAAATTTTATTTGCACGAGCTTTGATTCGCATTATATTACCTTTATCGAATTTAAATATATTTTAGGCAATCAATATCATGATTTTACATCTAAAGAAAGTGCGGGCGCTGGGTCTTTGTTCCGGCGGCCTTGACAGTATTTTATCTGCGCTGGTTTTGCGCAAACAGGGGATAGAGGTTGAATGGGTAACCTTTGAAACCCCGTTTTTTTCATCTGAAAAGGCTCTGCATGCCGCGCAAATAACAGGGATACCAATAACCGTTAAAAATATTACCCGGATCTATCTTGAAATGCTGAAAAATCCCCCATGCGGATATGGAAAGAATATGAATCCCTGCATGGACTGCCATGCCTTAATGTTCAGGCTTGCAGGCGCTATAATGAAAGAAAGGGGATTTGATTTTCTTTTCAGCGGCGAAGTGGTCGGGCAGCGTCCAATGTCTCAGACAAAACAGTCTCTCCGTTATGTTGAGAAACATTCGGGCTTTGAAGGCTTTATTCTGCGCCCATTGAGCGCCGCAAAACTTCCGATTACCATACCTGAAAAAAAGGGGCTTGTGGACAGAGATCTTCTTCTCGATATTAGCGGAAGATCGCGCAAAATGCAGATAAAAATTGCCGGAGAATTTGGTATTATTGATTATCCTTCCGCAGCAGGCGGCTGTCTTCTAACCGATAAAGGTTATGCAACGCGTTTAAAGGATTTATTTAACCACCATGAAGAATTTGCAGAAGAGGAGCTTCATCTTTTAAAGCACGGCCGCCATCTGCGTTTAAACAAAAACACAAAGATAATAGTCGGGCGGACAAAAAGCGACAATGAACAAATAAAAAGATATTACAACCCGGACGTAGATACTGTTATCAAGGTAAATAATTTCCCCGGCCCAACTGTTATAGTACCGCATGGAGGCAGTAAAGAGATTATTGCTTTTGCTGCGTCAATATGTGTTGGATACAGCAAAGCACCGAAAAATGTTCAGGTTGATGTAGAGGCTGTGACGCCGCAGAGCTCTCAAATTCTTAAAGTCTCGGGGATTCCTCCGGAAGAAATCAAGCATTATTTGATATAGCTGTCCTGACCCTGAGCTGGCCGCATGCTGCTGAAATATCCCGGCCTTTGCTCCGCCGAGTGATAACGATATAATTATTTTTGCGCAGGATTTCTCTGAAGTTATTAATTACATCCTCTTCCGGCGGCCTGAATTCGCTGCCTTCATGTTCATTAAATGGTATGAGATTGATTTTTGCCTTTATTGAACGCAGCAAGTTAGCAAGACGATTTGCATCATCAGGGGAATCGTTTATATCTTTCAAGAGAATATATTCAAACATGATACTTTGACGGGGCGGCAACCTGTATCTGCTGCATGCGTCAAGAAGGATTTCAATAGGATATTTTTTGTTTATGGGCATGAGCATGTCACGAGTTTTGTTATCTGTTGCATTTAATGATATTGCCAGATTAACTGCTGCATCACGGCTGAAATCAGAAAGTCTTGGAACCAGACCTGCCGTGGAAACTGTTACTTTGTTTTTTGAAAATGCAAGCCCGCATCTGTCATCGGTTATGGTGTTAATAGCGCCAACCACATTTTTATAATTTGCCAGTGGTTCACCCATGCCCATCATAACTATATTTTTCAGTTTTTCGGAATCATCCAGATCGTTCATGATGTCGCGCACCTGAGCTAAGATTTCACCTTTTGTTAAATTCCGAACAAAACCTCCTTTTCCGGTAAGACAGAACCTGCATCCCTGAGCACAGCCCACCTGGCTTGATATGCATAGAGTATAATAATTCTTTTCAGGAATCAGAACACTTTCAATACATTGCCCATCAAATAGTTTTAAAAGATATTTTCTGGACCCGTCTTGCGAGGTTTCGACCTGCTTTTTTTCAAGGCGGTCAATCGTGAAATTAAGTGAGAGAAGCTGCCTGATCTCCTTTTTAATATCTGTCATTATCTCAAAATCATCTGCCTGGCTAAAATAGATCCACTTCATGATCTGATTTGCGCGATAAGCCTCGATATCATGATCTTTGAGCCATGAAACAAGCTGATCCTTTGTAAGCTCAACAATGTTTGTTGTGTTGGATTCAGGTATCATTTTTGATTTTAGTTTAGTTTCAGTTTAGTTTCATGTTTTATGAGTCTTTTCCCAAAATGTGCATACTATTAGCTTTTACTTAAACTCAACCTTTAAATTTTATCAATCAAATTTCTCTGCGACAACATTGAAGATTCTCCGTCGCCCCGCTGGAACTGGATCTCCGCTTTGCTCCGACAAGCAGCGGGGAATTCGCTCGCTTTTGCGGTTCAGGCAAAACCGCTTGACCAGCCGGACAATTTTAGATAGTTTTACCTCAATTAAGCGAAACGCTCAATTGAGGTAAAATATTATTTAAAGGTGTGTCGATATGATTGATTCAAAAACAGATTTTGCTGCATTATCACGGTTTTTGCAGAACGTGTATGAAGAGAAGATACCGTTTAACAGGGTTTTGGGATTAAAGATAATGGCTTTGGAAGAGGACAATGTCTGCATAAAGCTGGAGATGAAAGAGGAATTTGTTGGGAATTATAAATACGGGATGTTGCACGGCGGTGTTATTTCTTCGGTTTTAGATGTAACAGGCGGTGCAATCGTATCGGCAGGCGTGCTCAAGAAAATGGCCGGATCTCCGTTTGAGGATATAGCGAAACGGATATTTAGAATCGGCACTGTTGATCTTAGAGTTGATTTTTTAAGGCCCGGTCAAGGGAATTATTTTTTGTCAACCGGTTCGATTATGCGTATGGGGAACAAGGTTGTCGTTACACGTACATCTCTGCGTAATGACGAGGAAGCACTTATAGCGGTTGGTACGGGAACCTATATGATAGGATGAAATATAAACAGAACGTATGAAAAACTTTGAGTAACCGTTCACGGTTTACAGTTGTCGGTTCACGGTTGAAAAAAAGAGAAGGTAGAGGAAAATTAATAGTATGTTTTTTGGGCGAAGTAATGGAGGCTATATTAAGGTGACAGATCATAATCAATAATCACCGGATCTTTCATTATAAGCTCGATGGATTTTTCTGATGTTGCGGCGGCTGTTGGGAAAACCTTTCTAAGCGCTCTAATGTGTCTTAAATGGTCTGCGATGCGAAGAATCAGCATGGCAAAATTTCCTTCTTCTATTTTGGAAAGAGAAACCACGTCTTCCCAGGCTTGACCAGTGGCCCAGGCATAGATTGTTAAAGCAGGCCTTAAAAACAGTGGCCGCACTTCAAATCCTTTATCCGCCAGGCGCTTTGCAAACGGCTTGAGATTTTTTTCAATATTGGAAAAAGCAGCTAAAAGCTTTTTGGGGATTAACTTATAATCAATTTTTTCGTCTGATTCCTGTTCTGAAACAAATGATGCCATTATGGCAGCCAGAAGCGCTGGATCAGATTCGGGAAAGACTCCGAGCCTGAAACCCTCTGCTATCATAAGAGGCTGGTCAACCCTCAGACGGGATGCCCATATACCGTCATCCGTCAACTCACCGTTTTTTGCCGCATATCCTGTTTTTGTCAGGAAGTTAAAATGCCTCATAAAATCCTGCCATAGAAATTTGTCATCATCTATGTAAATTTGATCCGATCCTTTTTTTGTTTTTGCGATTAAATATGATGCAAAAGATTTTTTCAGAAGATTTTCTATTTGGTTAAGGTCATAGGACACAAGCAGATTAAGAGCCATGGAAAAGTTAATCCTTATCTGGCTTGTTACATCAGATGGCTGCGAGTTTATAAGTTTTGCGATCAACCTTATATCCATGAACCTGCCGGGAATTGCCACTGCGAATCCTATTTTGTCCATTCCTCTTCTGCCGGCCCTTCCTGTCATTTGATGAAATTCAGTAGAGCTTAAAGGCAGGAAATCTTTTCCATTGAATCTATCGGAATTTAAAAAAACAATTGTTCTGGCCGGAAAGTTCACCCCTGCCGCTACAGTAGAGGTCGCAAAGATCGCATCAAGGAGCCCCTCGGTCATAAGTGTTTCCAGCAGCATCTTCCATGCAGGCAGTTGTCCGCTGTGATGAGAGCCTATCGCGAACTGTTTAATAAACCGGAGCTGGCGATGTGTTTTGATATATGCGTTTTTTGTTGCAAGCTCTTTGATTCTTTGACTGAGCCTTATTTTTCTGTCCTGCCTGTTTTGATCGATTATAAGATCTTCTGTGAAAAGTTTAAGAGCGTTATCACAATCTGCGCGTGATTTTAGAAAAAAAATAGCGGGAAGGAGATTATATTTATCTAAAACATGCATGATTTGCCCAAATGGCGGCAGGTTTCGCGGACGAGCTATCAGCGGCGGATTCTTTTGATTTAAATAATCACCGACCTTTTTGTAGATAGTTACATTTCTTTTATTAGCGTTTTGAGTTACAAGTGGAAGAAGCGTTCCTGATGGATGTAAAAAAAGGGGAAAAAGAGGAACAGGCCTTTTTTTTTCTTCAATTACAATGCATTTTTTTGAGCGGATTGATAAGAGCCATCCTGCAATTTGGTGCGCATTTCCGATTGTAGCGGAGAGCAAAAGCAGAGGTATTCTGGAAGGAAGGTATATCATTATCTCTTCCCAGACAACCCCTCTTTCTTCATCGCCCAGGAAATGGGCTTCATCCAGAATTACCAGATCTACTGACAAGCTTTCGCCGGAATGCATGGCATCGTATAACTGATTGCGCAATATCTCTGTGGTTCCGACAATAATCGGCGCATCAGGATTTTCTTTTCTGTCGCCCGTTAATATTCCGACATTATCAGCTCCGAAGATCGCTGAAAATTCATGATATTTTGAATTGGATAATGCCTTTAAAGGAGATGCATACCAGGATTTGCCATGCCTTGCATGTGTTTTCGCTATTGCCTTTTCAGCTATCCATGTTTTGCCGGCTCCTGTTGGAGCAGTAACAAGACAGTCAGCTTCTTTAATTGCGGAAATAGCTTTAAGCTGGAAAGCATCCGGCTTAAATGCCGATTTTTTGGGCACACCTATTGACGAAAAAACCTTTTTCAGCCCGGCATCTGCTTTTGGCTTTAACTTTAGCGTCAACAAACCATTATCTGTTTTTTTCTTTTTACCCCTTCCTCTTGATTGATATTTATTTTGTCTACGCATTGTTTACTTTTGTAACCGTTCACGGAACGTTGAAATTGGAAAATAGAAATTGGAAATTCGGCCTTCATGCTTTTGGACCGTTCTTCCCAATTTCTACTTTCCAATTTCAAGTTTCAAGCCGTGAACGGCTACCTATGCTTTAATCTAATCTTCACTGAATTGACATGTGCATCAAGGCCTTCGATCTCAGCCAGCCGGATAATATCTTTTGCCTCATCCATAAAGGCCTTTTTTGAATAGTGTATCAGGCTTGTTTTCTTTATAAAATGATCGACAGAGAGGGCTGACGCAAATCTGGCCGTGCCTGCGGTTGGAAGAACATGGTTCGGACCGGCAATATAATCGCCGACAGGTTCCGGAGTGTAATTGCCGATAAATACAGCGCCTGCATTTTTGATTTGTCCTATATACTCAAACGGCTCTTTTATCTGAAGTTCAAGATGCTCGGGCGCTATAATGTTTGAGAGCTCTATGGCAGCGGAAAGATTGGAAGTAACCATAATTGCGCCGTATCTGGAAATAGATTCAGCGGCGATCTCTTTTCTCGACAGGTTTTCTAACTGTTTTTTCACAGCGTCGGCAACAGTTTTTGCTGTTTCATTAGAGTCGGTAACAAGCATGGCAGAAGCCAGAGGATCGTGTTCTGCCTGGGAAAGAAGGTCAGCGGCAATAAATTCCGGGTTTGCCGTGCTGTCTGCAATAACAAGGATTTCACTGGGTCCGGCTATCATATCTATTCCTACCGTACCGGCAACAATTTTTTTGGCAAGTGTAACATAAATGTTTCCAGGGCCGACTATAACATCGGTTTTTTTGACAGTCTCGGTGCCAAAAGCCAGCGCTGCGATTGCCCAGGCGCTTCCAATTTTGTAAATTGCATCAACACCGACTCTTTGCGCTGCAACAAGAAGATGTGGATTTACGGTTCCGTCCTTTGTCGCAGGGGTTGCCATTGATACATGTTTTACACCGGCTATCTTAGCAGGAATGGCGCCCATCAGAACAGACGAAACCAGAGGGGTTTTGCCTTCTTTTCCGCCGGGCACATAAACCCCGGCAGAGCCAACAGGATTTATCATTTGGCCGACAATAGCGCCTGGTCTGTCGGTGTTGATCCACGACCTGTTAATTTGCAGTTTGTGGAAATCTTTGATTTGCGCAATTGCCCGGTTTAAAGATCGTATAAAGGGACGGCCTACTTTTTTTGCGGCAGCATCAATTTCCCGGCTTGTTACCTGAATCGATTTTACGTCCAAATCGGGAGAATCATAGCGATTTACATATTTAATAATGGCTTTGTCCCCATTCTTCCTTACATCCTCAAGAATACGGGTGACCGCCGTATAGTCCTTTTTCTTAAAGCTTAAGCCCCGGTTTACAATCGATGCAACCCTTGCGTTTGCCGATTTTGAAGGATAATTATATATTTTCATGATGGTTTCTTTCATAAAATATAAAGAAGCTATTTGTCAATACTCGACAATTACTTATGAACTTTTAGCAAAAATACTGATTGACATATTTTTTTCTATCTGCACAAATTGGTATCTGTTTACGGCTTGAAACGTTGAAATTGTAAATTAGAAATCGGGAAGAACAGTACAAAAATATGAAGGCCAAATTTCCAATTTCTATTTTCCAATTTCAACGTTTTGTGAGCACTTACACAATTGTTTTTGTTATATGTAACAGTTCACGGGAACCGGAGATTTTATATTAATTAAGGAGTGGAGGAAATTTATGAAGGCAAACAGAATTTATAACTTTAATGCGGGGCCTGCAGCGCTTCCGCTTAGCGTTCTTGAAGAAATTAAAGATTCATTCATAAACTTCAACGGATCAGGCATGTCCATTATTGAAGTAAGCCATAGATCAAAGTGGTTTGACAAGGTAATAAATGATGCTGTGGAGAGAACCAAACGGCTGTTAAAACTGGATGAAAAATACCATGTTCTTTTTATCCAGGGCGGAGCCAGCATGCAGTTTTGCATGATTCCAATGAATTTTCTGCATGATGGAAAGTCGGCAGACTATGTTGATACCGGCATATGGTCAACAAATGCTATAAAGGAAGCCCGTATACTGGGGAAACAGATAACAGTTGTGGCATCTTCCGAAGACAGGGGGTTTTCCTATATTCCTCAAAATGTTAAATTCAGCAATAATGCGGTTTATGCGCATATTACCTCGAACAACACAATCAAGGGAACACAGTGGAGAACCTTTCCGGATACCAATGGCGTGCCGCTTGTGGCAGACATGTCGTCTGATATTATGAGCAGACCTTTGGATGTAGAACAATTTGGACTGATATATGCCGGAGCACAAAAAAATATCGGTCCTGCCGGTGTGTGCATGGTTATTATTCGGGATGATATGTTAAGCATGGTGCCTGATGGTTTGCCGTCAATGTTGAAATATACGACCTATGCTTCTAAAAACTCGATGTATAATACTCCTCCGTGTTTTGCGATTTATACTGTTCAGCTTGTAATGAAATGGCTTGAAGAAACGATAGGCGGTCTTGAAAACATGGAAGAGATAAACCTGAAAAAGGCAAATATTCTTTATAATTGTTTAGATCCAAGCGGGTTCTATAAAGGGACTGCGGATACAGACAGCCGTTCCCTTATGAATGTTACATTCCGTCTTCCAAGCGAAGATCTGGAAAAAAGATTTATTCAGGAAGCGCTTGAAAACGGTCTTGGCGGCCTTAAGGGACACCGTTCTGTCGGGGGCTGCAGGGCATCGATTTATAATCCTACAACCATAGAGGCGGTAGAAGCTTTAACAGATTTTATGAAGAAGTTTGAACAAAAAAATGGTTAATGGTTAATTGTTACGCTATCATTTCTGATAAATATGCCCATGATAAAAACGGTTGTAATTGCCATCCCGCCTCCAAACAGGAATGGAGCGGCTGGAAAGAATGAAAACAGTATTCCTGCGATGATACTTGCGGGAAGAAGTGTAACGCCCACTATGGTTTGATGAAATCCCAGCGCAGTGGCTCTTGATTCTTTTGGAGCGATGTCTACCACAAAGGCTTTCTCTACTCCTTCTGTCATGGCATAGTAAATGCCGTATATCAACCACAGGCCAAATAAGAGCTGGTTTGAGCCGGGCGTAATAAACCCAAAAGTGCTATATACTACTGCGTACAACCCATAACCCGCTATTAATAGTTTTTTGCGCCCGATCCTGTCGGAAAGCGAGCCAAATACCGGCGACAGTACGCTTGCAGTAATATTGAATATCAGATACATTATTATAACAGTAGATAGAGCATTCCCCAAATCCATACTTCGTAGAAGCAGAAACTGGTTGGACGAGTTGCCGAGTGTAAAAACAAACTGTGCAATGAAAAAAATCTGAAGATTGCGGTCGTATTGCCGGAAATTAAGGCTGGGTTTTAGTCCATTATAAAAACCCTTGCCCTCAGGGCAAGGTCAGAGTTCATTGGCTTTGCCTTTTGAACGACCCATTGTTACATCCAGACCTGAGTTGTCCCAACAGCATCAGGAAAGGAGTAACAAATGAGTCGTTTTCG
>JAUSPN010000008.1 GCA_030656555.1 Candidatus Desulfaltia sp. | reverse complement strand
GAGACCTTTGCAAAACGCCCCCTTTTGCCCAATTGCGGCGTCAGGCTCAAATTTTAATCCTCAAAATACTCAATGTATTCCTGCGGTTAAAATTTTCGCCTTCCTTGAAATTGAACAAAATTGAGCATTTTTCAAAGGTCTCTTATCCTTCGCACCTCCGGCTACAATTATTCTACGATCTTAAAATCCCAAATTTCATCCTTATAAATATCTCGAAGTTTACTGGAAGCCTTTTCCGGCGTTTTAGCTCTCCAGGTTAAGGCAAAATTGCCGCCCGTCATATTGTCAACCTCATAAGTCCAGCCGTTATCTTTTTGCGCAAGTGTCAACAAAACAATACCTCTGTGATTTTCACCTTTTGCACTAACCTCAACTTTGTTAACGATCATATATTTCCCTTCCAGCCACCTCTTGCCCGAAAATTTTAGGTTGTCATATCAGCTTCACCAGACTTTTATGCCGACAAAATATATTTTAGGATCATACCAGAAAAAATCACCAGGGTAAAGATTTTAAAGGAAGTTAGAATTGAAAAACGTTGACAATCTTGATTTTGTCTTGATAAAATCAAAAAAACACGATAAAAATTAATATGTTCGGCAAGGAAAAACAAGAGTGACTCTATGCGCCATGAAAATTAACAAAAATAACAAAGAAAACCAGGGCAACAAAAAATGAAAAAGATTCTCATTGTTGATGACCAGGAACAGCTTCTCGACCTTATGGAGGTAACCCTCGCCATGGAGGATTATCAGATTCTGAAAGCAAAAAACGGAAAAGAAGCTGTTGATATCGCCAAAGCTGAACAACCTGATATGATTATAATGGATATAATGATGCCTGGAAAATTTGACGGGCTTGAAGCAACACGTGTTTTAAAGAATGATCCGCAAACCAGCTCGTGCCCGATAATCCTCCTAAGCGCCAATGCCCAGAATGATGATGTTAAAAAGGGCCTTGCAGCCGGCGCTAACGACTATTTTACAAAGCCTTTCAGCCCACTGGAATTGATAAGAAAAGTAGAAGAGGTTCTTGGATAAAGGACAATTTTATGGGCACCGACAAGGTTCATGCTAAAGACTCTTGTGCTGATCAACTGAAAAAATATGCGGATGATCTTGCCAAAATCTATAAATCTGAAAAACAAAAACGAAAAGAGCTCGAAACCGTCAATTTGCAACTTATCAAATACGGCCATGACCTGAACAGATCGGTTTCAGACCTTAAAGCCGCCAACCTTGAACTCTATCAAGCATACATTGCAACCATTTGCCGGCTTGCGATAGCCGCTGAATACAGGGATGAAGACACAGGCGATCACATTGTCCGCATAGGTCGTTACAGCGCACTAATAGCCGAAAAGATAGGGATGCCTGACGTAAAGGCTAAAGACATGCTCTATGCGGCTCCTATGCATGACATCGGAAAAATCGGCATTCCCGACCATATATTATTAAAACCCGGCAAACTAACCGATGAAGAATTTGATATAGTTAAAACACATACCACTATAGGCGCAAAAATCCTGTCAAATTCCAATGCGAAAATAATTATGCTTGCGGAGCAGATAGCCATTTCCCATCATGAAAAATGGAACGGCCAAGGATATCCTAATGGTCTTTCAGGCCTTGATATCCCTCTGGCAGGCAGGATTGTGGCCGGAGTAGATGTCTTTGACGCTCTGACGTCAAAACGCCCTTACAAAAAGGCGTTCCGCCTGGAAGTTGCTCTTAACATTATGAAAAAAGAACGAGAACAACATTTTGACCCTGATGTGCTGGATATATTGCTGGCAAATATAGATGAAATTTTAAAAATCAGGGCTGATGTTAACGAGAATGATTTTTCACTTTTAAATTACCTTCGGAAAGAAGGTGCTTACAGTTCACCTGCTGTACCATAACTTAGTGAAAACAATAACTTAATATGCTCAATCAATACAACAACTAAATCCAAATGATTTTAATGGCTCATTTAGGGGTGTAGCATTTTGAGACAAAGTTAAAAAAAATGAACTCTAACTTGAAAAAAAGCACAACATTGATAGAAAACCTAAACAAAGAGATCGCTGAGAGAAATCTGGCCGAGAAGGCTCTGCGTGAAGCCAAAAAAGAAGCTGAAGCAGCCAACCAGGCCAAAAGTAGCTTCCTTGCAAACATAAGCCATGAAATGCGCACATCCCTGAACGGTATCATCGGAATGACAAATCTGATCTTAGCAACCGATCTTACTAAAGAACAGATGGAATATCTTGACATGCTGAAAATATCCGCCGATTCTCTGCTTTCTCTAACAAATAGCATCCTGGATTTTTCCAAGATCGAGGCACAAAAGCTGGAACTTGAGGAAATCCCATTTAATCTGCGCAACACCCTTGAGAATGTTGCTGATATACTGGCGGTTCAAGCATATGAGAAGGGATTGGAACTGACCTTCCATATTAAACCTGATGTACCCACTGCGCTTATAGGAGACCCTGCCAGACTTCGCCAGATAATTATCAACCTGGCTGGAAACTCCATCAAATTCACAAAAAAGGGAGAAGTATCCATCCGTGTGTCAACAGAAAAAAAGGAAACATCTTCAATCCTTTTGCATTTCATGGTGTCGGATACCGGCATAGGGATTCCCCCTGACAAGATAGATAAAATATTTGAGAGTTATACCCAGGCAGGCAGTTTCACCACCAGGGAATATGGAGGTACAGGCCTGGGCCTGACCATCTCCAAGCAGCTTGTGGAAATGATGGAAGGAAGCATCTGGGTGGAAAGCCCATCACGTTTCGGCACCACCTTTAACTTTACCGCCCGTTTCAGACAGGACAGGGTAGATACCTGGAAAGCAACGCAACTAAATGAGTTGGAGCTTTCCGGCACGCGGGTTCTTATAGTGGACGACAATGCCACAAACCGTTTGGTTTTTAAGGAAATGACCACTTCGTGGGGGATGATATCGACAGTGGCGAAACATGGCGAGCAGGCCATTGACCTGTTGAAGAAAGCATATGAGTCCGAAAAACCTTTTAAGATTCTCTTGCTTGATCAACAGATGCCGAATGAAGACGGATTTGAGGTAGCCAAAAGAATAAAAGATATTCCCTTGGGACAGGATATATCTATAATCATGCTTACCGCGGCAGGACTAAAAGGAGATGCAGCACGGTGCAGGCGGATCGGGATATCAGGATATTTGCTCAAACCTGTCAAACAGTCGGAACTTATGTATGCTATTATGATAGCCATGGGCAGTCAGGAAAAAGAAGATACTCCCGTCATTACCCGATATACTATTCAGGATGCACGAAAAAGGCTTAATATTCTGCTCGCCGAGGACAACCCGATTAACCAGCGGCTGGCTTTGGAACTTTTAAAAACAATGGGGCATCGTGTCGTGTCGGTTTCAAACGGCATTGAGGCCATAGATGCCTTAGGCAAAGAACGTTTTGATCTTATCCTGATGGATATCCAGATGCCGGAAATGGATGGATTTGAAGCCACAAAAGCAATTCGGAATGCAGAATCCAAAATCAGAAATATCCCTATTGTGGCAACGACCGCCCATGCCATTAAGAGTGACCGTGAAAAATGTCTTGCGGCTGGAATGGATGATTATGTATCCAAACCGATAAATGCTGAAAAGCTCTTTGAAGTTATTACAAAACTTACTGATGTACCGGAGAATAAAAAAAAGAAAATGTCTATTCCTTCTGTAAAAACAGTCAAAAAACCGTCCAACGATGTCTTTGATCTATCAAAAGCCATGGAAGCTGTCCTTGGAAACAAAGAACTTTTTCAGGAAATAGCCGGCATGTTGCTGGAAAATCTTCCGGGTTCTCTCTCTAAAATCAAAAAAACAATCGCCGCAGGCAATGCCAAATCTCTGGAACGGACAGCCCATAACCTGAGGGGCTCTGCAGGTAGTTTTGGAGCAAAGCTCGCCTATAATGCAGCATATCTTCTCGAAAAACTGGGAAGAGAGGGGAAAATAGAGGAAGCAAAGGAGGCTTTCTCAGACCTTGAGGAAAGAACAGCAGAACTCGCGTCTGCCATAAAAGAGGTTATGCTGGAAATGAAGAGCAAATAAGTGAAAAACCCTAACAAGAAAGACCTTTGAAAAATGTTCAATTTTGTCCAGGTACAAGGAAGGTTAAGATTTTAACCTGAGGAATATATTGAATATTTTGAGGATTGAAATTTGAGCCTGACGCATTAATTGGGCAAAAGTGAGTATTTTGCAAAGGTCTCACGAGGTATTGTATGAATAATTCCGACAAACCACAAAAAAACCGTTCCACAAAACGTAAAAGACTCGGAGAATGCCTGGTTGATGCAGGTCTTATTGATCAAGAGACTCTGGACAAGGCACTGGAACTTCAGAAGATCCAAAAAAAGAGGCTCGGCCAGATACTAATAGACATGGGGATGGCTGACTATCTTGAAATAGCCAAGGCCCTCTCAGAACAGTTTAATATCCCTCTGATCCGTCCAGCCGACATAAAAATCCCAAAAGAAATTATCTCGATGATTTCCTCTGAACTGGCTGAAAACTATATGGTTATACCAATCAAAAAAACCGAGAGAGGCCTTCTTGTTGCCATGTCCAATCCCGTAGATATCTATGCCCTGGATGACCTGCGGTTCGTTACACAGATGAACATAGATATTGCCGTGGCTTCACATGATGAAATATCAGCGGCTGTTGAAAAATACTATCCAAAACGCGACCTGGAAAAGGACTTGGATTCCGGTGGGAAAATAGACGAAGGGATAGAAATCATTCAGCGGAAAGGAAAAGAAGATGAAGATCTCAAAGATATTCAGAAGATTATTAACCTTACACAGCGTCCGCCTGTTATTCGGTTCACAAACGCTATACTCGCCGATGCGATAAAGCTCAAATCGAGCGACATACACATTGAGCCTCAAAAAACATCTGTTATTATCCGTTACAGGGTTGACGGTATCATGCGCGAAATAATGCAAACCGACAAACATATCCATGCGTCCCTTGTCTCAAGAATTAAAATCATATCCAATATGGACATTTCCATCAGGAGAAAACCGCAGGACGGAAAGTCTCAAGTTAAATATAAAGGTGTAAGTTATGATCTGAGAGTCTCCACTATTCCCACCTCATACGGAGAAAAGGTAACCATTCGCATTTTAAACCCAGCCACAGCCGGATTGCATGTTAAAGACCTTGGCCTTTCTGATAAGGCATTTGAAGACTTCGATAAAGCCATAAGCATGCCACAGGGAATCATTCTTATCACCGGTCCCACCGGAAGCGGAAAATCGTCGACCTTATATGCCTGCCTCAACAAACTTAACACCGTGAACGTAAATATTATAACGGTTGAAGATCCTATTGAATTCGACATTGCCGGAGTCAACCAGGTGCAAATAAATCCCAAAGCCGGAATTACCTTCGCGGCAGGACTAAGGTCCATCCTGAGACAAGATCCGGATATTGTCATGGTAGGAGAAATAAGAGACGGCGAAACCGCCTCCATTGCTTTTCAGGCCGCACAAACCGGGCATCTGGTGCTTTCCACCCTGCACACTAACGACGCCCCTTCCGCGGTAACAAGACTATTGGACCTTGGTGTAGATCCGTTTCTCGTCTCTTCTTCCCTTGTTATGATAGTAGGACAAAGACTTGTAAGAAAAATATGCAAAAAGTGCAAAATCCCTGATTCTACAAGCCCACAAATTATGAAACGTCTCCCATTGCATGTCGGAACAAACAGGCTACCTTCTGGAAAGGGGCCGGCTGTGAAGCATGCAATTACACAGGCTATTCAGGCCGCATGGGTCTGTTTGAGGTTCTTGCTATAACCCCTTCCTTAAAAGAAGCTATTGAACCAAATGTTTCAGCAATAACTTTGAAAAAAATTGCCGAAAGGGAAGGCTTTGAATCAATGAGCATGAACGGAATACAAAAGGCTCTCCAGGGCTTCACAACCATAGATGAAGTCTTTCGCGTAGCACCGCCTGGTTTTGAGGATATAGTCCAAAAGTCAACATTAGAAGTTTCGGAACCAGATGAAATTGAAACCGCCGAGCAGACCAGCGAAGAAAGGCCGCTCTCATCCATAAGTATCATAAAATCTAAGAGAATTCTTGTGGCTGACGACAACGCAATAATCATCAAGATAGTCAGCAGCTTGCTTGAATCTGAAGGCTATATCGTTCTCACGGCTGAAAACGGTTTAGAGGCAATGAAGCTGGCATTTCAGTCTAAACCGGATCTTATTATAACTGATCTGCTAATGCCTGAAATGGACGGCGTAACACTTATCAAGAAGCTAAGAGCTCAGCTCTCTACACGCTATATTCCAATCATAATGCTTACCGTAAAGGATGAGGTGGACGAAGAGGTAAAGAGTATAGACGCCGGCGCAGATGATTATATAATAAAACCGGTTAATCCAAAAAAGCTTATGGCTAGAGTACACAGGTTGCTTAACAAACCACCTGTTACATAAATATAAATAAACAATTATATTGAAAGAAAAGAAAATGTGAGTGTTACATAATAGGATTTTCTCTGGAAGTGTTTGCGCAGGATTCTGCAGGGGAAAAGATAATAAATTTTGCATAAATTTAAAAGCAATAAAAATACAGGATGGTGGAAACAAGGAAAGACTGAGCCTGAGCCAGGAGATGATGCGGTTAAAAAAGCGATCCGCCGGGTTGCAGAACCTGTGTTCCTGCTGAATGTGGATGGCCGACTTGCTGCAGGCAGAGGTGGAACAATTACTATTGGCGATTTAACGGGGCCAAGCCCGGGAGCTTATCCTCTTTGCGCATATTCGCCGCCGCTTCCTCCTGAAAACTTAGGCGATCCTTGTTTCAAAAAAAGGCACAATCTTCGCTACGCCTATATTGCCGGCGCCATGGCTAACGGAATTACCTCCGTAAGTATGGTTCAAGAAACAGGCCGCGCACAAATGCTGGGATTTTTCGGTGCCGCGGGCCTTTCTCCGGATAAAATAGAAGCCGCAATCTACTGCCTTAAAGAACACAACTTGCCGTTTGGCTTTAATCTTATCCACAGCCCCAACGATCCTGAACTCGAGGCCGCGGTTGTAAATCTCTATTTAAAGCATGAAATAAGACTTATCAGCGCCTCTGCATATCTTGACCTTACTCTGCCCCTTGTTTACTTTCGTGTGTATGGAATTCATAATGACCAAAACGGCAATATCGTATGCCCAAACAGGATAATTGCTAAAGTATCACGGGTCGAGGTCGCCGAAAAATTCCTTTCACCTCCGCCGGAAAAACTTCTGGCCCAGCTTGTTGAAAGAAAAATGATTACAACACAGGAGGCAATCCTGGCAACTTTGATCCCGATGGCCGAAGATCTGACGGCGGAAGCCGATTCCGGAGGCCATACAGACAACAGGCCGGCTATTACATTGTTGCCTACCATACTTGCGCTTCGTGATAAAATCACCGAAAAATACAGCTATACAACTCCTCTTTGCGTTGGACTTGGCGGAGGAATTGCAACCCCTTATTCAGCGGCTGCGGCATTTGCAATGGGCGCTGCTTATATTCTAACCGGCTCCATCAACCAGTCCTGTATTGAAGCCGGCACATCGGAAACTGTTCGCCGGCTGCTTTCAGAAGCCGGCCAGGCGGATGTAACCATGGCGCCGGCCGCTGACATGTTTGAAATGGGAGTAAAGGTTCAGGTATTAAAACGAGGAACCTTGTTTCCTTTTCGCGCCTTGAAGCTTTACGATCTTTACAACAGACACGAAAGTTATGAAAGCATACCTGAAAAGCAAAGACGTGTTATGGAACAAGACCTTTTCCGTTCCAGTTTTGAAGAAAGCTGGGAACAGACAAAAGGCTTTTTCCTCAAACGTGATCCAAAACAGATCGAACTGGCTGAAAAGGATCCTAAGCACAAGATGGCCCTTGTTTTTCGATCCTATCTGGGACAAAGTTCGACCTGGGCTACAACAGGAGATCCTTCACGAAAAATGGATTACCAGATCTGGTGCGGCCCTGCCATAGGCGCATTTAATGAATGGGTAAAAGGATCATTCCTCGAAAAATCGGAAAATAGGAAAACAGTCACTGTTGCTATGAATCTTCTTTATGGCGCCTCAGTTGCGACACGAGCCAACCTGCTTCGCAGCTATGGGGTAACATTACCGGCAAATGCAGGCAGCTTCTCTCCTATAGAACTTTCCGAAATATATAGACTTCTATAACGGTTGACGGTTCACTGTTTAATGGTTCAGGGGTTCAGGGTTGCTCCTGTTTTCTGTCTCCAGCTTCCGATATGTATTTTGCCACTACTCACAGCCTAACCATTCCTCTTACTTTCTAATCCTCTAATCCTCTAATCCTATCTCCCCGACACCTAATCCCTGCCCCCCCCCCTGATGAATTCGGTTTTTTACGAATTCATCGGGAGTTTAGCCCCAGGCTTTCTGATAATTTATTGCGAACCCCTGTAATATTTAACATTTTAACCTTAATTGTATCAGGTTCAGGAGCCTTCTTGTCGGGTTGTTTAATCGTTGTTTCCACATAGAGCTCTTCACTCACCTGCCGGCCATTGTAATCTACAGGCCTCTCAGAAATTATACCCCTGATTTTATAATAGAAATCAATGTGTTCTCCAGACAGGCTGTTTTCGTAAATATAAATAACATGGCTATAAATCACACTATTTATAATATCTGAAGTTTTTGAATCCCCCTTATCAAGAAAATAAAATCCATTATTCACAAGCCAGTCATTCAAATCTTTCAGGATTTGCTTTGCCTCCGGAATAGTAAATTTCATATAAGCCACCAGATAACCGCCTAAAAAGACTGTAAAAACGCTGTCAGGGCTATATTGTCTCGCGTATCCGGATTGCATCCCCCCTAAAGGGTCTGGAGGGAGAAATTCCCTTGACCACCTCTTCCACTTGGCAAGGTTTATCTCCAATCCCCTTGACAATTCTCTGTTTGTATAATATTTTATCATAATTCCTTCTTGATTAGTTGTTATATCAATATCACAACTAAATTAATTTTGTCAAGCTCTAAATATCTTTAATGAATTATTATAAATATAAGGAATAATAATTGAAACCAACTGAAACTAAAAACAACCAAAACATCCCGATCGCCATTATCGGCATTGGATGCTTCTTCCCGAAATCTCCGGGATTAAAAGAATATTGGCGTTTAATATTTCAAGGAAAAGACGGCATAACCGAAGTTCCAAAATCACACTGGAATCCTGAAGATTACTTTAACAAAAATCCAAAAGAACCAGACCATGTTTACTGCAGACGTGGCGGTTTTCTTTCCCCTGTTTCATTTGACCCGGCCGAATTCGGTATTCCTCCGTCTTCCCTTGAAGCAACGGACACCTCACAGATTCTTGGCCTCATGGCCGCAAAAACAGCTCTTGATGACGCGGGCTACTGGAAAGGCAAAAAATTCAACAAGGATAAAACAAGCGTAATACTCGGAATAACCGGCACCCAGGAGCTTGTTATTCCGCTCGGCGCAAGGCTTGGATATCCAAAATGGCGCAAGGCTCTTCTTGATTCAGGAATCTCTGCTGAAAAAGCCCAGGAGATAATCGAGCGGATATCCGATTCATATGTATCGTGGCAGGAAAACTCCTTCCCAGGTCTTCTTGGAAATGTCGTGGCAGGAAGAATATGCAATCGACTCGACCTGGGGGGCACTAACTGCGTGGTTGACGCTGCATGCGCCAGCTCGATGAGCGCGATACACCTTGCGGTGATGGAGCTTATGTCGGGCCGTTCAGACATGGCTCTCACCGGTGGAGTGGATACTTTAAACGATATCTTTATGCATATGTGCTTTTCCCAAACACATATCCTGTCTCCTACAGAGGATATCAGGCCTTTTTCAAGGGATGCGGACGGAACCGTGCTCGGAGAAGGAGTCGGAATAGTTGTTCTTAAAAGGCTCAAAGATGCCAAAGAGGATAATGACAAAATCTACGCTGTAATAAAGGGTGTTGGCTCGTCAAGCGACGGCAAATCGCAGAGTATATATGCGCCCAGCGCCGAAGGACAGGCAAAAGCGATTCGCAGGGCTTATTGTAACGCAGGGATAGATCCCGACACTGTTGGCCTGATCGAAGCTCACGGTACAGGCACCAAGGTAGGAGACGTTGTAGAGTTTCAATCGCTATGCAAGGTTTTTGGTGAATCAAACGAAAACATATCATCCAATATTCTTAATTCCGGCAAGTGCGCTCTCGGATCTGTCAAGTCGATGATCGGCCACACCAAGGCCGCAGCCGGAGCAGCAGGTTTGATTAAGGCCGCGCTGTCTCTTTATCACAAGACCCTGCTGCCGACATTGAAAGCTGATAACCCTGATCCGCAATTAAGAATAGATGAATCCCCTTTTTATTTAAACACAAAAACCAGGCCATGGTTCTCAAATAAGGACCATCCTCGCCGTGCGGGTGTCAGTGCTTTTGGATTTGGCGGAAGTAATTTTCATATTCTTGTCGAAGAACACAAGTCTAAAAAAAGAAATATATCCTGGGACGGATCAATTGAAATCGTTGCCTTGTCCGCTTCAAGCAAAAAAGAGCTTGTCAAACTCGTCAGCAGCCTGAAAAGCTCCATTGACAAAGGAATGTCAAATAAAGAGTTTTCAAAAACAGCCGCTGATACCAGAACCGATTTTTCGTTTAATGATAGGCACAGGCTTCTGTTTGTCATTGAACAGCCTTTTAATTCATCAGAATACTCATCCCAGCCTTTTGACGAGGCGTTGGACGCGCTTGGCGCAAACGATCGTAACGGGGCATGGAACCTGCGAAATATCTATTATGGAGGTCCTGATTATATCAACCCTGAAAACCGTGGTAAAATTGCATTTATATTTCCAGGGCAGGGCAGTCAATATACACAAATGGGACGCGACCTTGTTTGCTGCTTTCCGGAAGCCCTTGAAGTCATGGAACTTGCAAACAGCAAATATAACAATACCTGCTATCTATCCGATTACATCTATCCTTTTCCGGCTCAAACCGATAAAGATGCTTTAAAAAACACGGACATCGCCCAGCCTGCCATCGGAGCGGTAAGCCTGGCAATGCTTAACATCCTTCAAGGATTCGGAATAAAGCCTGATGCCACTTGCGGACACAGCTATGGGGAGCTGCCCGCCCTTTATGCCGCAGGATGGATGGATATTGACACTCTTTTTGACCTTTCAATCGCCCGCGGCAATTTAATGGCCTCAGCCGGGCGCAATAAAGATGACAGCGGTACAATGCTGGCGGTAAAAGCGCCGATCAACGAACTTGAGGAGCTTATTAACAGCTCAGATACAGGCGTAATCCTTGCCAACAAAAACAGCCCAAACCAGGGAGTTCTATCCGGTTCTGCTAAGTCAATTGCCATGGCCGACAAAATATGCAGAGAAAAAGGGTTTAAAACAATAAAACTTTCCGTGTCAGCCGCTTTTCACAGCGCCCTGGTAAAGGATGCTCAGAAGCCGTTTTCAAAGCAAGTGCAAAATGCAGATATTGTTCCATCAGAAGTGCCTGTGTTTTCAAATACAACCGGAATGCCTTATCCTGACGATTCCGACAAAGCAAAGAAGCTGCTTGGCGGACAAATCTTATGCCCGGTTAATTTTGTAAGTGAAATCGAAAATCTATTTAAAGCCGGCGCGCACACATTTGTGGAAATCGGCCCGAAATCGGTGCTTACAGGTCTTGTTAAATCAATATTAAGTGGCCAAAATTTTCAGGCGGTTTCTATGGACAGCTCTTGCGGAAAAGGATCAGGAGTGATGGATCTGGCTAAAACTCTCAGCCTTTTAGCCTCTCTTGGTTATAATGTTAATTTAAAAAGATGGGAAGATCCTGTCAGAGAAACGCAAAAACAGGTTATGAGCATACCTGTTACAGGAGCAAACTACAGGTCAAAGCCAAAACAAATGGAAAAACCAGCAAAACCTATTATAAAATTTATAACCGGCATACATCCGGAAACCCAAACAAGACAAATTACAGTTTCAACACAAAACCACAACAAATCGGATAAATATATGGCAACAACTATAAATAAACAACCCGACCTGATTGCAGATGCTTTAAAAACAGTCCAGGAAGGGATGAAGTCGATGCAGGCCCTTCAACTACAAACTGCTGAAGCTCACAAAAAATTCCTTGAAACCCAGTCAGAGGCAAGCCGCATTTTGCAAAATATGATGGAAAATACCAGGCGCATGGCTGAAGCATCCATTGAACCCTATGGGGGTATTAAAGAACCCTATAGGAGCATTAAAATAGAGCCGCTTGTAAAACCAGAACCAGAGCCAGACAACAGGAATATCGAATCTGAAAAAGAAATCTCTTTCAATCCGGAAAGCCCTAAAGTAACGCCTATAGATGATACAGGTGCTGCAATAAAACAAGATCAGCCAAAAGCTATTGATTCACAAAACAGCCGGCAGATAGAAACCAACATGCTCGAAGTAGTCAGCAGCCTCACAGAATATCCTGTTGAAATGCTCAATCTTGACATGGATATTGAAGCAGACCTTGGCATTGATTCCATAAAAAGGGTGGAAATACTTTCCACAATCGAAGAAAAAATGCCGGATCTGCCTTCTGTTTCTCCGGAAAT
>JAUSPN010000089.1 GCA_030656555.1 Candidatus Desulfaltia sp. | reverse complement strand
GGATATTGCCGAATTTATGCGAAAACTCGCTGGGCAGAAAGACACAGATATTGAAAAGTTAGTAAATGATTGGCTCAGAAGAAATATCGGCTTAATAGAGACACTTCGACAGTAATTTCAATTCGTCAGGTCGATACATATCTTTACAGGTAGCATTTTGCTAAAAAGGTCGTAGACTATGCCTCTTAATCTTGAACGTATCCGAAGGCTCCTCCGGGAGTTTGACTTCAAAACCCTGTTTGTCGAAGAGTTAAGATGGGGCTTTTTACTTTAGCTGTTTTATTCTTGACGATATAAACTTATAAACTGAGGATTGTCCCTTAGCCCATGGAAAACCTTAAGAGTATCCAGCTTAGAAACGGCTTGCGCCCTTGATGATGCAAAACTTGCAGCCATGATATGGTTTGAGATGGGAAAGATATGAGTGGTTTAGAAAATATTATTTATCGATATTGTAGGACAAAAACTGCAAAACTAAAGGGCGTCCCCGAGTTAAATATAAACAAGGTATGACTTCCTAATGCTTAAACCGGCACAAATTTCTTCGAGAGCGCAAAAAATGCTCCCTCTTGATGCCTGTCTCGCAAAAACCGTAAAACTTGCGGACGGGAAGGTTATAAAAGGAATCACCGTTTCTACTCATTGTCAAATCGTAGGATATGTGGCCCGTGAACTTATACGCAGACAACCACAATGGCTCCGAGAATCACTATACCCAAAAGGAAGCGAGCTTGTTGCCGCTGCTCATGATCTCGGTAAAGTTAGCCCTCATTTTCAAGAAAAAATATACTCTGCCGCAGGATTACCATTAGGAATTGGCAAGGCTGAGTTGGATACTACACTTGGCGGTCATGCTACCATCAGTCAGGCATGCCTACTGGACAGCTTTTTAAAATTTATTCCTCAAATTGTTGGACGACATCATGGTGCATCACCAAATGGCGTGGGATGCCCGAACGATGATATTTATGGTGGACAGGAATGGCAAGAAAGCCGAATGAATCTCCTTGCCAATCTCAAGGATTGTTTTGGCTACGACTGGCCTGCTGTAAGAGATGAAGATCAGGCCAATTCACTTTCCGGGCTTACCTGTGTAGCAGACTGGATTGGCTCAGGTGCACTCTTTGATGGGGTTTTCCCAGATGGTCAGCCTGATACAACGCCATGGCAAAACCTAATCAGCGAAGCAGTAGACAGGGCGGGATTCGTTGGCTTCAAGGTGCGCTCTAATTTAAGTTTTGAAGATATTTTCTTCCCCTTTAAACCACATGAGGCGCAAACCAAGCTCATTCAGGCTGCTGATAGACAGGGCGTTTATATCCTTGAAGCCCCCATGGGTATGGGCAAGACGGAGGCAGCATTATATGCCTCCTACAAAGCCCTGTCGCAAGGCACTGCCACGGGTATTTATTTCGCGCTTCCGACTCAGCTAACATCCGACAAAATTTATGACCGAATGAACGACTTTCTTGCAAAGGTACTCGCCGATGATTGTAAATTTAGATCTTTACTACTCCATAGTACTGCATGGCTGCGGGATACCGAACTTGGCGAAGAGGGCATGCCTGGCAAGGGATGGTTCAACAGCAGTAAGCGTGGCCTTCTTGCACCCTTTGCCGTAGGAACTATTGACCAGGCTTTGATGGGTGTGATGAATATCAAACACGGGTTTGTGCGCACCTTTGGCTTGGCTGGCAAAGTAGTGATACTTGACGAAGTGCATAGCTATGACAGCTACACAGGCACCATTATGGACAAATTGGTCCATACGCTGCGGGATCTCCACTGTACCGTTATAATCTTGAGCGCCACACTTACAGCGGAAAGACGGTCGGAATTGCTCGGGCAAAAAAGCAGTGAGACACCCTATCCTCTGGTATCTGCATCTCCGACGGGTAGCGTCCCTTTTTATCTCCCTGTGGCTCAGACAGATTCTGCTACTGTATCTGTCTCGGTAAAGAATGATGACAAGGAAGCGCTTGAAGAAGTGATACTTCGCGCTGAACACGGCGAGCAGGTATTATGGATCGAGAATATCGTCACAGAATCCCAAGACCGCTTCAAGATAATCGCGGCCCGCGCTCAGGCGTGTGGTGCAAAAATAGAGTGCGGGCTGCTTCATTCCCGTTTTCTTCGGGTTGACCGTAAATATAATGAAGAAAAATGGGTTAACGCCTTTGGCAAAAATGGGCATGCTAAACGCAGAGATTGTGGTCGAGTACTTGTCGGAACACAGGTGCTGGAACAATCGCTTGACATCGACGCGGATTTCCTGATTACACGCATTTGCCCGACCGATATGCTCTTTCAACGTATTGGTCGTCTGTGGCGACATCGGGAAGCTGACAAACTGCGCTCTGAACGGGCAAAACGCGAAGCGTGGATTTTGGCCCCTACTCTGGAAGATAGCCGTAATAAATTAAATGTATGGGGCAAGATCGGCAAGGTTTACTTGCCATACGTCCTGTATCGCAGTCTTGCCGTTTGGCAACAAAAACAACAAGTTTCTTTGCCGCAAGATATTCGGCCCATGTTGGAAGCCACCTATGCCGAACAAGAGGAATCAAGCATTCTTAATAAATGCAAGGCTGATGTCGAAGCAAATCGGGTAAAGCTTGCAGGCTTGGCACGAATCGGACTTTCAACTGGGGGCAAAACCCTTCCGGAAAGCAAGGCGACCACGCGTTACAGTGAGACGGAAAGCTGTGAAGTTTTACTCATCAGAAAAAAATCTTCCGATGAAACGGGAACAACTCTCATTTTGTTGAATGGCAAGAAATTACTACTGCCACAAAATGTTAAACGCAAAGACCGTAGAGTATGGCGGAGCCTTGCCGCAGAGCTACAGCAAAATGTAGTGCTTGTGCCTGGGCATCTTGCACCGAGTACTTCACCGCATCAGATTCAGTGGCTTAAAAATTTTGTCTATCTGGGAGATAGAGATGAAAGTCCCTTTCGCGTGGCGATAGTAAGGGAGGATGGGACCCTTTGTGGTATAGACCACGGGAATGCATTACAAGGCTATGAGTTAACATACACGCCGATATATGGGTACAGTGCCCGAAAAAGAAACAATGGCGATGCCGCTAATGATTTATGGTGAGACTCAAGGAGAATGACTATGGCAGAAAAGGTTTCAAATCGATTTAACCTGGTGGACGAGAAATGGATACCCATCGCTAACCACGGTTTGGCAAGTCTCGCGGATATTTTTTCGCAATCGCACTTCAAAGCTTTGAGCGGCAACCCTATCCAAAAAATTGCCCTTACAAAGTTGCTGCTCGCAATTGCCCAGGCCGCTTACACCCCGGAGGATGATGAGGACTGGAAACGGCTGGGTGCAATGGGGATGGCCTTAAAGGCGTTGGCTTATTTGGAAGAGAAGAAGGATTGTTTCTGGCTATATGGGGAGAAGCCATTTTTGCAGATACCTGCAATTAAAAAAATGGTTACTGAACGGAAAGACAAGGAACTTCAAACAGCCAAAAAAGGTACGAAAGAACAAGAGGCGCTCGAAAATTCGTACCCAAAACCATTCGGATCTGGTCATATTCCAGATTTACCCTCAGAAAACAATACCGTACTTACGCAACTCCAAGTTAGCCCAATTGAGACTGATGCCGAAAAGGCCGTCTTTCTTGTATCCTTGATGAATTTTGCGCTGGGTGGAAAGAGAGTCGAGAAAGGGTTGCCTCCCTTTAGCCGAGATTGTGTCGGCAAAACAGATTCCGCTAAAGCGGGGCCAAGCATAGGCAATCACTGGGGATACCTGCATAGTTTTCTGCTGTGTGACCGACTAAGGGAATCAATTTGGCTCAACCTGTTTACACATAAGAATATCGGAAGCAACGCCTACTGGACAGCAGGATTAGGAAAACCACCTTGGGAGTCAATGCCAGAAAGTGAGATATGCCAAGTGGCCACCTCGCTGAAAAATTCTTACATGGGCTGCTTAGTCGGCATGTGCAGGTTTGTGTTGTTTGAAGGCATAGGCATCTACTACTTGGAAGGGCTACAATATCCAAGTCATAAAAATGGGTGGAGAGAGCCAAGCATGTCTGTTTTAGAAGAAGCCAGTGGAGCGAAAATTCTATGGGTCGATCCAAACAAAAGACCATGGAGGTCTTTGACGTCCATGCTGTCGTTTATGTCAAGTACTTCAACACGAGGTTTCGATTGCCAGCAAATTAGAATCGGACTTAGCAGAGCGAGACTTAGTGATGCTGAAAAGCTCGGTTTATGGTCTGGCGGACTTAAAGTGCGGGCAAATGCTGGCGACCAATCGGCAAAGGGAGATGACGACTTTGTAGAATCTGAGTTCTTATTAGAATCCTCCGACCTGGGTGAGCGCTGGTTTTTGCAGTTGAAGGCCGAGATGATAATTATCGAAGACCTCGCGGACAGTGTTTACGCCCGCACCAAGGCTTTTTACAAAAAGCAAAAAGTTGCGGGTAAAGACCAAGCAAAACAGGCGTCGAATTTGTTCTGGCAACTCGCTGAACACCACTTCCAAACACTCATCAATGCCTGCGGTACAGACACCGCTGAATCGTTGCGCCCCGTGTTCGCTCAAGTTGCCCTCAAAGCCTACGACACCTATTGCCCTAAAGATACCGCACGGCAACTGGATGCCTGGGCCGCTACTCGACCACAATTGGGGAAATATTTCAATACAAAAAACGCTCTTCAACCATCCAACAATTCTTAAAAAAGGAGAATTATGGAAACTGCAAAGGTTTCAAAAAAACCCAGTCGAGGAACCGCTTTTGTGGCGTTCGTCCTCAAGAGGTTGGTGCAAGATACTGCCTTCGGCGCGGCACTTCGAAGGGCGGATAATCCCGCTACCGAGTATCAGAGCTGGGAGTATCTGGCCTCATGGTGTGACTTGGACAACACTTATGAACGCACGTGCTTTGCAACAGTGGCAGCAGGGCTTGCCCATGCCAAGCAGAGCATAGATACCCCGTCCAGTATCGGTTCTGCAATTGCCAGAAGCTACAAGGACGGGAATCAGAATGATTCCGCTAAACGTAAACTACGCCGCCTACTGGCATGCGATACCAGCTCGGATGCCTGCCAATGGGTGCGACCTTTGTTGCGTTTGGCGGAATCAAGAGGGGTTCGTGTGAACTTTGGGCGACTGCTCGATGATCTGCTGTATTTTGATTTTGGTCCCAGGGTCAAGGAGCGGTGGGCAATAGACTTCTATGGAAGGAGGGAGGACAAAGATGATAGCATCGGTGCTTAGATTGAGCCGCTCGGACTGCAAGGCACTCAACAACAACAAGACCATGGACGGTTACACCATTCACCGTGTAGTCTATGAACTGTTTCCCGGAGAGTCCAGAGACTTTCTCTTTGTCGACAAAGGCGGCGATTTTCAGGCACGGCAAATATTGATTCTTTCAGATCGCAAACCTGAAATCCCACAATACGGAGAAATTCAATCCAAGCTGATAGCCGACAGCTTTTTGGATCATGACAATTATGGCTTTGAAATTACGCTTAACCCAACAAAGCGGGATAAGCAAACCAGGAAAACGGTCGCTATTCGTGGGCGTGAGAACCTGCGCCAATGGTTCCTGGGCAAGGCGCCTTCGCTTGGCTTTGAAATTCAGGCGGAAAGCCTTGAGATTCGTCATGCCGGGGTACAAACCTTTGACCTCGGCAACGGTAGTATCGTTACCCATAACAGTGCTTCTTTTATTGGAAAGCTGAAGGTAACAAATCGTGTCAAGTTTCAGCAGAGTTTTCGCAAAGGAATCGGTCGTGCCAAGGGTTTCGGCTTTGGCTTTTTACAAATTATTCCCTTGCAAACACAATAACCTATAAAATTCTAAGTAAGGAGAATCAAATGACTCAGCAAAACAACCCTTTTTGTGGACAGCGTGTAGAGTTTCATATCCTTCAGTCATTCCCTGTTACCTGCCTCAATCGCGATGATGTGGGAGCCCCTAAAAGCGCTATGGTGGGCGGCACTTCCCGCGCCCGTGTCAGCAGCCAGTGCTGGAAACGACAGGTTCGGTTGGCAATTCACGAAATGGGTTTGCCACAAGGAACCAGAACAAAACTTATCGCTAAACTGATTGCTGCAAAATGCAAAGAACTGGGAGCAACCCAAGAAGAAGCTGAAAAGTGCGGTCAAAAGATTGAGCGTATTTTTATCAAAAAATCAGATGTTACTGATAAAGGGAAAAAAACAAAACCTGAAGAAGATTCTGACACTGAAACCTCTACAGAGAAAACAGATACCCTCCTGTTTCTCAGTCCAACAGAAGTAACAAAAATTGCCAATGCTTTAAAAGAAAAAGACTTTGATCCTGATGCGCTAATCGTACAAAAGGATGCCAAAAAGCAGGCCAAAGAATTAGCCGGCCTGATTGGCAAACCAAGACTTGATTATGAAACGGATGGGATAGACATTGCCCTTTTTGGCAGAATGGTAGCACAAGCGGCCACGATGAACATAGAAGCCGCAACCTCTTTTGCACACGCAATTTCCACCCATCGCGTTAGCAATGAAGTGGAATTTTTTACGGCCCTGGATGACAATAAAGAGGATCAAGGCTCTGCCCATATGGGTAGCTTGGAATTTAATTCAGCCACCTATTACCGTTATGTCAGTCTGGACCTGGGGCAGTTGTGGACAAATCTGGCTGGTAGCAATATGGTCGAATCTGTTGAAGCTTTTACCAAAGCGCTTTTTGTGGCCATTCCCGCAGCCAGGCAGACCACCATGTCCGGTGCCTCACCCTGGGATTTTGCACGTATTACTGTGCGCAAGGGTCAACGCCTGCAAGCGCCCTTTGAAAAGGCGATACGACCCGAAAACGGCAGTATTCTTGAACCCAGCATGACAGCGCTTACGACCTACCTTGATAAGCAGAAAAAGTTATGGGGTTCTCTGTACGGGGAGCAGGGTATGATTGAATATGGTGGAGACAAAGGCATTGACGAGGTTGTGTCATTCCTTAAAACTGAAGTTGCTAAGGTGGCATAATGGAGAAAAAATATATCCTTTTATGGATTGAAGCTCCTCTGCAAGCGTGGGGGGCTGATTCCAAATTTGGGCGACGAGACACCCTGCCGTTTCCGACAAAGTCGGGGGTTTTGGGGCTGGTGCTCTGCGCTATGGGGGCATCTGGCTCCCAGAAAGATCTGCTTGCTAAATTGAGCATGGGGAAACTCGAAATTGTGTCCTATGTGCGTTCAAAACATAGCAAGGATGGTCAGAACCGTGACAAAGTAACCAAGGAGCCATTGCTTCGGGATTTTCATATGGTCGGAAGCGGGTATAATAACAAGGATGTTTGGCAGAAGTTGTTAATCCCCAAAACCAGTGAAGGAAAACCGGCAGTAGGCGGTGGTTCTAAAATGACCTACCGGTATTACCTCCAGGACGCTCGCTTTGCGGCTGTATTGGAAGTTCCTGCGAACATGGATGTTACCATTAGCGATGCCCTTCAAAACCCCGTTTACGATCTCTACTTTGGTCGTAAAAGTTGCGTGCCAACTGAGAGAATCTTCCAGGGCTCTTTTGACAGCATAGATGATGCATGGCAAAAGGCGGGAGCGCTTGCGCAGGACAAACACTTGCTTGAAGATTTTCGTGTCTTGGACGGTGAGTATGAAGGCAATGTGATGACGCTGAATGATGTACCTATCCAATTTGGCGAGATCAAAAAATATCGTGATCGTCGCGTTACAGTGGTGCCCGCATGAATCGTCTATTGGTAAAAGTCACGCGGGATACTCTGCCGCAAGTTAAGGACAAATACCCGTTTCTGTATTTGGAAAGGGGGCGTCTTGAGGTGGACGACAGCAGTGTGAAGTGGATTGACTGCGAGAATAATGTGGTACGCCTTCCTATCGCAACTATCGGCACTCTGCTCTTAGGGCCAGGCACAACCTTGACACATGAATCAGTCAAAGTTTTGGCTTCTGCCAATTGCGGGGTGTGCTGGGTGGGGGAGGACAGTCTGATTTTCTATGCGGTTGGGCATACGCCGACTGCCAGCACGCGAAATTTTCGGCGGCAGATGGAATTGTCCTGCGATAAAATAAAATCAGTTGAAGTCGCTCGACGCATGTTTGCTATGCGTTTCCCAGCCGCAGACCTTGAGGGGAAAATACTCAAGGAGATGATGGGTATGGAAGGCCATCGTGTCCGCCAGCTATATGAGAAATTGGCAAAAAAGTATGGTGTCGGTTGGCAGGGCAGATCATACCAACCCGGGAAATTTGCGATGTCAGACATGACAAATAAAATTCTTACTTCAGCAAATGCGGCGCTTTATGGCATTCTTCTATCAAGCATTTATGCTTTAGGCTACTCACCACATATTGGGTTTATTCATTCGGGGAGTCCCTTGCCCTTTGTGTATGACATGGCCGATCTGTATAAAGAACATTTGTGCATAGATCTCGCGTTTTTGGCAACTCTCGAAATGGCAGGCAAATATGATAAAGCAATGGTAGCAAGTGAGTTTCGCAAACGGGTTATTGATATAGATTTATTGGCAAAAATTCCTGTTGATATTAATTATGCTTTAAATGGAGGTAAACGTGCTAGTCGTGCTGGCGAATGATTTGCCCCCTGCAGTAAGGGGTAGAATGAAACTGTGGTTTATAGAGCCGAAGCCAAATGTTTTTATCTCGAGTGTAAAAGACTCTGTTGCTGATGGTGTCGTAAACTATTTGCACAAATATTGCTCATCGGATGCAGGGGTCGTCATTTTTCAGCGAATCAACCGTGTCCCAGGTTATAAAATCAGAGGCATTGGGGATCCTCGTCGAGAATTGATTTCTATTTCAGGGTTACAGCTAATACTGGAGAAGCAAGGAGCGACATTGTTACCCAAACAACACCACAACATAGTGATTTAAATTCTATAAGTTACCATATCTTGGTGTCTTCCCCACGCACGTGGGGGTGTTTCTTTTGGCCGTATTTCGTCTTTTTGGCACGCTTTGTCTTCCCCACGCACGTGGGGGTGTTTCTATAATAGAATAGTATCTATATACAGTGCACGAGTCTTCCCCACGCACGTGGGGGTGTTTCTGAAACTTGACGAGATTACAGTGAAGAAAGACGGTCTTCCCCACGCACGTGGGGGTGTTTCCATCAGGGCACCGTAGTAGAGCATATCAATCAGGTCTTCCCCACGCACGTGGGGGTGTTTCTGATGGTTGCGTTTCTTATTGTTTTCCGCAGCTGTCTTCCCCACGCACGTGGGGGTGTTTCTATCAACAACTACTGAAACAAACAAAGGAGTAAGTCTTCCCCACGCACGTGGGGGTGTTTCTTTCATCGTTGTGCAGAAGCGTATAGAGATATCGTCTTCCCCACGCACGTGGGGGTGTTTCCCGGTTATTTTCCCCACTTTTGGGTGATTTTCAGTCTTCCCCACGCACGTGGGGGTGTTTCTCGTTCCGGCTTCTAAAACTTCTAAACTCCATAGTCTTCCCCACGCACGTGGGGGTGTTTCCTTGTCAACATTTTTTATTCTTAATAAAACCAGGTCTTCCCCACGCACGTGGGGGTGTTTCTGCGGTTGCCCGTAACTGGTTTAAATCGGTTTAGTCTTCCCCACGCACGTGGGGGTGTTTCCATATAGATTTGTGCACCTGTCAGGTTATACCAGTCTTCCCCACGCACGTGGGGGTGTTTCTCGAGCTACAGCGTACTTTACAACCAAGGCAAAGTCTTCCCCACGCACGTGGGGGTGTTTCTTTGATCTGGGGTTGGTTTGGTTGCCGGTTGTGGTCTTCCCCACGCACGTGGGGGTGTTTCTGGCACAAAGATGGCATGAGGATTGCTTTGTAGGTCTTCCCCACGCACGTGGGGGTGTTTCTTTATACAGTTTTCATCACTTTCGCACATCGGAGTCTTCCCCACGCACGTGGGGGTGTTTCTCATCAGTTATTCTACGGCCGGCCATGGCGGCAGTCTTCCCCACGCACGTGGGGGTGTTTCTGATATGCCTTAGCAAAGCGGATCAAATTGAGGGTCTTCCCCACGCACGTGGGGGTGTTTCCTGTTGGGCTGTAGCGAAAGAAGAGGCAAGGCAGTCTTCCCCACGCACGTGGGGGTGTTTCTTAGGCATGAAATAGCAAGTTCGTATGGTAAGGGTCTTCCCCACGCACGTGGGGGTGTTTCGTAGCGATGGGTTATGCCGGTCGCTGGAAAGGGGTCTTCCCCACGCACGTGGGGGTGTTTCTTTACCAGGCACCTCAAGGGATAAGACCCGACTGTCTTCCCCACGCACGTGGGGGTGTTTCTATTCCACCGGCTCTGCCCGGCAGATATATTGAGTCTTCCCCACGCACGTGGGGGTGTTTCTGTTGGGGCGCAATTAAAATAGGAATGTAGGTGGTCTTCCCCACGCACGTGGGGGTGTTTCTTGTGCGGCAGTTCCATCCGGTCGCCATGATTGGTCTTCCCCACGCACGTGGGGGTGTTTCTATTCGGGGCGTTTACATCGATCTATACAGACAGTCTTCCCCACGCACGTGGGGGTGTTTCTCGTTATTATGAAACTATGGCTTTCCATGCTGAGTCTTCCCCACGCACGTGGGGGTGTTTCTCGGCACCCTTGGCAGTTTCATTTTGTCTGTGAGTCTTCCCCACGCACGTGGGGGTGTTTCCATACCACCTCAAAATATAGAATTAGAGCAAAGTCTTCCCCACGCACGTGGGGGTGTTTCCGACGAATATGGGGTAACAGACGATGATGCAATGTCTTCCCCACGCACGTGGGGGTGTTTCCCGGTAATAACGCCGGTTAAAAAAGGGAGGCAGGTCTTCCCCACGCACGTGGGGGTGTTTCTAATCCGAAGCCGTGCCTGCCTTTATTGCTGGTGTCTTCCCCACGCACGTGGGGGTGTTTCTTGGTTGAGTCAGAATCTTTACGGCGAAAAGAGTCTTCCCCACGCACGTGGGGGTGTTTCCGCTTCATTTCTTTTTTTCCCTTGCCTGAGTTAGTCTTCCCCACGCACGTGGGGGTGTTTCTATTGCGGAGCATCTTCATGGCGATATAAATGCGTCTTCCCCACGCACGTGGGGGTGTTTCTATCAATGCAGTCCTCCGCACCACAAGGAGGGCGTCTTCCCCACGCACGTGGGGGTGTTTCTGCTTGTTGCTGGATACGCTTTCAAAAGTCATGGTCTTCCCCACGCACGTGGGGGTGTTTCCTACCCCTAAAAACGATCTGAGAGGTCGGTTTTGTCTTCCCCACGCACGTGGGGGTGTTTCTATAGATTTGGGTTTAGGGGACGCCCTTTAGTTTTGCAGTTTACAAATCATCATTAATATGCTAAGCGGGTGTCATGCCAAGAAAATCGAGAACAGATGCGCCTGGGGCGTTTCATCATATCATAGCACGTGGGATTGAGCGTTCTGATATCTTTAAGGACAATACTGACCGGAACAATTTTTTAAATCGGCTTGGTGGAATCATTAAGGAAACTAATACGTGTTGTTTTGGCTGGGCGCTTATCCCTAATCATTTTCATTTGCTGCTAAAAACCGGTGATATGCCGATTGCTACAGTGATGCGACGGCTGTTGACAGGATATGCGGTTTCGCATAATAGACGTCACAGCAGGAGCGGGCATCTTTTCCAAAATCGATATAAGTCAATTTTGTGCCAGGAAGACACCTACCTGTCGGAGCTGGTACGATACATCCACCTGAATCCGGTTCGTGCTGGAATTGTAAAAGATGTTAAAGAGCTGGACAAATACCCATTTGCCGGGCACAGTGTAATTATAGGCAAGGTAAACTATGACTGGCAGTGGTTTAGGGGACGCCCTTTAGTTTTGCAGTTTACAAATCATCATTAATATGCTAAGCGGGTGTCATGCCAAGAAAATCGGTTTAGGGGACGCCCTTTAGTTTTGCAGTTTACAAATAATGTTTAGGGGACGCCCTTTAGTGTTTAGGGGACGCCCTTTAGTTTTGCAGTTTACAAATTATCATTAATATGCTAAGCGGGTGTCATGCCAAGAAAATCGAGAACAGATGCGCCAGTAAAATATGAGGGACGTAGCTCAGTGTTGGTCTTATTCTTTCCCCCCGAATTTATTTAAGAATTCAGCGGCCTTGATTATTTCGACTTCCTTGTATCGTTTGAGTTTCAAAAGATGAGAATCACCGCTGATTATTATCCGTGCTGCACCGTCGATAGCCATGTTAATAAAAAGATTATCCGTCGGATCTTCGGATATTGGGGATTCCTGGGAAACTACAGCTATATTCCTCCCTATGCCTTTAATATCCGATACGATCCTGATAACTTCCCATGCATCCATATGGAACTTACCTGAAAGGATTCTCACTAATTCCGTCATCGACTCAGTACAATAGAGAAGTTCGTAATTTTTGGATCGGGCAAACCTGATTACCTTGCGCGGTGTACCCTTCCAAAGGTATCCAGAAATGAGAATATTAGTGTCAATAACAACCGGAACCTTCACCTGACTCCTCTTGCATCATGAACAATTCTTTCCACTTGCTTCATTGTCAAAGGTTTGATTCCTTTCTTTTTCACGACACTATCCATAGCGTCAAAAACATCTTCTTCGTCAGCGGCTGGGAAAACGATGACTTCAACTCTGCTACCGGGTGGAAAGGGCAGGGATTTAAGGATCAGACTTTTATCTGATGCCACTTCTGCAAATTTCTTGATTGCTTTCATATAGATACCTCCAGCAAGATTTACATTTAAAGCATTCCTTTAATAATTAGTACGATAAAGACAAAAGAAGCTGTCTGTCAATAAAAATTAGTATTTCGGGAAAACAAAAGGGTCACCCTCGGAAAACGACCGTGTACAAGGGAATACCGGAACGTTTTCAATTTTTAAACTTGTTAGGACTATGGGAAGTTTAAGCAGGGGCGGGCGGTTGTGGGTGTGGTCTCATGCATGACATCATACAATATTCGTTGACAATATGTAGCCAATTGGATACGATTGGATCATGATTGAAATTCGCAAGACTGAAATCTTCGCTAAATGGCTTGATGGGTTGCATGACATCCGTGCTCGTGCTCGTATCCTAGTCCGGATAGAGCGATTGGCGGCTGGAAATCCGGGAGATGTTAAGCCCGTGGGTGAAGGCGTTTCAGAGTTGCGGATTGATTAAGGATATCAAAACCGCCTTACGTCTGGCACAGAATTTATAGGAGTGTATCATGGCCAAAACCGTAACTACCCGATATGATGTCGCTGAACATCTTCGTACCCCAGAAGAAATGGCTGCTTATCTTGAAGCTTGCCTTGAGGAGGCGAACGGCGATGCTGCCTTTATTGCGAAAGCACTGGGTGATATCGCCCGCGCCAAGGGTATGTCACAAGTTGCGCGTAATGCCGGTCTATCCCGTGAAAGTCTTTACAAAGCTCTCTCTGGGGAGCGGACCCCGGGTTTCGACACAATCCTTAAAGTAATTGGCGCACTCGGCTTAAAATTGCACGCAGCAGCAGAGGGGCCATCTGCGGAACAATCCATAAATAAGTAAAAAACTTGACGGGGTAGAATAGGGACGCCCTTTAGTTTTGCAGTTTACAAATTATCATTAATATACTAAGCGGTTGTCATGCCGAGAAAATCGAGAACAGATGCGCCAGGGGCGTTTCATCATTAAGGAAACTAATACGTGTTGTTTTGGCTGGGCGCTTATTCCTAATCATTTTCATTTGCTGCTAAAAACCGGTGATATGCCGATTGCTACAGTTAGGTAGAACTTGCGGGACATCTCAACTTTTAAACTTGTGAGGACTATGGGAAGTTTAAGCAGGGGCGGGCGATTGTTTTATATCACGTCGGGGATCAGAAGGAGATTTAACTATGTTCGATTTTATGCAAAACTTGGATAATGATATCCGTGATGCCTTGTTGGCGCAACTGCGTAATCTATGGACACACACATCTACGGCGATTGAAGGCAACACACTGACGCTTGGTGAAACAGCATTTGTCCTTGAGGAAGGGCTTACGATTTCAGGTAAGCCGCTGAAGGATCATGAAGAGATCGTTGGACATGCCAGAGCGATTGATCTTGTTTATGAGTTTATTAGAAGAAAATCCGATTTAACTGAAAAGGACCTTTTTGACCTGCATAAGGCTGTGCAGACAGAACGGATTATTGATGTCTATAAGCCTGTTGGTGCATGGAAAGTAGAACCAAACTCTACGGTTATTGTCTCCGGCGATACCCAGACTATTTTTGAATATGCTTCTCCAAAAGATGTACCGGAACTTATGCAAGGCTGGCTTGCCTTGTTTCAAAATACCTGTAAAGAAAATACGGCAAGCAAGGAGGCGGCATTGTCAGCTTATGTGTGTCTTCATGTTTCCTTTGTCAGAATTCATCCCTTTTGGGACGGCAATGGCCGGATGGCCCGTCTCATTGCCAATGTTCCTGTAATCAGGTTTGGTTATCCCCCTATTATTATTCCAAAAGAGCGTCGTCAGGAATACATAGAAGCCCTGGCGGAATATCATCTATCAGTAGGTACTGTTACCGCCCGGAGTGAATTGTTGCCTGATGTTAATAAGTTGGACAGGTTTAAACGCTTCTGCGCTGAATCCTGGTCAGAGTCGATCAGATTGCTGGATGAAGCTCACACAAAGCAGCGGGAGCGAAACCAACAGAAAAATAAAGCTATTAAATAACAAATGACATCAATTATGTTGCCACCACTTAAACCAATACCTGTAAAAGACCGCGTTTCAATCCTCTTTTTAGAAAGTGTTTCCCACAGGCGTGGGGATGAACCGTCTGGAGGAAAATAACGTTCTCAACTTTTAAACTTGTGAGGACTATGTGAAGTTTCAGCAGGGGAGGGCGGCTGTAACATTTGCCAGGGGATTTAAATGAACTGGGCGTTTCTTTTGCCGAAGTGCTTCAAACCAGTCTTCCAATTACAATGGGAATGAGAAGCAGAATACCAAACGCTGTGTTTAATTTTGCTGTCTGCGCATCAGCATCTATTGGAACATTTTTGATCATCTGCCGAAGCAGACTAAAGGCTAATGGAAGTGAAACGAGAACCACCAGCGCCCAGAGGTTAAGAGGCCCTAAAAAAGCCATTAATATAACCGACAAGTAGGTAAATATCACCAGTATTACATATAACCATATGCTTTTCTGAGGGTTTGCTACTATAATCGGCAGTGTTTTTATGCCTTTTTCTTTATCGTTTACTGTATCTCGAATGTTATCAGCCAGAAGCACCAGTGCCACCAGCGCGCCAAGGGGAAGAGAAATCCAGAAGGCATCCATGCTCAAGGCCTGTTTTTGAACAAAACACGCGCCTTCAACCATTAATGGCCCCCACATTAAAAAAACCGATATTTCTCCTAATCCCTTATATTTATATTTAAATGGAGGTGCGGTATAAAACAGAGCTGCAAATGCCCCGATCAAAGCTATTGCTAAAATCATCCAGCCCCTTGTTGCGGCAAGAAAAATACCAATAATCCCTGCAAAAATAAAAAAACAGCTTGCCTCTATCAGCACTTCCTTTGGCTTGAGTATTCCTGCAACCAGTGGATGTGGCCGATATTGCGCGGTCGAAACATCCAGTGTGTCAACTCCGCTTAAAAAGTCATAGTAGTCATTAAAAAGATTCGCCGCAGCATGCATGAAAACAATGCCGGCGAGAGTGAGTACATAAAGAAACCATGAAAATTCGCCTTCCATAGATCCAAGAATGCTTCCCGCGCTTATTGAAACAGCTGTCATGGTAAAAGACCATGGCCTGCTGGCTAAAAACCATTTTTGATAATTGTTCATAGTGTTTTCCTCATCGACCATCACCGACTATAATAAATGGAGTCCAAAACAACAATCTGCGGGGAATTAAACCCGAAAAGAGATTAAAAACCAAGGTATGCCTTTTTTACATCTTCATTGGCAAGGAGATTTTTTGAAGAAGTGGCCAAAAGCATCTCTGAGAGCAGACGCGATGATTTAATGCGCATGGCGAGGATATTTGAGAAATCAGAAGAAATGTTATTCAGGAAAGCGCCTGATATGTACGGTCTGATTCCTGACCCACTCGTCAAATTTAGCTCTTAAATATCGTTTAAAGTGGTATCTGGTTACAGGAATAAGCAGCAGCAGTCCGGCAACATCGGTGATGAATCCGGGGGTTAAAAGAACAATTCCCGCTAAAAATATTATAAAGGCGTCAACCAGATCTTCTGTTGGCGTTATCCCCTGCTGAAGACTGGTTTTAATACGGATCATGGTTTGAAGGCCCTGTATGCGGGCAAGGGTTGCACCCACAAAAGCAGTTATGATTACTATTAATACTGTGTTTAAAGCTCCTATGGAATATCCTACCTTTATCAGCAGGTATATCTCGGCAACCGGTATCAGGGTGAAGGCTATAAAAAGTTTTAAAAGCATGTGGTTTCCTTTAGAGGCTGTTGTAAAAAGTTTCTTAACATAATTGAACATTTTGCAACAGCCTGCATGTTAAAATTTAAATTAAAATATGCTTATGTTAATTGTTTATGTCAAGTTTTTTAAGCATGCAGTCGGGGAACGCCGAGCAGGGGCGGAATATGCTAAGAGTCGGGCGTAGATATGATTTCTGCACGTTCTTCACTCTGTATTTTAATGCCGGGGCATTCTTTAACTGCTTCTTTTGTATTATTTTTGAAATATTCCCAGAAAGGAAATGTTCTGCACTGCGTGGGTCTTAATTTATATATTGAACAATTCTTGTTTTTGTCATCGAAAAAGACACATTGAAAACTGCCGCTTATTTTAAGCTCTTTAAGAGAGTATTTATAGTGAACTTTTATTAAATAGTATTTGATGAAGACTTCAGCAGATAAATCCAGAAAACCGGCAATTTTTTTAATCTCCTCTTTATTAACCCAGATATTGCCGGATGTACCGATACAGCATCTGCCGAAGCAGTTTTTGCAGGCCCTGGGATCAAAACCAAAATTAAATCCTTTTTTTTGTAAAATATCCATGTGTTGAACCGCAATGGCGAGTTCATTCCCCAAATATATTTTTGTAACTTTTTAGTAATTTCTCGTAACAGGTGAAGATACCGGGCAGTGATACTTTAAGATAACTGCAACTGATTCAGCCTGAAATAAAAACCCTTTTCCTTCATTAATTTGTCGTGTGTTCCTGTTTCGATTATCTTTCCTTTATTTATAACTATTATTCTGTCTGCATGTCGAACGGTTGACAGGCGATGAGCTACAATAATAGATGTCCTTTTTTTAATCAGGCTGTAAAGCGCCTGCCTGACCTTTTCTTCTGTTTCAGAATCAACATATGAAGTTGCCTCGTCAAGTATTATAAGGTCAGGATTGCGCGCAAAAGCCCTTGCCATTGATATTAACTGACGTTCACCGCTTGACAGAGATGTCCCCCCTTCGTAAAGCAGTGTATTAAGACCATCAGGCAATCTTTCTATAAAACTTTTACAGTTTGATGCTTCTAAAATAAAATCCATGTTTTGTCTGGAAATGTTGTTTTGTCCCTGAACAATATTATCCAGTATTGTTCCTGAAAACAGAAATGGGTCCTGCATGATCATGGCTGTTTTTGATCGCAAAGAAGACAGCTCGAAATCTTTTATGTTGATTCCATTTATTGTTATTTTTCCAGACGTTGGATCATAAAACCTGAGAAGCAGGTTTATCAAACTTGTCTTGCCTGAGCCTGTTCGTCCTACAATGGCTATTGTTTCACCCGCGTTGATTTCAAGAGAGATATCCTTCAGCACAGGTTCATCTTCAGTATAACCAAATGATACATTCTCCATTACTATATTTTGTATTTTTTTTAGATCAGGGGTTTTATACCCGGAATCAGTAACAGGTTGTGGAATTTTTTCCTGGTTGTCCAGGATTAGAAATATTCTTTCAGCCGATGCCATGGCATTCTGCAATATATTGTATTTTTCAGCAATGTCCCTTATCGGCCTGAAAAACATCTTTAAATATGATATAAATGCAACAAGCGATCCAAGGCTTATTTTCCCTTCAATCATGCTGCCGCCTCCATAGTAAATAACAGCTGCAAGAGCTATTGAACCTAAAAGTTCTATAACCGGCATGAAAACAGCAAACACATGAATCTGTTGCATGCCGGCTATGTAATGCTCATGATTCAATTTTTTAAAAGACAGGTAATTTTCTCTTTCATGCAGAAAAATCTGCAGGATTTTTATTCCCTCTATGGTTTCCGCAAATCTGGTATTTATTTCCGCAATCTTGATTCTTAAGGTTCTGAAAGCAGTCCTTGAGCTTGTGGAAAAATACATGGAAGCAAAAACAACAAAGGGGAGTACGGAAAATGAAACAAGAGCCAGCTTCCAGTTTATCCAAAGCAAGGCAAGTGTAATACCTGTGAGCAGAAACATATCCTTGAAAACAAAAGAGATAACAGAGGTGAAAAGATCATGCATGTTCTGAATATCATTAGTTGTCCTTGTAACAAGACGACCAACAGGATTTTTGGTAAAAAATGAGACTGACAGCCTCTGAATGTGGTTAAACAGTCGCATTCTTAAATCATGCATTATCATCTGGCCGGTATATTCCATGAGCATGACCTGCAAAAAATTAAAGACAAAGCTAAAAATAATTATACAGATAAAGACAGCGGTAATAATATTTAAACCGTTAAAATCTTTTTTGCGGAGTTCTGTAAGGTCATTTTTACTCAGTTGCGACAGATTCTTTAACTCTATTACGGCTTCCTGGCCGCTGATTTGAAAAATATCCGGATACCTGCTGATAATTTCTCTTGTTTCTGGTTCAAGGGCATTGACCTTTAAATGCCTGATTTCTGATCCAGAAACATCAGCCTTGTCTGATGCTGATTGAGGCACTATATACCGATCTATGGCTATTTTGGTGAGATAAGGAAGAGAAAGATCAAGAAACGCGATTAAAACTACAAGCATGATTGAACCTGAAACAAGAAGTTTGTACGGCTTTGTAAAAGGATACAGCCTTTTCAGCATCTTCATGTCATATGGTTTGCCGAGCTGTTTTTCTTCAAAATATCCAAAATTAGTTCGCATTAAATTCCTCTTCAATTTCCTGCAAACGAAACGTTTTTGCATAGTATCGGTTATTTTCCATCAAATGCTCATGGGTGCCTGATTCTACGATTCTGCCTTTGTCCAGGGATATAATTAAATCAGCAAAACGCACCGCAGAAAGCCTGTGAGAAACAATTATGATTGTTCTTTTGCCGGCCATTGATTTGACGGTTTTTATAATAAGGTTTCCGGTTTCCATATCTACCTGGCTTACAGGATCGTCTAATATCATAATGGGTCTGTCATGCATAAGGGTTCGCGCAAGGGCAATACGCTGCTTTTGTCCGCCTGACAGAATAATTCCTTTTTCGCCGACAATTGTATCAAAGCCTTTGGGGAAAAGCCTGACAGTATCATACAGGGCAGCCTTTTCTGCTGCTGATATTAGTTGAGAATCATTTGTTTCAGCAGTTCCAAGCATTATGTTCTGTTTAATTGAACCTGCAAACAAAAAGGGCTCTTGCGGCATAAAAGAAACAAGTGATCTGAGATCGCGAAGCAGTATCCGGGATATATTTATTCCGTCGATTAAAATCCTGCCCGATGATACGTCAAAGAGCCTTGGAATAAGGTTTAATAATGTTGTTTTACCGCTGCCCTGAGGACCTATTATACCCAGGATAGCGCCGTGTTTCAGTTTTATGTTTATGTTGCTTAGAATCAAAGGAGTGTTTTTTGCATAAGAAAACGAGACATTTTCAAAAACTATGTTATTTTTAATCTGTTTAATGGATTTAGCATCAGTTGTGTCATCAATCTCCGGCCTCGTGCTTAAAATCTTGTTGATTCTGTCCAAGGATGCTCTTCCTCTCTGGATAAGATTTATAACCCATCCCATAGCCATCATAGGCCATGTCAGAAGCCCGAGATAGCTGATAAAAGCAACAAAATCTCCGGGCGTTATATCAAGGGTGATGGTTTGTCTGCCTCCAAGAAAAAGAACTATTGCAAGACTTATGTTGGAAAAGAAAAGCAGCATGGGGAAAAAAGACCCGGTATTTTTTACAAGCCGGAGATTTTTATTAATATAATTTTTTGATATTGTATTTATCCTGGATGCTTCCTGCTCTTCCAGGTTATATGCCTTGATTATGCGTATGCCCGCAAACCTTTCCCTTACAGCTTCTGTAAGATCTGCAAACGATCCCTGCACCTCCTGATACAGACGATGCATTTTTTTGCTGAGAAAACGGGTTCCCAGTACAATCACAGGCATTGGAATTAAAACATATAATGTTAAAAGCTTATTAATGTATAACATGAAACAGATGGATGCAGAGCCCAGAACTATTGCGTCTGTCAGTGCAACCATACCCATGCCCATAGCCATTCTTATATGCTGGATATCATTTGTAGCATGGGCCATTAGATCCCCTGTTTTTACTTTATCGAAATATGAAGCAGAAAGGGTTTGAATATGGTCGAGCAGACTGTTTCTCAAACCCTGTTCAACACTTCTTGACATGCCGATGAGACAGCGTCGCCATCCATATCTGAAAAATCCTATAATTACCGAAATTCCAACTATGTACAGCGCATAAGACAGCAGTTGTTTCAAGTTTATTTGAAAAAGCGTAAGATCATCCACAGCCCATTTAATTATGCGGGGAATAAACAGTTGCAACACGTCAACAACGATCAAACAAAAAAGGCCTAAGAGAATAATATCGCGGTTTCTTGCAAAATAAGGTTTTATTAAGTATAAGGATTTCAACTGATTTATCTCCTGTCTTTAAGAATTTTACTAAAGAATTATAGATTGGTCAAACAAGTCTTTTTAAAATCAAGTGGTATGCGGGATATCCATAAACAAGTAACTAACTTGACATGTAGATATATTATTGATAGAAATTTTGTATGCATAGATTGGTCCGCTTAGACGTACCGTGTGTTTTACATCACTTTATTCTGGAGAATTGAGCGTTGCATGATATTCAGATGTTTTATATGCCCGCATGTTCCCCCTGTTTTTTGTTTCCCACATATTCCGCAATATATTCTGCTGTGGAAGGATTAATATGAAAAACTCGAGTGTTTTGAAAATTGAGAAGCTGATAAAAAAGGGTGTAAAAATTCCAAATCCTGATAGTGTTGAAATCGGTGACGATGTAAATATTGACAGGATTTCAGGAAACAAAACTATAATTTATTCAGGTTGTAAAATTTTTGGCAGCTCAACCCTCATAGTTCATGGAGCCAGGTTAGGATATGAGGGGCCGGTTACTGTTGAAAACTGTCAGATCGGGCCGCAGGTTAACCTTAACTCAGGGTTTTTCAAGGATGCTGTATTTTTAGGCAAAGTGTCCGTTGGTTCTGGTTCTCATATACGAGGAGGAACCATACTTGAGGAAGAATCAAGCATAGCTCACACAGTTGGCTTAAAACAGACTATTTTATTCCCGTTCGTAACCCTGGGCAGCCAAATCGATTTTTGTGATTGTCTAATGGCAGGAGGAACAAGCCGGAAAAATCACAGCGAGGTCGGCAGCTCATACATTCATTTTAATTATACTCCTGATCAGGATAAGGCTACCCCATCCCTTGTCGGCGATGTGCCAAGCGGCGTAATGATGAACCAGAATCCTATATTTCTTGGAGGGCAGGGGGGTCTTGTAGGCCCGTGTCGCCTTGCGTTCGGCACTGTAGTGGCTGCCGGCACAATATGCAGAAAAGATGAACTGAGGCCGCAACGTCTCATTTTCAATAAACCGGGAAAGGGTGGAAATGTTGTATTTACTCCGGGCGCATATAAAGGCATTAAAAGAATAGTTACAAACAACATTATATATATGGCAAATCTTACAGCTCTTATGCAGTGGTATATTTATGTTCGCTCGCAGTTTATTTCAGATGATTTTCCAAAGCCCCTTTTTATCGGTCTAAAAGAAAAACTTAACATGGGAATTGATGAACGAATAAAAAGGTTTAAAGATTTATGTGATAAAATGCCGGATACTGCAGATGACAATCCGTCTTCAATTGTTGCGATGCAAAAGCATGAGCTTTATAGTATGCGGACTACGCTGGAAGAATCTTTTGGAGAGCTTCGCGACAGTTCAGGTGATCAAGCCTTAAGAGATGTTTTTCTTGAAAAAATAGATGCAGGCATAAAAAAAACAGGCAAGGATTATATTACCGTTATAAAAGGGCTTGAGAGCAAAGACTCAAAAACCGGAACCATGTGGCTTCAGGGCATTATCGATGACATTACCATGAAAATGCTTGAAATTATTCCATCTTTCATGTGACCAATATTCCTGTCATATATTAGTGCACCGCAGAGCCGCAGAGAGCGCAGAGAGCGCAGAGAAAATAAATATTTATCCTTTCTGTTGAGAGGACAGAAAGGATAAAACTCTGATGCCGCACATGTTTTGAATGGTCCTATGGTTAAAATTGTATAATTCTAATATAAATGTCTATTGGCCTGTGGACTTTTGTTTTCTGACCTCTCACCGGAAAACAAAAATAACTTAACCTTTGCGATCTCTGCGTCTTGAGCAAAGCGGGCGGTGGATACTTTCAAAAGATAATAGGTAACAGTAAATGGGCAAACTATTCGGCACCGATGGTATAAGGGGTGTGGCAAATGAATATCCGATAATACCTGAAACAGCTGTAGCCGTTGGCAGGGCAATTGCGTCATTTTTTAAGAAAGAAAGGGGTGTATCCGGTATAATCATCGGAAAAGATACCAGGATATCCGGGTATATGTTGGAATATGCGTTAGTTTCCGGAATCTGTTCAATGGGTGTGGACGCATACCTTGCAGGCGTTCTCCCGACCCCAGGCATAGCCTTTTTAGCCACCTCAACTAATGCTGTTGCCGGAATTGTGATATCTGCATCCCATAATCCCTTTTATGATAATGGAATAAAGATATTTAAAGGAGACGGTTTTAAGCTTTCAGATAAAGAACAGGAAAGAATCGAAAAGCTTGTTCTTGGCGACGAAACAATTTCAGTGTCAAAACAGATACGTGATACAGGAAATGTTTATAAAATTGATGATGCTGAAGAAAGTTACTGTGCTTTTCTTAAAACCGCAATTGCTCAGGACAACCCATTCAAAGGAATTAAGATCGTCGTTGATTGTTCAAATGGTGCTACATATAGTGTTGCGCCCAAACTATTTGCAGGTCTTGGCGCAAATATAGAATCCATCTTCATAAATCCTGATGGAAAAAATATAAATGATAACTGCGGATCCCAGCATCCTGAAATCCTAAGTAAAAAGGTTGTTGAAAAAGGGGCTGATATCGGGCTTGCCTTTGACGGCGACGGTGACAGGCTTATTGTGGTTGATGAAAAAGGAAATGTTTTAACCGGTGACCAGACGATTTTCATCTGTGCAACGGCCATGAAGCAAAAAGGGGAGCTTAAAAACAATCTGGTTGTAAGTACTGTTATGAGCAATATCGGGCTTAAGCTTGCTTTAAAAGATATAGGCGTAGAGCATATCGCGGCAGATGTGGGAGACCGTTATGTTGCGGAAAAGATGATTTCAGCCAAAGCTGTTTTAGGCGGCGAAGAATCAGGGCACATGATCTTTTTGAATCATCACACAACAGGTGATGGGCTTATTGCGGCCATAAAGCTGATCGAAGCCGTTAAAATGGGATCAAAACCTGTTTCAGAACTCGGCAAAAGCATGACCGTATTTCCACAGGTTCTTGTTAGCGTCGAAGTGAAGAGCAAACCTGATATCCGATCAATACCTGTCATCAAAGAGGCGATAAAATCGGTTGAAGAAAATTTAAGTGAAAAGGGCAGGGTGCTTGTTCGATATTCAGGCACCCAGCCCTTTTGCAGAATAATGGTTGAGGGTCCGAGCATGGACGAAACCAGCATGTACTGTAAGCAGATAGCCGATATAGTACAAAAAGAGCTGGGAGTTTGAAGTGAGCTAAAGTTAACGTGTTTTTCTTAATTTAAGAATTAAAATGAGCATAACTGTTTACGGTTTACAGTTATCGGTTCACGGTTGATCAAAACATATTAGCCAGAGTCTGACAAGGATACCCCATTTTATCGAAGATTTATCGAAGCAAGCTTCGAGGAATTTCACCAGTAGAGATTAAAGAAAACTATAAACAGTTAACTGTGAACCGACAACCGTGAACTGTTACACTTGTAACTTGTAAAGCTATCTTCTGTCTCCTAATATTCTAAGCAGCATAAGAAACAGGTTGATAAAGTCCAGATATAATGTAAGGGCGCCCATAATCGCCCCTTTTCTGACAACTCCTGCCTCAAGACCGGCGGGTTGTGTAAGGGCCATGCGTTTTAGTTTTTGTGTGTCATATGCGGTTAAACCGACAAAAACAAGAACACCTATATAGCTGATGATCAGACTCATCCCTGAGCTGCGGATGAACATATTAACGACAGATGCTATGATAATTCCGATAAGCCCCATGGTTAAGAAACCGCCAAGCGAGGTAAGATCACGTTTTGTAACCATACCGTATATACTGCATGTAACAAAGGTTGCAGCGCAGATAAAAAATGTCGATGCGATGGATGAACTGGTATAAATAATGAATATAAAGGACAGGGTGACTCCGTTTAATGCCGCATAAAGTATAAACAGCGAGGTCGCGGTTGATGCCTGAATTTTTTGAACTCTTGCGCTTAAATAAAAAACAAGGGCTAGTTCACCGATTATCAGTCCAAAAAACAAAATCTGATTTCCATAAATAAGCTTTATAATATCCGGGCTTTGTGAAACATAAAACGCGATAAAACCTGTAAGGCCAAGCCCAATCGCCATCCAGTTATATACGCTGCGAATAAACTCATTAACTATGACCTGAGTTTGTGTTCTATCTGTTGATGCAAGTTGCATTATTACCTCCTTAACTATTATAATGACATGTGTTAAGCATTAGATGTTAACTGCTTGATAAGACAAATAATTGCTTTAATCTAATACGTTTCATAAATGCTATACCATATTATAATACAATTTTAAACTATTTCAAGCCTGTAATTACTGAATTCTCGCTGAAGTTTATCCCGTACTTGATGCGGGGCGGGAATAAAAAAAGCGTGCATTAAAAAATGATGAACCCCGAACAATTATATCAAAGCCTGATAGAGATTGCTGAAAAACTGAACGTTAAAGTATCAGAGAAAAATTTTCGTAAAACAGGCATATATATTCAAAGCGGATTCTGTAAGGTTAAAGGCAAAGATTTTTTTATAATTGATAAACACCTGCCGGTTTTTAAAAAAAATATAATTTTAGCAGGGCTTTTAAATAAAATGCCGCTTGAAAATATTTATATAATGCCTGTGGTGCGCGATTTTGTAAACAAGCATAGAGAGCTCGAAAGGGAAGAGGGTTTTGTGGATTAGAACGGCTTCTGACTAAGAGCTGGTATGATTCTATGCATAAGTTTACATAATATCCCTTATCGGACATTATATAAATTAATGTCGCGCACGAACAAATAGCTAAACTAATGCCTGAACAAAAAATCCGGTTTTTAGATGACGAAGCAATCTTATAAATATAATCACTTATCTTATACGAGATTGCTTCGCTTTGCTCTCAATGACGTTTTGCGAACCGTGTTAAGTGTTAAGATTAGAATTGCCGCTGAGTTTATAGTTATTGAATGATTCCTCAGGCTGTGATAGATATATTTTGTAACCGTTCAGAGGTTCAAGGTTCAAAGGTTCAAGATAAAGCTATTAGCCAAGTTCTTAGCTAAAGGCTAATAGCTAACAATCTTCGATTTAAAAATATTGGCGCATAGCAGTTAGCCCTGCGCTCCAGGAAAAATAACCCTGAACTTCTGAACCGTGAACGGTTACACTCGTTACTCGTTTTTAGTAACCAGCAACGAGTAACGAGTAACCAGCAACGATCAACGAAGTGTATATAGTGAATTCTAATAACGGAAAAATACAACAACGGATATATACTGTATCCGAACTGACCTTTTCTATTAAATCTTTACTTGAAGAAAGATTCCCCTTTGTATGGATTTCAGGAGAAATTTCGAATTTCCGCATGCCGGTTTCCAAGCATTTTTATTTTACATTAAAAGATGAAAATGCTCAGATAAGTGCGGTAATGTTTCACGGTCAGAATCGGAATTTGAAATTTAATGTCAAAGATGGGTTAAGCGTAGTTGGACTTGGCAGGATAAGTGTTTACGAATCTCGTGGGAACTATCAGATAATCTTTGAGCACCTGGAACCAATAGGCATAGGCGCGCTGCAAATCTCTTTTGAACAGCTCAAAGCGAAACTTTCCGAACAAGGGCTTTTTGATGAAAAACACAAGAGACCCCTACCCTTTTTACCTAAAAAAATCAGCATTATAACCTCTCCCACCGGCTCGGTCATCCATGATATCCTGAAAACAATTTACAGGCGTTTTCCAAACCTTCATATTGAGATCATACCGGTTAAGGTTCAAGGAGATGGAGCTGAAAGGGAAATTGCATCAGCCTTTGAATTGTTAAATCTCAGAGCGGATACAAAGGACAGTGCCGATTTAGCCATCCTGGCCAGAGGAGGCGGATCTATAGAAGATCTTGCTGCATTTAATTCAGAAACAGTTGCCAGGGCTGTTTTTGCCTCAAAGATTCCGGTTATTTCGGCTGTCGGACATGAGACCGATTTTACAATTTCCGACTTTGTCGCTGACCTCAGAGCCCCGACCCCATCTGCTGCTGCAGAGCTGGCGGTTAATAAAAAGGATGATCTTGTGAGGAGACACATTGAAACCACAAGATTATTAACATCCTGTTTTTTTAATAAGATTGAGCGTTTTCGCATACGAATAAATGAAACATCCAAACGGCTGGTTGATCCAAAGAAAAAAATTCAGGACCTCAGGCTTAGAATAGACGACTTGACTTCCAGGCTTATCAGACTATTTGAAAACAACTTGCGCTTGAGACGCGAACGACTTGTTTGGCGTGTTAACAGTCTGCGGGCAAACAGCCCATTAATACATATAAAAAAGGTTAATGATAAACTTCAACAAAATAATGATAACCTTTTAACTTATATAAGAATATATTTGGACGGTAAGTATTCTATACTTCGAGAACTTACAGCCAAGCTTAATGTTTTAAGCCCTCGCTCAATCATGGCGCGTGGTTATAGCATCACCAGGACGATTCCGGATTCAGTTGTTATTACTGATGTGAAACAGGTAAGTAAAAGGCAGGAGCTTGAAGTAATGGTTGCAAAGGGTTCTTTAATATGCCGTATAGAAAGGATATTGAATAATGGCTAAGCTGACATTTGAAAAATCTATGAAAGAGCTTGAACAGATAGTCCAGGAACTTGAATCCGGTGATTTGTCTCTTGAGGGTGCTATAAAAAAATTTGAAGAAGGGATCAGGCTGACAAAGTTCTGTTCTGAAAAACTGGATGAAACAGAAAAAAAGATCACTATGTTACTGCGGGATCAGGAAGGAAATATTTCCGAAAAGCCATTTATAACCGACGTGGAAAAATAAGTTACAAGTGAGCTAAAGTGCCTAAAATGCCTAAAGTTAAGGAATGCGCCTCCGGCGCTGCTAATTTCATAGGCACTTCAAACTTATTTCATGATATGTAACCATATTTAAGAATACATGTATTAAGGAGATGCTATGACAAATGAAAGAAAAAAAATAATTTCATATCTTGTTGTCGTAATTATTTTATTTGGCGGAGGGGTCGGTTTTGGATATTATATATGGGGAATGGACAAACAAAAAAAGCCTGATTATAAAAAATATCTTTCAAAAACAATTGATTATATAAGCAACATAGAAAAAGATAATCAAGGCTTTATCAAACAGATAAAACGTTTAGAGACCGACATCGCCGCTACGAAAAAGGATGTGAAGGCTGCCCAAATCCAATTTGACGCTCAAGCCAAAAGCCTTCAGGACAAGTCAGCCTCTTTTGAGAAAGAAAAGGAACAATTGCAGGCAAAAATCGATCGGCTCACAAACGAACTCAATCCGGTTAAAGAAAATATTGTTGAAGTTAAATCCCCTGCCGGCGAAGAAAAAAAGCCTGTTGAACAAGAAGTTAAATCCACTGTCAGCGGAGAAAAAGATCCTGCTAAGCAGGAAGTTCAATCACCTGCCAGTGAAGAAAAGATTCCTCTTGAAGAAAAAAGGGGCAATTAGAGGAAAAAAGTCATCAATCCGAACCATAAGCTCTAAAAAAATGAACATCGAACATCGAACCCAACATCGAATGTTGAATTGTAAAAGCTGTTGGAATAATTTGAGGAGCGGAGCGACATCATTATTCGACGTTCGACGTTCAATGTTCGATGTTGGACGTTCATCTTTTAAAGGGGGGAATTTGAGAAGTCTGATGTTATGTTTGATCTAAATTCATATCTTGTTTCGAAAAATAACCATATAAACAACTCACTTAATGAAATACTGCGTGACAGATTAAGTTCGAGCAGGATTGTGTCTGCCATGGAATATTCTCTTATGGCCGGCGGGAAGCGTATCAGACCTGTTTTGTGTATTGCCGCTGCCGAGGCTGTGGGCGGAAAAGCAGATAAGGTTTTGCCGGCCGCCTGCGCCATTGAGATGATCCACACCTATTCGTTAATCCACGACGATCTTCCTGCCATTGACAATGATGGTTTAAGAAGGGGCAAACCAACCTGTCATGTTGCATTTGATGAGGCTACCGCAATCCTTGCAGGCGATGCTCTCCTCACGCTGGCATTTCAGATACTTTCGTCAATTGAGTTAAAAAATGAACATTATGCCTCAAAGTGGCTGAGTGTTATTTGTGCTATTTCACGTGCAGCCGGGTATCAGGGAATGATTGAAGGACAGATGAGGGATATTGCCTCTGAAGGGCTTATGCTGACCTTGAACGAACTTGAAGAAATGCATTCCTTAAAGACTGGGGCTATTATTGAAGCATCAATATATTGCGGAGCCATTATTGAAAACGGTAATATTGAGCAGATAAAACAGCTTGGAGTTTATGCAAAAAATATCGGGCTTGCCTTTCAGGTCACAGACGATATCCTTAATGTCGAAGGTGACCCAAAGATAATGGGAAAGGCTGTCGGCACTGATAAAAACCGTAAAAAAAGCACCTACCCTTCTATTATGGGAATTGATAAATCCAGAGAATTTGCTGAAAAACTTGCAGACAATGCATTGCAGGCATTAGATGGTTTTGACAACAGGTCTGATCCGCTTCGCGCTATTGCCGGATACATTATTGAAAGAAAAAAATAATGGTAGCCGTTCACGGCTTGAAATTTGAAATTGGAAAGTAGAAATTGGGAAGATATGAGCATACTTGATAATATTAATTCACCCGCAGATTTAAAGCAGATTTCACGATCCGATCTGCCGGCTCTTGCAACGGAAATTCGAAAAGTTATAGTTGATGTGGTGTCCAAAAACGGCGGCCATCTGGCTTCAAGTTTAGGCGCTGTTGAACTTGCAATCGCCATCCACTATGTTTTTAATACTCCTGATGATAAAATTATCTGGGATGTCGGGCACCAGACATATGCCCACAAGCTGCTTACAGGACGCAGGGAACAATTTCATACTCTCAGGCAACACAATGGCATCAGCGGATTTACCCGCATGAAAGAAAGCCCTTACGATGCCTTTACAACCGGACACAGCAGCACATCTATATCGGCCGGCCTTGGCATGGCCTGCGCCAAGCGTTTAAAAAATGAAACATCCAAAGTGGTCGCTGTTATAGGAGACGGTTCCATGACCGCTGGGCTTGCCTATGAAGGGCTTAACCAGGCAGGAGACATTCATAAGAATTTCCTGGTTATACTAAACGACAACGATATGTCTATTTCTCGTAATGTGGGTGCTTTATCCTCACTTTTAAGCCGGACATTTTCAGCAAAATATATGCAGGATTTAAAAAAAGAGCTTGGGCTTTTCCTTAAATCCGTACCGAAAATCGGAGAGGATGTTTATCAGTTCGCTAAACGTTCAAAAGAATCCTTTAAGACATTTATTACGCCGGGAATACTGTTTGAGGCATTCAATTTTGAATACTTTGGCCCGATACAGGGGCATAAACTGGACCATCTTATTGATATACTGAATAATATTAAAAATACCGACGAGCCTGTTCTCCTTCATGTCATTACTAAGAAGGGAAAGGGATACCCTCCTGCTGAAAAAAATCCTGTTTATTTTCATGGAGTTGGATCTTTTGATGCTAAAAACGGAAACTGTATTGACCAAAAAAAATCCACTCCGACCTATACCGAAGTTTTTGGCGAAATAATGTTGAAATTAGCCAAAAACGATAAAAGGATTGTCGCTGTTACTGCGGCAATGCCCGAAGGCACAGGGCTTGTTAAGTTTGCCGAGACTTATCCCGACCGGTTTTTTGATGTTGGGATAGCTGAGCAGCACGGTGTAACATTTGCCGCTGGACTGGCGGCTGAGGGGCTGAGGCCGGTTGTGGCAATCTACTCTACCTTTTTGCAGCGCGCATATGATCAGATACTCCACGATGTGTGCATTGAAGCCCTGCCCGTGATTTTTGCATTAGACAGAGGAGGTATTGTAGGTGAAGACGGCCGGACTCATCAGGGAGTGTTCGATTTTTCTTATCTTAGAAGTCTTCCAAACATGGTGGTCATGGCGCCGAAGGATGAAAATGAACTTTGCCGGATGTTAGTTACCGCCTTTGCCCATAATGGCCCTATAGCATTTCGATACCCACGGGGAAAAGCAGTGGGTGTACAAATAGAAGAAGATATCACTCCCATACCTCTTGGGAAAGGAGAGATTCTAAAAAAAGGGGATGATGTTCTTATTTTAGCCATTGGCAGTTCTGTTTGCGAAGCCCTTTCAGCACATTTAACACTGGCCGGACAGGATATAAATGCAACAATTGTAAATTGCCGATTTGTGAAGCCGATTGATGTTGATTTGATATGTTCTCTGGCAAAAAAAATACCGCGCATTATAACCGTTGAAGAAAATGTTCGTCAGGGAGGATTTGGAAGCGCGGTTCTGGAATGCTTAAATGATGAAGGTATATCAGCATTTTGCCTTGAACGTATCGGCATACCCGATGTCTTTGTTGAACACGGCTCTCAGAAGTTTCTCAGAAAAAAATACCGGATAGATGCATCTGCCATAGTAAATACAGCCAAAAAACTTCTGTAGGAGTTCAGCCACTAAGGCACAAAGACACTAAGATTATAAGTAACCGTTCACGGTTTACAGTTATCGGTTTACAGTTGAAAAAACAGAAGGTAGAGGAGAATTATGGGGTCCTCTGTTAATGAAAGATCAAATGCTGCGCTCATCTATATCTATTCGTAACCGTGAACGGTTACATATATTTTCTGATTTAGATGCGAAAGAATTAATTCAAGAGTTGAAATCAATATCCAAAATGGTTCAATCGTTGCATAGTTCATTGAAAAAACTGTGAACTGTGAACCGATAACCGTGAACAGTTACTAAATGCTTGATGGGCAAAATTGTCAAAAACAAGACTTGACCTGATAATTGTGGAAAAAGGGCTGGCGCAAAGCCTGCAACGCGGACACGCTCTGATTATGTCGGGGAAGGTTCTGGTAAATAACCGCCCGGTAGATAAGCCGGGCGCTGTTGTTTCACAAGATGATGAAATAACTATTAAAGGAGAGGATATCCCCTATGTAAGCAGAGGCGGCCTTAAGCTTGAAGAGGCTTTGCATGCTTTTAAAATAGATGTTGAAAATCTTATCTGTCTTGATGTGGGAGCATCAACCGGCGGATTTACAGACTGTTTGTTGCAACATGGAGCTGCCTGTGTGTATGCCGTTGATGTCGGATATGGACAATTGGCCTGGAAGCTTCGGCAGGATCCGCGCGTCGTGGTTATTGAACGGACAAATATCCGGCATATGCCGGCTGAAATAATTCCCCGGCCTGTTGATCTTATCACAATAGATGTTTCATTTATCTCCTTAAAAATAGTTGTTCCTGCATTAATTAAGTTTATAAAAAAAGAGGGAATGATCCTTGCCCTGATAAAGCCACAGTTTGAAGTCGGCAAGGGAAAGGTAGGCAATGGTGGCGTGGTTCGTGACAAAAAACTGCACGATGAAGTAATAAAGGATCTTTTAGATTTTTTTATCAAAACAGGTTTTTCATGCGAATCGGTTATACCCTCTCCAATACTTGGCCCCAAGGGGAACAGGGAATTTATGGTTGTATTAAAATCGCTTTATAAGTCTTGATTTTTTTTGGGTAAAAAGATAGATATATTTCTTTCAGCCACCAAGGCACTAAGCCACAAAGGAAAGACATATTTTTAACATTCCATTGAAGAGGAGTTTAAATGACCGACATGACTGAAAACTTAAGAAACATCGCTTTTGTATCACATGGTGGAGCCGGAAAAACATCTCTGGCCGAGGTTATGCTTTTTAACGCTGGCGTTATCAACAGGCTTGGACGGGTTGAAGACGGCAATACAGTTATGGATTTTGAGCCGGAAGAGCTTAAACGCAATACAAGTATCAGCAGCGGATTCCACCAGTTCAAATGGGGAGAACAGGTTATTTCTCTTATTGATACCCCGGGAGATCAGAATTTCTTTTCAGATACCAAAAGCTGCATGCAGGCTGCCGATGGAATCGTTGTTCTGATTGATGCCGTTGACGGCGTCAAGGTGCAAACAGAGATGGCATGGGATTTTGCCGAAGAATTCAACCTGTCCTGCATAATTTTTATAAATAAAATGGACAGGGAACGAGCGGATTTTTTTCGCACTTTTGAAGATGCGGCAAACTGTTTTAAACCAAAGCCGATCATATTGCAGCTTCCGATAGGAACTGAAGCTGATTTTAAAGGGGTCGTGGACCTTGTCAGGATGAAAGCATATACCTATGATTCTGACGGAAAGGCAAAACAAGGCGATATTCCTTCTGATATGCAGGAGCAGGCGGAAAAAGTAAGAGAAACCCTGATTGAAAATATTGCAGAGGCAGATGATGAGCTTCTTGAAAGGTATCTTGATGGAGAAACTTTGTCCGATGACGATATTATAACAGGTTTAAGAAAAGGTGTATTATCGCGAGCAATTGTGCCTGTTCTTTGCGGATCGGTTATAAGTAATATCGGCATTGATTTATTGTCCGATGCAATTGTTAAGTGCATGCCTTCACCTTCTGATAGAGGCACTATAACAGGTACGGATCCTGAAGGCGAAAATGAAATCAAGCAAAGCCCGGATCCAGATGCTCCTTTTTCAGGTTTTGTGTTTAAAACCATAGCAGACCCGTATGCCGGCCGGCTATCAATCTTCAGAATTGTTTCAGGAACCCTGGGAAGTGACGGAACCTTTTATAATGCAAACAAAAATTCAAAGGAACGCTTTACCCAGCTATTAAGACTTGCAGGAAAAGAACAAAAACCGATAACTGAAGCCGGGCCGGGTTCTATAGTCGCTGTCGCAAAACTTAAAGATACTACTACAGGCGATACTATTTGTGATGAAGCCAATAAGGTTAAATTTAAATGCGCAGACCCTCTTCCTGTACTTATCTCTTTTGCTATTGAGCCAAAAACAAAAGAGGATGGAGACAAAATATTTTCCTCTCTCTCAAAGCTTCTGGAAGAGGATATTGCTCTGCAGCTTACACGGAATTCCGAAACAAAGGAGATTCTTCTGGCGGGAAGGGGGCAGGTCCACATCGAGACTGTTGTTGAAAAGCTCAAAAGAAAGTACAATGTTAAAGTAAATCTCAACACCCCCAAGGTACCCTATAGGGAAACAATTAAGAAAAAGGTCAGGGTTCAGGGAAAACATAAAAAACAATCAGGAGGCCACGGCCAGTACGGTGATTGCTGGATTCAGATGGAACCGCTTCCAAGAGGAAAAGGGTTTGAGTTTGTCAATGCAACTGTAGGAGGCTCAATTCCAAAGACTTATGTTCCGGCGGTTGAAAAAGGGATTGTGGAAGCGGCACAAAAGGGTGTGCTTGTCGGGTTTCCCTGCGTAGATTTCAAAGTTTTACTTGACGATGGTTCCTATCACGCTGTTGACTCTTCTGAAATGGCGTTTAAGATTGCCGGTTCTATTGCCTTTAAAAAAGCTGCCGAAGCAGCCAATCCTGTTTTGCTTGAACCTGTCATGAAGGTTTCCATTACAACGCCTGATGAATATATGGGCGACATCATGGGAGATCTTAACAGCAGGCGCGGCAGAGTCCTGGGTATGGACAACAAGGGTAAAAATCAAATTATCAACGCAACCGTACCCATGTCTGAATTTCTTACCTATGCTCCTGATATCAAATCAATGACAGGCGGCCGAGGCATGTTTACCATGGAATTCTCTCATTATGACGAGGTTCCGGCGCAAATATCACAAAAGCTTATTGAGGAAATAAAAAAGAGCAGGGAATAGAAAAAAAATAAATATCGAACATCGAACGTCCAACATCGAACGTTGAATAAGGTATTCTGCCAATTTATAAACTGGCGGAGCGAAGCGATTTCATTATTCGATGTTCAACGTTCGATGTTCGATGTTCGAAAAACGCTTTACTCTGCCGTTCGATGTTCGATGTTGGACGTTCATCTTTTAAATTGTGAGCGAAGCGAACTAAGTTCTATCAAGTCCGCAATGCCTCACAGCAGCTTCATCCAGCATTTTAGGCAGACCTCCGCAGTCAGATGGGATAAATCCAAGAGACTTTTCCCATACCTCATCATCTTCCATGCAGAAATAGACAAGAACATTAGGGGCTGCCTCCTTGATCCAGGAGGCCATCTTTTGATAAAGATCAATACGAAGAGGCTTAAAGTAGCGCATCTTATTGTCAAGGCCGGATATGAATTCTCCATATATTATTTTTGATTCAGGAAACCGTTTTTGGATAACCTGTTTTAAAGACGGCATAAATCTAAAAGTACCGAGGCTTATCCATACGATATTTTCAGAAGATAGTGTGGAAAAGAGCTGTATAATCACTTGCCTGTAATCCTCTTCGCAGCCTTCATAAATAACTATTGGATCAAAATGAAAGGCCAGCGGATATCCCCACGACTCGCATTTGGCAGCCGCTTTTAGCCTCTCGGAAAGAGAGGTTGTATGACGCTCCTCATTGCTGATAATTGCATTTGTATTAAGTGACCAGGAAACTATTGTCTTGCGATTGTGATCGAGATTTTTCAGCCTGTTAATGGCAATTGTTTTGGTCTTTAGTTCCAGCACGGCGGATGTTTGGCCTGAAAACTTAGGAATAAGCAGGCTTGAAAGGTCTGTCCACCACTCCCAGATCATGCTGTCAGTAAACTCTCCGGTCCCTACCCTTCTCACAATCTTTTTTTGAAACAGGGTGTCTAATTCTGACAGAAGATCGTCATGGTTAACGAAATACTGAAGAACAGGCGGATGAAAATATGATTGCAGGATGCAGTAAGAACAGTCCATGGTGCAGAAAGTGCCGATCTGCAGTATCTTGTAGCCGCAACATGTATAATGGCGGGTTCCAGGACATGGTTTGATAAAAGCGCCATTATTTTTTGTAAGGAAAAGAATCTCTTTCCCTTTTTTAACAGGATCATCCGCTGATGAAATCAATTCAAATAATTCACGCGCATCCTGAACTGTTTCAGAAGGTAGATTAAGGCGCGATTTTATGGAAATAACCTCATCTGAATCAGCAACCTCCTGATTTATGTAAAGCTTCAAAAGCCGCATAATAATCCTTTAATTCTGGAAAATATTTTTATTGTAAATTTAAGAATAATAGTATAAATATTGGTTGAAATTTTTATCGAAATCTATATAGCAAAATTATTTAAAAATCAAATCCTCAAGTTTGACAGCCTCGTAAAAAGCTATGTTATGCCACTATTTGTCACTGTAGACTAAAATAACTTTTACGTAATGAGCTTCAGGTAATCGGATTGGTTTTTATTCGCAAAAGGAGACATGAATTATGAAGAAGATCGAGGCGGTCATCAAACCTTTTAAACTGGATGATGTCAAAGAGGCCTTAAATGAAATCGGCATCCAGGGCATGACAATATCAGAGGTAAAAGGATATGGACGGCAGAGAGGGCATAAAGAGGTTTATCGCGGAGCTGAATATGTGGTTGACTTTATCCCTAAAATCAAGATCGAAATAGTTGTTGAAACCGAACTGGTGGACAAGGTGGTGGAAACAATAAAAAATGCTGCGCATACAGGCAAAATCGGTGATGGAAAAATTTTTGTGCTCCCCCTTGAGGAAGTCATCAGGGTACGCACAGGAGAAAAAGGGAAAGACGCAATATAACTTTCAGGAGAATAATTATTATGACACCAAAACAGGTGTTAGAAATGGCAAAAGAAAATAAGGTTAAGGTTGTTGATTTACGATTTCTTGACCTTCCCGGGATATGGCAGCATTTTACCGTGCCGATAAGCGAACTTAATGAATCGAGCTTTGAAGACGGTTTCGGGTTTGATGGCTCAAGCATCAGGGGGTGGCAGCCTATACACGCAAGCGACATGCTTGTGATACCCGACCCCGCTACCGCAAAGATGGATCCTTTCTTTGAAGCACCGACTATGGTTCTTATCGGAGATATTGCTGACCCTCTTACACGGGAACCTTATTCCCGCGACCCGCGCTATATAGCTAAAAAAGCGGAATTATTCCTGAAGGGCAGCGGAATTGGCGATACAGCTTATATCGGTCCTGAAGCAGAATTTTTTATCTTTGATGATGTACGCTTTGAATCATCGACAAACATGGCTTTCTATGAGGTTGACTCTGTAGAAGGGATATGGAACAGCGGCAGAGAAGAATGCCCGAATCTTGGCTATAAAACAAGGTATAAACAGGGATACTTTCCTGTTCCTCCCACCGACAAATTTCAGGATCTGCGCACCCGAATGCTTCTCACCCTTGAAAAACTTGGAATAGATATTGAGTGCCAGCACCAAGAAGTCGCAACAGCCGGGCAGTCAGAAATTGATATGCAATTTAAACCGCTTGTACAGATGGGTGACCAGCTCATGTGGTTTAAGTATGTGATTAAAAACGTGGCAACTCGTGATAACCGTACGGTTACATTTATGCCGAAACCTCTTTTCGAGGATAACGGCTCTGGAATGCACACACATATAAGCATATGGAAAAAAGGAGAGCCAATCTTTGCAGGTGACAAGTATGCCGGAGTTTCTCAGGAAGCTCTTTATGGAATCGGAGGGATATTAAAACACTGCAGGGCACTGTGTGCTCTTACCAACCCGACCACCAATTCTTACAAGCGGCTTGTCCCGGGCTTTGAAGCTCCTGTAAATCTGGCATATTCAAGCCGTAATCGTAGTGCTGCAATCCGCATACCGATGTATTCCGCATCGCCAAAGGCAAAGCGGATTGAATTTCGAACCCCTGACCCATCCTGTAACGGATATCTGGCTTTTTCGGCTATTCTTATGGCTGTAATTGACGGCATAGAAAATAAGATAGACCCTGGTGAACCGCTGGACAAAGATATATATGGTCTTCCGCCGGAAGAGCTTGCCAATATACCGTCTGCTCCCGGCTCTCTGGAAGAGGCTCTTGCCGCTTTAAAAGAAGACCACGCCTTTTTGCTCAAAGGGGATGTTTTTACACAGGATGTTATTGATACATGGATTGAATACAAGACCAAAAACGAGGTAAACGCTGTTAAACTCAGGCCGCATCCACATGAATTTTTTCTTTACTTCGACATATAATCCGATCACGGTTGTCGGTTCCCACTTCACAGTTTTTTGAAGATTCCCTGTCGCAAGCCACAGGGAATCTTCGACCGTGAACACCGGTATCCGTCCCCCTTTTGCGCCTTAATTATTTCTTGGGGAAATATTTCACATCATCTATATTCATAAAATCTGAATCTTGAGTCCAGATAGTAGCCTCGAATTCTTTTGCTGTTGCGAGAATAATACTGTCAGCCATTGGAATCTTGTGCTCCAGACTTATTTTTGAGGCAGCAATCGCCATAGAAGCTGTCAGGTCCACAACCCTTCCTTTTTGCATAGCAACGGCTGCTTGTAACGCTTCATTCTCACTGGACTCTCGAAGAACTACCTTGAAGACCTCATATATCGTTACCGTTGGAACAACAAGCGAATCCGTGTCATTCAAAGGTGTCAGGAAATGTTTGGCATTCGGCTCGTCCGCGAAGTATGCAAGCCAACCGGAAGAATCGACGATATTCATAATCTATCTTCCTCACGTTCGAATTCAGTGTTTATGCCTTTGAGGAATCCGCGAAGCTCTTTAATATCTCGTTCTGGAATAAGTTCGATCCGCCCACCATATTCTACAACATGCATTTTTTGACCTGGGTGAAGACGCAATGCCTCCCTGACTACTTTTGGTATAACGACTTGATATTTTGGTGATACAGTTACAGTTTGCATGTCACAACCTCCATCGATATTATTTCGTATTACGATAACATGAACGATAAGGGTTGTCAATTTTATTGATGGCCAACGTCTCCGCATCACCTACAAGCGGGGAAAAGGGCCTGCGTTTCTTTATTTTATACTCGTGAAAGAAAATTTTTCAATACAAATATTTTCCTTCTGCGAAAAAACACAGGGCTTTCTGCTATCGATATTGCTTTTAAATTATCATATCCAGAAACAAACCAAGGCTCTTTGCAAGATGGAACGTTCCATATCCAATTCGGCGTTTCAATTCCCATTTCATCACATAAATACTCTGTTGTTGAAGCCAATAGTGAATCGATATTTTCATCATTTAAGGAGAAGGGCTTCTCTATTAGACTATGATCGCGTGTACGACGTAAATCATCGACAAATTCCATAAATGGAATTCGCCAGTTTTCCCCACTTTTCAACATAGCCGTCTTAGCTTCTTGAATTGTCCTGTATTTCATCGAATACTTCCTCTAAAAAAAATTGAGTCGCCGGTTTGACAATTCGACGTGGATAATATTTATCTATTATTTTAAATACTTCATCAACATTAGTGATCTTTAATTTATTGATTAAAAACTCAATATCCTTACTGTCTGTTCCATCAATTCTTGCTGAAAGGGATTTCATCGCCAACATATATTCCGGATCAGCAACCATAACGACCAAGTGTGACAAGTTAAGAAATACTTTTCTTGGATGCTCAACAAGGAATCCTTTAACGCCATCATTTAGCCAATCATTCACTATTTCATACTCATTCGCAATCTCTTTGGCCACCTCTCTTATAATTTCAGATGGTTGAAAAATAGCATCAACGTCTTTTGTGCTGGGTCTTGCATCATAAACAAGACACATAACGGCACCACCATACAAACATATCTCACCTTTTACATTTCGCCGCTGAAGCTTTTCGTTAAGAGCATGCAAGTATTTTAAAATTTCATCTCTTAGCATATGTTTCCTATTTTAAGTTTGGTTAAAAACATCTATGGTCACTCTGTGCGCGGAACGCTCTGAATCACCGGGGTGAGTGGAGCTCCAGCGGAACTGACATCCGAGTGAATTCAGTTGTGTACGCCCGGCATGGGCGTGAACCCTGTTAATATTTTTGATATATTAACAAAAGTATTAGCCGAAGGCAAGGGCGGAATCGGAGGGACTTGCGCCCCTGAAATTAGTGGTTGGGAATCAGGGCCCATGCAAAACATTTTGTGCCGGTTTCTGAGAGCACTTTTCCCAGCCGATCCAAAAAATTATTTCTGCCGGTGTTATCTTTAAATATTTTTCTCCGTTCGATGCCTCTTACAATAATATGATGAAGGGCACCAGGAGCATCAATACGGGCTTTACGTGGCATGCTAAGACCATATCATATAACAGATAAAATAGAAATTTATAATAGGATGTCCCGGAAGTCCTCAGGTTTTATGTCAACAGCATTTTAAACAGAAATGGAAGTTCATCGGAAAGCAGGTTTTTTTAAGTTTTGCTCCGCAGTCTTTGCAGTATTTCGCATCTATTCTGGATTGACGTAGCATGTGACTTCATTACCCCAAACAAATGAAAAGAAACGCCTAAATTCAACCCCGCCCCCCTTTTTGTCCCCCGTCCCCCTATGCTCTTGTCCGAGCCAACAAAGGGAGCGCCGGCATAGACGGCACAACTTTTGAGGACATCGAGGCCAAAGAAGGGGCAGCTACGGCACGGCTATTGAGGCACTGCCAGACGAAAGAGGCGGAAATGGATAATATATGCCAAACCTAAGGTTGCAGCAACCAGCTCTCTACTCTACCCCTTTGTCCCTGCCTTTTCAGTCTTGTTTGCAATATTTTGATTTTTTAAAATGTTTTTTAATTTAAATAATGCATCTGGTGTTTTGGTCAAAGGCACATCAATGTCTTATGAATAATAGTTAAAATATTTAATGTAATTAGTTAAACCAATTTATCAATTTATCAATGCCTTCAAGTACTTTGTGACAATAAGTTATTGTAAAAGAAGCAGGCAAAGGTTCATGAATAGGAACAGTTTTAGCAGCAGCCAGCACTCTTGCACCATCAAAATCAATGTAAGCTATTCTTGCAGTAAATAGATCTTCCTTACAATTAAAAGAACTTCCTTGTAGAATAGCTACCCCTGTATCATTCAAAATCGTATTACAAAGTTCTTTCGATGTTTTTATTCCTTTTGAATGTATTTTATCGGTAAAATTTGAGAAATCGAGAAAAAGATAAAAACCACCAACAGGAGCATGTGTTCTGATTCCGGCATTATTTAATTTTTCAGCACATTCATTCCCGATTTTTGATAGAATTTTTCGTGCATGCCAAAGATATTCTTCAATTTCTGTTCCGCCTTTGAACGCTTGTATTGCTGCAAATTGTATGGGAGCGCTTACGGATGTATATGTTTCACTTGCAACAATTGCCATTTTTTCTAAAATCCAATTTAAATTTTCTGGGAAAGTAAATGTTCCTAATCGCCAACCTCCGGCACCGCACCATTTAGATAGTCCGGAGCTTATTATAGTTCCTTCAGGATAAAATTTTGCAATAGAAACATGACGACCTAAGTGATTCAATTGTCCGTAAATTTCATCCGAAAGGATATAGATGTTGTTTTCTTTTGCCAAGGCAGCTATTTCTTTCAAATACTCTTCATTAAAAGAAATACCATCAGGATTGCCCGGATAATTTAAAATCATTAATGTAAGCGTATCTTTTATATTTCTCTTTTTTAGATAATCACGAAATAATGCAGGTGCCAAATGCCATTTGTCTTCATAAGTACTGTGAATAACAGAAATCTTTTTCCCAATAATTTTTGCTTGAGGAATGTAAGAAACCCAGCAAGGGCTGACAATAATTATTTCACTGTTGAATACCAATTGTAGCAAAAAAACAAGTTCTTTAGAACCGGGACCGACAATTACATTATCAGCAATAGCTGCAATACCATCTTTTTTTCTATGAAATTCAGCAACAGCTTCACGCAACTGCTGAAGACCCTTTACGGGTAAATAGTCTTTTTGCGCTGCATTTTGTCGTAAAGCTTCAACTACACAATTTGGCACAGGAAAAGGAGATTGCCCAAGTCCAAACCGGTAAACTATTTTTCCTTTTGCAATAAGTTCTTTTGACCGTTCGTTTATTGCCAGGGTATCAGATTGCTCCAACCCATTTAAATTTGGGTTGATAAATTCATTTTGATTGATTGAAATATGGATCATAATATCGTTCTGGTTAATAGGTTAAATTGAATTTTGATTGAATGTTGATTTTAAGAATTGTTCATCTAATTTCTCGGCTATGTCTGCCGGATTTGTCAGGGGCATATTTTTTTTATATAATTCATATCCCAAGAGTTCAGATTTTTTTAACTTATCAATTATAGGTAACTTTGTTCTATTAGTTGTTTTAATATGGTTTCCTTCATTATCAACAATAATGAGTTTTGGAACGAATACACCCTTTCTTCCAATAAAAGTATCCATAATTTCCACGCTATTTTTATACTCTTTGTAGGTGGCCCTGCCAAGTGCTTCATATTTAAGTAATTCTTTACCATCCCAAGTCCTAACCGTTGCATAACTTTCAGATATTGTATCATCGATATTAATGCCCAATTCTAATGTGTCATGTCCTGATGGCATAAGCAATACTTTGCCTCCTCCACCTTCTACATTTACTGCGTATCTTGGAACTGTAATTCCTGAAATCCAGCCTTGCAAATATTTCATATAGATTTTACCAATTTGGATAGGTGTAATAAAATGAACTATTCCTTTTTCTTTATGGCATTGTAATAAATAATAAGGCTGGATGCCAATCCAAAACATGCGTCTGAAGGTTTCTGCAAGTGTTTTATAGTAGTCGTTCACATGATTAAGCAATACCGTTTGATTTCTGATGGTAAAACCGTGATTGCGTATTTTCTTTACGGCTAAAGCCAAATCTTCAGTAATTTCCTGATAGTGATTTAAATGGGTCATAAAATACACGTATTTTTCAGGTCCGTTCGTGTATTTGTTCGCCGAAGTATTTATCAATTCTAAAATTTCATCTGTAATTGCCATAGGCAAAACTGCCGGAACCCGGGTTGCAATTCGGATCACTCGAAGATGAGGTATTTTACTTAATTCTTCCAAAACATATTGCAGACGGTGTTTGCTAATCATAAGCGCATCGCCACCGGTAACAAGTACTTCATTGATGTTACGGTTTTGACTGATATAAAACAATCCTTTATTAATTTCAGTAGTATTTACATCAACAGAGCCGTCTAATGATTTAGTTCTTTGGCAATGTTGGCAATAGAATGCACAGCTTGTATTTTGTGCCACAAAAAGTGAAAGTCTATTTGGATAACGTTGGTAAGCAGCACCGTAACTTCTCGAACTTTCTGCCATTGCTCCCTCAATACCTGCATCAGGAAACAGCAGGTGAGCTGGTGTGGGTACGCTTTGCCAAAAAATAGGGTCAAGCCGTTTTTTTTCTTTTTCTCCCGGTAACATCACCGGATGAAATGGATCTTCCTGCATCAAGGAGGCATAATATGGGGTTATACGAAAAGGTTCTTTCCCTTGTTCTTTTAAGGTTTTTATTGTCCTTTCTATTTCTTTTGCCTGAAAAGCATTTAATTTTATTACCTTTTGCAATTGTTCAACGCTTCGAATTGAATTTTTTAATTGCCAGTTTGCATCATTCCATTGATCTTCTGATACATCTTTCCACAATTCAATTGTGTTAAATTTTCGGTGTTTGTAGAATATTTCGTTTACTATTTGCATGATATTACCTTTTTTGTAATTTCGGGCCACAGCAACCAACTATAATAACTGCAAAAGAAACCCAAAATAGCCCCTATAATTGTCTTAAACGGCTCTTTTGGACCCCCCAAAGGGCCGTTTAAGCTAAATAGTATTTCAACAAAATCTTAGACTTTTCTCTTAAAAGTGTGTTTTGGCCCCCCAAAATGCCCCTTTAAAACCTTATTTGATGCAAAATTTAAACGTTTTATATATTATATCAAGATGTTCCTGCGGCCCGACCCCAATTCTTTAACTGCTCTTGCATGTACTGTTGACGCCTCGCCTTCAACCGCTCCCAAATATCCCTTGGGACCAGTGCCTGCACCGCTGCATACATTACCTTTGCCGAAACCTGTTGCTCAGGGACAAGGTAATCCCCAACCTTAATTCGTTTCCCCTGCGCCGTGACAACCAGCGTCTGATTGCTGCCTCCGACCGGCGCCGCATCCAGTTGCCGCCATTTTCGTGTGAATAGCCCGTTTTCGACCATCACTCGGTACAGGTCATTCAAGCCCTGCTCTTCTACCTTAAAAAATTCAGTCCACTTTGGCACAGTGATTGAAGGATAGTCAGGAGTCAGGACGATCTCACTTTGGCGCGAAGGCTTAATGATGACGGTGTATTCGTAATGGTAAGGCGGTGGCAGGCTCCCTTCGCGCCATTCGTACTCAACACCGAAGTCGTCTGGCCTTACGTTCTGCTCATTAGTTGAGGGATGGAATGTTGCGCAACCGATGCAGGAAACTGCAAGCAGCGTCAGCAGCAAATTAGAAAGGCGTTTCATGGAATTCTCCGATCAGTATATTCTCGCATTAAATTATTACCACCATTACTGCGGAAGCGGGCTAACGAAAAAATCAGCCGCCGAGTTTACGAGGTCGGCTGGACTTACTTGTTGAACGAAGCCGCTACGCGGCAGAAAAACAATCAAAAATAGTGTATAACTCCTATATGTGTCCAATTCCGGGCACTTATAAAAAAGGAGTATACCATGAAACAAACAGAAGTAAATCAATTTAACAAACTCTACGA
>JAUSPN010000077.1 GCA_030656555.1 Candidatus Desulfaltia sp. | reverse complement strand
CCTTGTTCGGTTACCAGTTTAACGGCATCGATTTTAAATTGTTTCGAGTAGCTCTTTTTCTTCGTTGTCATTTTGCACCTCCAAAAGTTTTATTCTTATAACACACTTTTCGAGGTGTCCACTATAACTGTACCACTTCACTTGGACTATTTTGAGCCAGCGTAACTGTTTGAGCTCCCACTCCGCAGCCAGCCTCAAGGACCTTGCTTCCAGCCGGATATTTCGTATCGGAATGCAGTAATTCCACAAGAGTAGAAGCTTGATCTTGTAAGCGAATGTTTTCTCTTGGATCGTATCCGTGGACGTATGATCTATTCATGGTTTTTTTATGCACTTGTTAGCTGGATTTATCCTCGCTTTTTACATCATTTTTGAACAAACAACATCAATTTGAAGCCGTTTTTCATATTATTATACACCTACGGAAGTTACGGTCGTATCTTTATTGTTTCTTGTATAAGCTCACCATCTCGCCGAGCGAAGCAAAGGCGAGTCCGTGTGCGCCTTGTTAGACTAATATTAATAAAGTAACCACAAGTGCGTAAACAATCCAACTTTTCTCATTCCCTCAATTAGCTCGAGTATTCCAACTATCCAAATAAACCATACTGCACTAAAAATATGCTTCTTATAGACAGCGGGATTCACACAGTAATTTTCAGGTTCCACAAAAGTCGAAAACCTTGGGAAAAATGCAGGCACTCTTTTTGTGTATTCTTCAAACTCAACTCCAAAAAGTTGTTTGAGGCGCTTTTCTTCACTTTTGATAACAAATGGATAATAGAGTGCAAAGAGAATAATGAAGACTATCGGAAAAGTAAAGGTTTCGGTGGAACAACCAATTCCAACAACTCCTATCATGCTAAAAAAATACAAAGGATTTCGGCAAAGGGAGTAAGGGCCTTTTGTAACCAATTTTTGATCTTTGTAACCGGCAATATAAAGTGAACACCACATCCTTCCCGATGAAGCAATAGCGACAAAAATCAGACCTATAAAAAACAAAAAAGATGTGAACGCTTCGTTTTTTGTTTCCCAGTAGCTCTGTGTAGTGCATAAAAAAAACAAACCTATGGCTGCTGCGATACGAGACAGAATTATTCGATATTTTTCAGGTTTTAATTTCATTCTTTTCCTTATTTAGCCTAACCCGGTAAGCTGCAGGCGTGCAGTGAAGCTATTCGCCTGTAAGCTTCAAATGGTGAACATCTCCCGATAGAAAGTCGAAACCCCACAGAGATCAAAGATACAATTTTCCCAAATAAGTTGCAGGGGATCGCTTTGAGAATTGCAGGTGATTGTCCCCACCAATCAGGATGAACGATGATAATGCCATCTGCAGAGCTGATTTCATCGCAATACTTTTCTACATCTGGCGGCAGTACGGTTTCATTAGGTATTTCCGGTGTTGGATAGAAGGGTGCGAAGAATATCCTCCTTGCCGATGATTCCCACAAGGCTGGAGTCTTCGACCACTGGCAGGGTATGAAAATGTTTGTCTACCATCAGAGCCGCAACGGTTTCGATTTCGGTGTCCGGCTGGACCGTGATCGGCTTAGGCGTCATGGCTTCCGAAACCTTGAGGGCGGTGATTTTAAGGACCTGCTTTTCGAGCTGTTTCAAAGATGTCAGCCGGATAAAGCCGTCAAGGAAAGTAAAAATGGTGGGGATCGGCAGCTTTTTCTGCTGGGTAATAATATCGCTTTGGCATAGAATGCCAACCAGGCTGCCGTTATCGTCCACTACCGGTACACCGTTAATCCGCTTATCAAAAAGGATTTTGGCTGCTCTGGAAATATCCATATCAGGGGTGACTGTAATCACGTCGGTGTTCATGATGTCTCTGACAATGATCATTGCTTACTCCTCTTTTAACACGTTAATGCACTGAGCAGGAAATATATGAGCGATCAATTCCGCAATTAGCCTGAGCTCTTAACGGCTTTCATAAATAGTCCATCTCTTTGGCCTGTCGTTTGTAGTGTCTTTTTATCAGACGAATTGACGTTGAAATTGTTGCTCCTCCGCTCAGCACAACAAGAATGCCGGGGACCCAAACATGCTTATAATATTCAATTTTTTCATATGCTTCAAAAATACCGGTAATGCTGAACAAAAATATGACAAGCAAAAAGCCGATCATTATTAAACAGCTTGTATCCGAATCATACCACGGAGCGATTTCTTTTCTAAATAAAGGATTTTTCTGAAGGCGCATAATATGTTTTTTAAAAATTTTTGTGATTATTCAGCCACCCTGGCCCAAACCTGATCTATAGGCTTTAGTGAGCTAATTTTCCAGTTTCAACAAGAAATATAGTAAACACATCAGGTTTTCGCATAGCACCATGGCAGACAAAGTTACCAACTTGCCTGCCATGGCAGGGGTTATAATATAATTCTTGATGTTCCGTATTTCTTTGTGTTTAAATCTATCCGCGTTAATCTGTGTGAATCTGTGGCTGAACTGTTGCAATATTACAGATTTTCTACAAGTTCGTCAAATTATAAAAACGGTAAAGGAAGGGATTTTTGAAGTTAAGCAGGAAAACAGTATTTATAATTTTTTGTTTTACCGCCTTTATGAATTTTATATGGGGATGTGCAATGGCGCCAAAAAAACTTTTAATCGAGGATTTGTCGAAGTCGTTTAAAGAGGGAGATATAATCAACACCAAAACCGGCGCGTCTGTATCTTTTGAAGAGCTTATTGCCGACCTTAACATGGCCAAAGTAATTTATATTGGTGAAAAACACACAGATTCAGCACACCATAAAATCCAGCTAAGGGTTATCAAAAGACTTGTTGACACACATCCGGAACTTTTAGTCGGCATGGAGGCATTTGATCATTCGTATCAGAAAATACTGGATATGTGGTCTGCCGACAGGCTGGATGAAAAGGGGTTTCTGGAAAAGACGCACTGGTATGCGAACTGGAAATTTGACTTTGAATTATACAAAGACATACTTGCTTTTATCAAGGAAAGACATATAGAGCTTATAGGCCTGAACATACCCTTCCATATTCCACCCAAGATAGCTGTCGGTGGAATTGAGAGTTTATCAGACGATGAAAAAAAACACCTCCCCAAAAAGATAGATACCACCAATGCCGATCATAGGGCATATGTAGAAGAGATATTCAAAAAACACAAAATAAAGGGGAGAGAAAGTTTTGAGTATTTTTATATGGTCCAGTGCGTGTGGGAAGAAACAATGGCTGAATCAATAGCGCTTTATCTAAAAAAAAGGTCTATGATGGTGGTTTTGGCCGGAAATGGTCACATTATACGTAATTTCGGGATACCTGACCGGGCATTTGGTCGCACCGGAGCCTTCTTTAGAACCCTTTTATTAGCGCCCGCAGGAAGCAAGGCCGAACTTTCCTTTGCAGATTATATATGGGTAACACCCTTGATAAAAAAGCATGATATGGGACATGTTGTTGAGAGCGGTGACATGAAAGCTCAAAACAACGATCCAGCACCTAAATAAAAAATTCTGCAAAAAAATATCCTACTCCATTGTTATTCTTTGTAATTCGCGTTAGCGTCTTTTTGTCCAAGCACAATATGTTGATTTAGTTCTTGACAGACATACAGCATATTGTAGAATTGCATCTATTCTTGGGAAAAACATAACAGTTCGGACGCAAAAGCCTGTAAGTAATCGAGTAGTCATCTGCTCGACTAATTTTCCACTCGACCACTCGACCAATATCAAAGAGGATTATATTGTTATAAGCTTGGTGCCTTTGTGGCAGCATTATTACGAAAAAACTTAAATTACCGGAAAGGGAATTAAAAGTGCTTGAAAAGATAAAAAAACGGGACAAAAGGATAGTACCATTTGATTCATCAAAGATTACAGCCGCTATTGCCAAGGCTGGCGGCGCAACAGAAGAATTCGGGGAAAAAGAGGCAAAAAAGCTGACCCTTAGGGTTCTGACCTTGGCTCATGAACTCCACCTTGATCCTGCTCCTGAAGTGGAAGAGATACAGGACATTGTTGAAAGAGTGTTGCTTGATTCTCCGTTTTATAAAACCGCCAAGGCCTATATTATATACAGGGAACAGCATGCGCAGATAAGAAACATTGCAACAAAAGCAAATGTTGATCTTGTTGATACCTATATCCAGAAATTAGACTGGAAAATAAAGGAAAACAGCAACATGTGCTATTCCCTCCAAGGGCTTAACAATTATATATCATCCGACATTACAAAAGAATACTGGCTTAACCGCATCTATCCTCCTGAGTTCAGGCATGCCCATAAAAATGGAGATCTTCATATACATGATCTGAGCCTGCTTTCGATTTATTGTGTTGGATGGGATCTGGAAGATATTCTAAAGCAGGGATTTAAAGGGGTTAAAGGTAAGGTGGAAAGCGCCGCGCCAAAACATCTTAGATCGGCTTTAGGGCAAATTGTAAACTTTTTCTATACATTGCAGGGCGAAGCAGCAGGCGCCCAAGCCATTTCAAGCTTTGACACCCTCTTAGCCCCTTTTATCCGCTATGATAACTTGGATTATAAAGAGATAAAACAGTCTATGCAGGAGTTTGTTTTTAATATTAATATACCAACACGTGTAGGATTTCAGACCCCATTTACTAATATTACTATGGATCTTTATGTGCCTTCTATTCTAAAAGATCATCCTGTAATCATAGGCGGCGTTGAAAAGGATGAAACATACTCGGACTTCCAGCCGGAAATGGATCTACTAAACAAAGCCTTTGCCGAGGTAATGATGGAAGGGGATGCAAAAGGGAGGGTTTTTACATTTCCTATTCCGACCTATAACATCACAGCGGATTTTGACTGGGACAATCCTAATTTTGAACCGATCTGGAAAATGACCGGCAAGTATGGGATCCCTTATTTTTCAAATTTTGTAAATTCAGACATGTCGCCTGAAGATGCCAGGTCAATGTGTTGCCGTTTACGACTTGATAAGAGAGAGCTTTTAAAAAGAGGTGGTGGTCTGTTTGGAGCAAACCCCCTTACAGGATCGATTGGGGTGGTAACCATAAACCTGCCGCGCATAGGATATTTGGCTCAAAACGAAAAGGACTTCTTTGATCGTTTAACAAAGATAATACTTCTTGCAAAGGAAAGTCTGTATATAAAAAGAAAGATTCTTGAAAAATTTACAGATAGAAACCTCTATCCTTACACAAAATTTTATTTAAGAGAAATTAAAAACAACACCGGTCTTTACTGGAAAAACCATTTTTCCACTATCGGAATTATCGGTATGAATGAAGCATGCTTAAACTTTTTAGGCGAAGATATTACCGGTAAACATGGTCAGGAGTTTTCACTAAAGGTCATGGATTTTATCCGTGACATGATAGCACAGATACAGCAGGAAACAGGCGAGCTGTTTAATCTGGAGGCAACGCCGGCAGAAGGGACATCATATCGCCTGTCGTTGCTTGATAAAAAAAAGTTTCCTGAAATTATTTGCGCCAACGAAGATAACTACCAGCAAGGGGGAGCCCCATACTATACAAACTCTACCCAGCTTCCTGTCAACTATACGGATGACATTCTCAAAACTCTGATGCTCCAGGATAAGCTCCAGGCAAAATATACGGGAGGCACTGTGCTGCACATCTTCCTCGGAGAATTGGTAACCGACACTATGGCTATTAAAAGTCTGGTCAAAAAGGTATCAAATAATTTCCGGCTCCCATATTTTACACTTACACCAACCTTCAGTATATGTTCGTCACATGGTTATTTGAATGGCGAGCAGGAGATATGTCCTGTCTGCAAACAGAAGACCGAAGTCTATTCCAGGGTGGTCGGCTATTTGCGACCTGTAAAACAGTGGAATAACGGCAAGCAGGCTGAGTTTAAGATGAGAAAAATGTTTAAGGTGGCATAAGTTTATGGTTATAGGTGGTTTGCAAAAAAATTCCCTTATAGATTATCCCGGTAAGATAAGTTGTGTGCTCTTTCTTTCAGGGTGTAATTTTGCCTGCCCTTATTGCCACAATCCGGATCTTGCAAGAGGCTTTCTTGCTTCCGATATAACTGAAAACAGCATCTATGATTTTCTTGAAAGCCACAGAGAGTTTTTAGACGGCGTGGTTATTTCCGGCGGGGAGCCCACCCTTCAAAAAGATCTTTTCCGGCTTTGCAGAAAAACAAAACAAATGGGATATCCTGTAAAGATTGATACAAACGGAAGCCGGCCACTGGTTATTCAAGCCCTTATAGACGAAGGTCTTGTTGATTATGTTGCAATGGATATCAAAACAGACCCTGCTTGTTATTTCCCTATGATAGAAAAAAAATACAGCACTGAGAATATAATCGCAAGCATAAGGATCATCATGGAGTCAAAAATAGATTATGAATTCCGTACTACGTGTATAAAACCGTTTATAGATGCGGATGTTATTGAAAGTATTTCCAGGCTTATCAGTGGAGCAAAGCTATATGCCCTGCAGAAATTCCAAAACACCGGAGTATTGCAGCCTGAATTTTTCCACGGGGATGAATGTAGTTACAGCGATGATGAGCTGATGCATCTAAAATCCTTAGCAAAACCATGGGTAGCAAGATGCGTTGTCCGCTAACACTGCAGCCTGCTTTAGTTCTTTTTGAAGAGAATATCAGTTCTGATAAAAAAATTAGAGCTCATGCGGTAATTGCCGGCAGGGTGCAGGGTGTTTTTTTTAGAATGGAGACAAAACGGGCGGCTGATCATGCGGGGGTGTTTGGATGGGTGAGAAATAAAAGGGATGGAAATGTTGAAGCACTGTTTGAAGGAAATGAAGAGAGTGTAAAATTAGTGCTTGAGTGGTGCAGAAAAGGCCCGCCGCTTGCCTGTGTAAAGAGTGTGGATATAGAGCTTGAAAATTATAAAGGTGAGTTTAACGAATTTGAAATTACTTATTAAAAAAAATCAAGGCAGTTTATTTTTGATTAAGACATCTTAAACAAACCACCTTGATTTTTTGTGTTTATATGGCGTTCTTTAGTTTTTTGCCTGGGCGGAATTTTACAACACTGCAAGCTTTGATTTTAATGGGGGCTCCTGTTTGAGGATTACGTCCTTTGCGAGCTTTGCGACGGACTTTTGAAAAAGTGCCAAATCCTACAAGCGTAACCTTGCCGTCTTTTTTCTTAAGCGCCTTTGTTACGCTATCCATGAAAGCATTCAGCGCTGCTGCTGCTGCAACTTTGGAAAGGCCTGCATCGTTTGCCATATTTTCTACCAACTCAGCTTTTGTCATAAATTTTACCTCCCTTTTTTTTGTCTGTTATTGTTAACAATAACCAAATGCTCGATTTTTAGCTAACTTTCGCAAGCAATATAGCAGGCTATTATTAATGTCAACATTTTTTTGCATACAATGCTGTTAATACGCTTTGTGGCTGCACATGCGAACAAAGATAGCCCGAAAAGGTTGTATTATAAGGCCAGGCTACTGGGAATTCGCTCGCTGTTGCGGTTAAAACAGGGCTGCAACAAACTGCTCTGCATCAAACTCCCGGAGGTCGTCGATTTTTTCTCCGATTCCGATATACTTTAACTGAATTGGAAGAGAGCTGCTTATGCTGACGACCATGCCTCCTTTGGCTGTTCCGTCAAGTTTTGTAATAGCAGTGCCGGTAACACCAAGCGCAGCGTGAAACACTTTAGCCTGAGTAAGAGCATTCTGGCCGGTTGTTGCGTCGAGTACAAGCAGAATTTCATGCGGCGCATCAGGAAGCTTTTTAGAAATAGTCCGCTTAATCTTTTTAAGCTCTTCCATCAAGTTTATCTTTGTGTGAAGCCTTCCTGCGGTATCTACAAGCACAATATCAACCCCTCTGGCAATTGCTGCTTCTATGCCATCATATGTAACAGCGGCAGGATCTGCATTATCCCTGTGTTTTACTATTTCTGCGCCCGCTCTGTCTGCCCATATTGAAAGCTGTTTTATTGCCGCTGCCCTAAAGGTATCAGCGGCGACAACCAGAACCTTTTTCCCTTCAGCGACATGTTTTGCCGCCAACTTCCCTATAATAGTAGTTTTGCCGACACCGTTAACACCTATTACCATTATAACATGGGGTTTAGAGGTGATCTTCCCAGATGGTGGGAGCAACGAATGCGTATTAAGAATGGAGAATATTTCCTCTCGCAACGCATGTTTCAGTTGGTCCGGACCAGATATTTTTGCATTTTTTTTTACAATGCTCTCTATGATGCGCGTGCTTGTCTGAACCCCTATGTCAGAGGTAATCAGAATCTCTTCAAGCTCTTCTAACAGATTATCATCAACTTTTTTGTTGCCTGTAAAAAGCCGGTCAATATCTGTTGTAAGAATTTCGCGGGTCTTGGCCAAACCTTGTTTCAAGCGTTTAAAAAAACTGATGGATCCCGCCGAATTGACTGCTTCAGCCTCTGTCTTTTGCTTTGGCAACATATGATTGTCTTTATTCTTTTTTAACCTGTTAAAAACCATGCTTAGCTCTGCTTAGCTCAGTAATTGGTTGAGTGATTAAGTAGTAGACTCGTTTTGACTATGCCAAATTTGCTGAAACAATCTTGGAAATGCCCTGCTTTTCCATGGTGACACCGAACAGCATGTCAGCAAATTCCATAGTCTTTTTATTATGAGTGATCATAATAATCTGAGATTTTGCTCCAACAATTTTCAGCAGATCATTAAACCGGAAGATATTGGCATCATCAAGCGGCGCATCGATTTCATCCATAAGGCAGAAGGATGTGGGCTTAATTAAGAATATAGAGAAGATAAAAGCAATAGCGCTAAGGGCTTTTTCTCCTCCTGAAAGAAGGCTTATTCTGGTAAGTTTTTTCCCTTGTGGATGGACCATCAGCTCCACCCCTGTTTCCAGAAGCTCGTTTGGATGTGTGAGTATGAGCCTGGCCGAGCCTCCAGCAAAAAGCTGTGGAAAAACCTCACTTAGTTTTGTATTAATCATATTGAAAGTATCAATAAAACGCTTTTGCGTAATTTTGTTTATTTTCTTAATCACATTTTGAAGATCTTCCAGCGCTTTAACCAGGTCGTTATACTGATTGTTCATGAAGTCAAAACGGGCTTCGAGCTGTTCATATTCCTTAATAGCGGCAAGATTAACATCGCCGATATTTGCGATCTTTTTTCTATACTCTGCAAGCTTGTCTTCCATCTTATCTACAGGCATTTCCGAGGCTTCAGATGCATTTGGTCTTAGTAGCGAAAGGGGTTTATGGTAAAGTTCCGTCAGGCGGTTTGAAATGGCATCCTGTTTTATATGCCGCTGTGATTGCTCAAGTTCAAGCATTTGGATTTTTTGCAAGACATCTTCATGCTTGCTATACATATCGGATATAACACCATTGTTTTTCTGGAGCTCGGCAGCTATGTTTTGATATTCAGTATTGCTACTTTCAAGTGCCTGGTTAAAGGATTCCATGTCATCATACATGATGGAAAGACTCTGTTCATCTTCAAGAACTTTTTGTTTGAAAGCCTGTCTTTTTTGATTTTTTTGTTTAATTTCCAAGGAAAGTTGCCTGAGCTGCTTTACTCCGTCATCAGAAAATTCTTCAAGCCGCCTTAAAGTATTATTGTTGTTTTCCAGTTTCGCATTTAAGGCCGTCAATTCGAGATTGAAATCAATGATACTCTGATTAAAATTTTCCAGTTCAGAAGATACAGAGTCAATTTTTTTTGATGTTTCCGCAACTTTGTCCTGAGCGGTTTTTACACTGTTTGTGATTTCAAACAGCTCTTTATTATATTTAGCTATTTCTTTATCAACGTTGCTTTTTTCATCCAGAAGTTGCTCCTGCTCAAGACATACGATTTCAAGATGATTACCGGCATGCTTCAGGTCCTCGGTTACCATGTAAAGAGTTTTTTCCGCTTCGATTTCATTTTGCCTGACAGCGTTTTTATGCTCTATTTCTCTTTGCATGTTGCTTTCAATTTTGCGAACCTCGGTTTCCAGTTCTTTTTGGTCATTACGGGCGGTTGTCAGTTGCTGATCCAGGCTGTTAATCAGCAGATCAAGCTCTTTAATCTTTTGTTTTTTCGCAAGGATGCCGATTCCATTATCTTTGCTTCCACCGATCATAATTCCCTGATTGGAGACAATATCTCCGTTTTTGGTAACAATGGTTTGTAGTAGACCATTGTTGTTATATGCTGTAATGGCTTCTTCGATATCAGAAGCAACAACTACATTCCCCAAAATAACTTCGATTATTTTTTCAAATCCCTGCTTTATGGAAATATGATTTATTAGCCTTTTTTTAACATCCAGAATTTTCTCATAGCTAAAATCTATTTGCTTGATGGATGAAACCGGAATAAACCCGCTACGGCCAGCGCTTGTTGTTTGAAGATAGTTTATACAGCAAAGCGCTGCTTCTTGATCCTTTACAAGAATATATTGAAGAGATTCTCCAAGGGCGGCTTCTACCGCTGTTTCAAAGGATGGTTCCGGCTCGATAATATCCGCTATCAGGCTGATGGCATCAGCCGCCAGTTTATGCTGGTTTTCCTGCGTTTTGCTGCTTTGATCTCCAGAGATTTCGTTTTGAGCTTTCATTATGGCTTTGACACCATCTTTATACCACTCAAAGCCATCTTCCATTTTCTTTAAGGTTAAGTATTGTGATCTGGCTTTATTGCGTTCAAGATCCAGTGTTTGAACCAGTTTAACCTGTTTGCCAAGCAGATTGTTTTTTTCAGCAAGTCGTTTCTGCATGGCATCAATACACCTGTTTATTTCTCCAACTTCAGTTGTTAAAGAATTAAACCGGCTTTTGGCTTTGCTTTCCAGGTGTTGTGTTGATATTACCTTGCTGCTTGCAGCAGCCTTTTCATTTTTAGTTCTTTTTAGACGCTCATTAAGGCTTTCTTTATTATTTACGGCGTTTTGATAAATATTTTTATATCGTGCCTCTCTGGCAACCATGTCCATAAGGTTTGTTTTATAAGCTTCCGTCTGCTGATTTAGCTCTGATAATTTATTTTTAATTTCTTTTGAAGCAGACTGTTTCCGGCCTAACAAACATGCAACATTTTTTATTTCTTCTTTCAGGTTTTTATTCTGATTTTCAACCTTAGTTATTTCAGATAAAATATTTTGATTTTTTTCTTCCAGCTTTTTACGATTAATCTCAAATTCCCCGGCTTCACTGCCAAGCCTTTCAATATCTTTGCGGAGGTAGCTCAGATCATTTTCCATTTTATCTATAGTGCGTTGGTACTCAAATTTATTGGCTTTTTGATCCGAAATTTCCTGTGCTTTCTGTAAGTGTTGCAATTTAATTTCTTCTATAGCAGCATCAAGTTTTTTTAGTTCTGATGTATGCTCAACATCTGTATCATTAAGGCTTTTTAACAAAAGGTCGGTTTTTTCTATCTGCTTAGTGTAATCGTCATAATAATGAAGCGCAATGAGAATGTCGATCTGCATGATACTGTGCTGATAATTTTTGTAAATCTCGGCCTTTTTTGCCTGACGTTTCAGGCCGGTCATCTGGCGCTTTATTTCGGCAATTATATCTGCAACACGTAAAAGATTCTGGTTGGTGCTCTGTATTTTTTGAAGAGCTTCATTTTTTTGGTTTTTATAACGGGTAACTCCTGCCGCCTCCTCAATAAAAACCCTTCTTTCTTCCGGCCCTGCTTCAGTAATTGCACCTATGTTCCCCTGTTGAATTACAGCGTACGATTTTGCTCCCATGCCGCTTCCCATAAATATATTATGTATGTCCTTGAGGCGGCAGACATGTTTGTTTATTAAATAAACGCTTTCACCTGACCGGTAAAGGCGTCTTGTTAACATAATTTCCGTAAAGTCCTTTAATTCTGCAGGAGCATCGCCATTATCGTTGGAAATTGTTAAGGCAACCTCTGCCATATTCAATGAAGGTTTGCCGTTTGAACCGGCAAATACGACATCTTCCATAGATTTTCCACGAAGTTGCTTTACGCTTTGTTCTCCCATAACCCATCTTAACGCATCAACTATGTTGCTTTTGCCGCAACCATTTGGGCCGACAATCGCGGAAATACCGGGATGAAATTCAACACAGGTTTTATCAGAAAATGATTTAAATCCTGCTATTTCCAACTTTTTAAGTTTCATCCAGGGAAATCTCCTGTGTTATTGGTTTAAGGTTTCAAAAAATATTTGAGTCTAAATTTAAAAATAACAGGAACCATTTGGTTTGTAAAGCGAAAAGCACAAATTACTGTATAATTTTATTGCATAAATACAATATATGGTATATATATTATATAATTGTTCACGGTTGTCGGTTCACAGTTCACGGTTTTTTGAAGAACCCTGTAGCAAGGCAAGCTACAGGGAATGTTCTGCCTGACGGCAGTGCTTCGCAGCGACCGTAAGGAAGTTAGCCTTTTTTAGATTCGCTCGCTAACCCTGCAGCAAGCTGCGGGGAATGCACTCGCTATTGCGGTTCAATGAACTATGCAACGATTGAAGCATTTTGGATATTTTTTTCAACCGTGAACGGTTACCAAGATTTTAACATTCGTCTTGCAGGTAAAAATTAACTGTGATAATTTTATTATTATGAAACAGTATGTAATTGATGAGCTGAGACCGGCGGATTATGAAAAGATCCTGACTTATCTGGATAAAAATCTTGATGCTTCCGGTATAGATGGTATTTACTGGATACCACTTAGTCGGGACATCCTTAGCAATGTCCAGACAGAGCATACCGAATGTCAGCCATTTTATTTTGCTATTAATTTAGAACAAACGGTTATGGCCTGCGAACTTCTGGTACGCAGTAAAAATATAATTAGATGCAACTGTATCGGCCATGCAACAGAAAAACAGCGTAACTGGTTTATCCAAACTGTTGACGCTATGTTTGAGAAGCTTGGGATTAAAACATGATCAACGGATATTACTATGATACGAACCCCGTTAATTGCCATATGGATTGTGCTTGTAACAATTTTTTTCAGTAGTGCAGCAATTATTGTTTCTTTTATAACAAAAAGAAATGATATGCCGAATAAAGTTGCGGCAATATGGGCGCGATTTATACTCGCTGCAAGCCGCATCAAAGTTAAAGTTATCGGCCTTTCCAACATAGATCCTTCCAGGCCTTACATATACATGCCTAACCACCAGGGAAACTTTGATATTCCAATTCTTCAGGCCTATCTCCCTGTTCAGTTTAGATGGCTTGCAAAGGCGGAACTTTTCAAAACACCTATTTTTGGTTATGCAATGGGAAAGGCAGGCCATATAAGCATAGACCGATCTAATCGCAAGTCTGCATTTAAAAGCTTAACTAATGCGGCAAGGATTATTCGAAACGGGGTTTCGGTTTTAATTTTTCCAGAGGGCACTCGTAGCTCTGATGGAAATATCAGACACTTCAAAAATGGTGGGTTTTTTTTGGCTGTTGATTCCGGCGTGCCTATTGTCCCGGTTATTATTCATGGTTTATGGCCGCTTATGCTTAAAAACAAAGTTTTTGTAAGACCAGGGAATGTGCTGCTTGAGATAAAGAAGCCGATTGAATCAGCAGAGTATCACAGGAAGACAAAGGATGATCTTTTAAAAAAAGTCAGATATGTCATCTGTGAATCATTTTATAATAAGAAAAGAGAGCAGTCGTAATGTTAAAGATAATACCATTGGGCGGTCTGGGAGAAATCGGCCTGAATATGATGGTCTTCGAGTATGGTGATACCCTTTTTGTGGTTGATGCGGGGTTAATGTTTCCTGAAGACTATATGCTGGGCGTTGACATTGTAATCCCTAGTTTTGATTATATCAGAAAGCACAAACACAAGCTTTCAGGGATTGTTTTAACACATGCGCACGAAGATCATATCGGGGCGTTGCCTTATCTGCTAAAGGAAATAAATGCGCCTGTTTTTGGGACTCCCTTTACTCTGGGTATCGTAAAGCACAAACTTGAAGAGCATGGCATTCTGTCAAGTGCATCATTACATGAAGTTTCCCCTTACGAAAAACTTAGATTCGGAGTTTTTGAACTTGAGTTTATCCGTGTATGTCACAGCATTGTGGGTGGAGTGGGTCTTGCCATCAAAACCCCTTTTGGTCTTGTTGTCCACACAGGTGATTTTAAAATTTCTCAGACCCAGATTGACGGCTTAATGACCGACGTAAACAGGTTCGCCCAGTGCGGCAAGGAGGGTGTTTTGCTGCTGATGTCGGATTCAACAAATGTTGAAAGGGAGGGATATGCCATCTCAGACCAGGAGGTGGGTGAGACACTTTCAAAGATTATCAAACAGGGCCGCGGGCGGATAATTGTCGCCCTTTTTGCCTCTAACATCAGCAGGATACAGCAGATAATCGATATCGCAAAGGCAGAAGACAGAAAGATCATTTTTGATGGGAGAAGCATTAAAACATATGTAAGGATTGCAAAAAATTTTGGTTATATTAGCATCCCTGAAGGAACGGAAATCGATCTTAAGCAGATCAACGACTTTTCTGATGATGAAATAATAATAATTACCACCGGGAGCCAGGGAGAACCTATGTCAGCCCTTGCCAGAATGGCCGTAGGCAGACATATGCGGATAACGATCAAGAGTGATGATACGGTTATTCTTTCATCAAAATTTATTCCAGGAAACGAAAAGGCGATTGCTAAGATTATTAACAGCCTTTACAGACAAGGGGCTGATGTTATTTATGAGAAAATATCTGATATCCACGTATCGGGCCATGCTTTTCAAGAAGGATTAAAGCATATGATTAATTTGACAAAGCCGAAATATTTTGTTCCGATTCACGGAGAATTCAGGCATTTAATTCTTCATGCACGGCTGGCTGAGCAGGTTGGTGTTTCAAAGGACAGGATCCTTTTTGCTGAAAACGGTCAGATAATTGAGTTTGATGAAAATGGGGGGAGAGTTCAAGGAAAAGTTGTAACAGGCCGCGTGCTAATTGACGGCAAAGGCATTGGAGATGTGGGCTGGAGCGTGCTTAAGGAAAGGCGCATCCTGTCAGAAGATGGTGTTGTTGCTGTGAACATGGCTTTTGACGAAGAAACAGGAATTGTGGTATACGGGCCTGACATTATTTCCCGTGGTTTTGTCTTTGGAGCTGAAACAGGGCATCTTCTGGAAGATGCCAAGTGTGTTATCTTGGAGATTATAGAAGAGGTGGAGCCTGAGGTGCCGGATCGGATCAATAAGATACGATCGAGGGTTCGAAGCGATTTAAGGGAGTATTTCTACTTTACAATAAAAAGACATCCTGTAATATTCCCCTTTATTATTGAAATATAATAAAAAGGGCGTCCGTTTACGGTTTACAGTGATCGGTTCACGGTTGATCAAAACATAAAAGCAAGAAGCTGAAAGCTAACAACCAGTAACGAGCAACAACTTTAGCTCACTTAAACAACCGTGAGCTGTGAACCGATAACCGTGAACTGCTAATAAAAAAGAGACTTATGCGTAAGGAAATCATAGGAATCCTGCTGTTTTTTCTGGTTATTTTTATGCTGGGCAGTCTTTTGTCCTACAGCCCAGCAGACCCTTCGATTCATAACGCAAAGGCTTTAGGCTCTACCCACAACCTTTTTGGAGTGTTTGGATCCCATTCGGCAAGCGTTTTTATAGGTCTGTTTGGGCTGGGAGCATTCTGGCTTCCGATTTTATTCCTTTTTTCGAGCATTCATTTCTTTTGCAAGCATCCCCGTAGAGCGGTTGTTTTAACGATATTCGGCGGCATTCTGCTTATTATAACAACCGGGTGTCTTCTGGCATTTCAGCAAAACCATTACCTCCTTTTTGGAAGCAAATTTTCATCAGGCGGCATAATCGGCATTCCGCTAAAATCATTTCTTGTAAAATATGCCAATCCCACAGGCGCTGTTACTATACTAATCCTTGTGTGGACAATCGGTTTTATTTTAGCCACTGGTTTTTCCATTATTAATTTTATAAGGCTCTGCTGGAGGATGGCCACCGCTGTTTCAAACCGCATAAAAGCATTGATTGTCATATGGAAAGAACGAAGATCAAAGGCCAAAAAGCTTTCAAAAATAAAAAAAGAACATGAAATTAAAAAAGAAAACAAAATACAAATCAAAATACCTGAAGCAAAGCATATTAAAAATGCCCCGGCGCCAAAACAGGAAGTATTTGAATTCATGCGCAGTGAAACAGGGTTTCAGTTGCCTTCAGTCAAATTGCTTGACGACCTTCAATCCCCGCCGATTTCCGCTAACGATGAAAATTTACAAATGCAGTCAAAACTCCTTGAAAAAAAGCTGGAAGATTTTAGCGTTAAAGGAAAAGTTGTCGCGATATTACCGGGTCCTGTTGTTACAACCTTTGAATATGAGCCGGCTCCTGGTGTTAAGATTAACAAAATAGTCAGCTTAACAGATGATCTTGCTCTTGCTCTTCGAGCGACAAGTATAAGAATCGTGGCCCCTATTCCCGGAAAAGCGGTAATTGGAATTGAGATCCCGAATAGCACAAGAGAGATAGTTGGATTTAAGGAAATTATGATCTCCTCTGTTTTTGAAAAATCCAAGTCTTACCTGACCATCTGCCTTGGAAAAGATATTGTAGGCAACCCTGTTGTGTCGGATCTGTATAGCATGCCGCATCTGTTAATTGCTGGCGCAACTGGAACAGGCAAGAGCGTAGGCTTAAATGCCATGATTTGTAGTATCTTGTATAAAGCAACACCTGAAGATGTAAAATTCATTATGATTGATCCAAAAAGGATAGAGCTTTCAAATTATGATGGTATTCCGCACCTTATTATTCCAGTGGTGACAAATGTCAAAAAAGCGACTAATGCGCTATTCTGGGCTGTGCATGAAATGGAAAAGCGATATGAAATGCTTTCCGAAAAAAAAGCAAAAAACATAAATCAATATAACAGAAAGTTGGAAAAGGAAATCGGAAAAGCAGAAGGAGATTGCCTGAAAAAAATGCCTTATATCGTTATCGTAATTGACGAGCTTGCAGATCTCATGATGGCGGCTTCACGGGATGTTGAAGTTGCATTGACACGACTTGCACAGATGGCCAGGGCAGCTGGGATTCATTTATTGCTTGCCACCCAGAGACCTTCGGTGGATGTGCTGACCGGCATAATCAAGGCAAATTTTCCTACCCGTCTTTCTTTTCAGGTTTCATCCAAGACTGATTCAAGAACTATAATTGATTCAAACGGGGCTGAAAATTTACTGGGAAACGGAGATATGCTTTTTGTGCCTCCCGGAGCAGCCGGTCTTCAGCGTATACACGGAGCATTAATATCGGAGAAAGAGATTACAAAAATTACGGAATTTTTGAAAAGCCAGAAAGAGCCTGAATATGATCTGTCTGTAACAGAAATGGTTGTCAAAGAAAAAGATGCGTCAGCTAATCAGGAACATGATGAAAGATATGATGATGCCGTAGCCCTTATTACAGAAACAAGGCAGGCATCCATATCTATGATTCAGCGTCATTTGCGCATAGGATATAACAGAGCGGCCCGCATTATTGAAATGATGGAAAAGGAGGGAATCGTTGGCCCTTCAGATGGCGTCAAGCCAAGGGAAGTCCTTGTTCGTGGATATGATAAGATGCCATGATGTAGCACCTGGTCATATCAGCTTTCTGATCCTTGACCTTCGATAACCATTGATTGAGCGTTCCGCTCAGTTGAAGTATTACCATAAACGATTAATCAAAATGATTTGGATTTAGATTGAAATTTGAATTTGGTAGTTGCTATCAACAAATATGAAACAGCTTGAGAAACTCATCAGTCAGATTGCAAGCCGTATGAATGCTATCTTGTTTAAACAAGGATTTGATGCGGATTTGTATATTCAAAAATGTATCCCTTTGGATAAAATGAACAAATTTTATGCTTTTTACGGGATTACATCATCTCATCCACTTGGATTTTATTTCAGGCACTCCAACCTTGCGGGAAGCTATTTTCTTGGAAAATGCGCAGTTGAAAACTCGATCCTGTATAAAAGCGATATCAGGGGAGATGAACTAAAGGCCCAGGGAGATATATTTCATCACCAGGGATCAGATATTGTGCTGTATGACGATGAAGTGATCAGAATTAAAGGCAGTTTTCTCATTAAAACCCTGGTTCATAATTATTCTCACAATCCGGAAAATCTTGAAGAGTTTTCAATATTGAGTACAGTATCCATGCATTATGCAAACATTCATGGTTCGCCTATGGATGGATGTTTTTTGGGCCCCTTTAGCACGGTTGATCTTACAACGCTTCATAATTGTGTTGTCGGAGCTTATGCTTATCTACAGACAGGAGAATTGTCTAATAAACGGATTGAACCAGGGCAGATCCTGATCAGCAATAAAGATCTATTTGATTTTAGTTATCGTTTTTCTTCTAAAGACCTTAATAATTATATTGCTTTTGAGCCCGGCAAGAAACCACATGGTATTTTTGTCGACTTTACAGAAAATCGAAAAAAGGATTTTCAAAAACTATTCGCTGTTGTTCATCTCAAGGCTCGAATCAAGATTTCTGACTGTGCCTCAATTAATAGATATGCTGTGGTTAAAGGAGAGACGCATGTCGGTAAAAACGTTCTTGTTGCGCAGAGAGCATATCTTGAAAATGCCTGGCTCGGAGATGGAGCAAACGCCCAGGAAAACTGTTATATTATTAATTCTCGTCTTGCAGGAAACAATGTGACCGCTCACGGCGCTAACATCATTCATGCGCAGCTTGAAAATAAAGTTTTTGTTGGTTTTAATTCGTTTTTGCAGGGCAGTTTGAATTGTCCTTTGACCATCGGTAAAGAAAGCATTATAATGCCTCACACAATCATAGACCTTAAAGAGCCCCTTGATATTCCTCCAGGGCATCTTGTATGGGGCTTGATCAGAGACCGAAAAGATGTTAAAGAACACAGTATTCTTCTTAAAGACTTTTCCCGGGTTAATGGGAAATTCTCCCGGGGTTTAATGCATTTTAAGGGCAGTGGATCATCCTTTGTCAAAGCCTTCCGGGATCGGATTGAACATATACTGGAGGCAAACGGAGCGTATTTTGACGGCAGTAAAAACAAAGGTCATGCCCAGATGGGGCGGGATATCTCCTTTAATATTATACAGCCATATCCACGCGGACCGCTTGAGGGCCTTTATCCCACGATAGCCATTCATTCCTGAAATTGAGGATATCGGAAATACAGAAGATTTCTGCAACCACGCCACAGCGGGGAATGTTCAACAATAAAAATGGAGCATATTGTAGAACAAGATAGATTTCGCAAGATCAGCAGGGTTTTATGGATTATCCTGGTCCTGAACTTTGGTGTTGCGGCTGCCAAGATCTTTTATGGTTACTTGACAAATAGCGCCAGCATCATGGCAGATGGCTATCACTCACTCTCTGACGGTTCATCTAATATTGTCGGCCTGCTTGGCATATGGATGGCTTCCAAACCTATAAATGAGCGCTACCCTTATGGCCGTGAAAAGTATGAAAGCCTGACCTCGTTGGGAATTGCGATGTTACTCTTTCTGGTTTGCTGTAACGTTCTGCACACTTCAATAGACCGCTTCCTGCATCCTGTCCAGATCAAAATTGGCATGGCAAGCTTTCTGGTAATGATTATTACCTTGATAGTTAATGTTGTCGTTGTGCTGTATGAACGCAAAAGAGGCCAGGCGCTCAAAAGTCAAATATTGATATCCGACTCACTCCATACAGGAGCAGATATCTTTACGACTGTTTCCGTAATAATCGGTCTTTTATTCATTCGGGCGGGATACCCGATCGTCGATCCTATAATGGCATTTATAATCAGTATATTCATCGGTTACGCCGCGATTGGGATCCTTAAATCAAACTTCACGATATTAACCGATGCGGCAGCTGTGGATGATAAAAAGATAAAAGCCATAGCTATGGGTATAGACGGTATAGAAGAATGCCACAAAGTAAGAAATCGTGGCTGGGATGGACATATCCACATTGACATGCATTGTCATATCAACCGCCATACGTCTTTAGAAAAGGCCCACGCGATAGCCCATTTGGTCGAAGATGATATCAGAGAAAAAATCCATGGCATTAAGGATGTCACCATCCACATAGAACCATCCATGGATAAATAAAAAACAAAGCCCTCCAGGACAAAATCATCCATGGCCGATCGCCCTAAACCCATTGTTTTAGTTTCTACTCCATGGCCCTTTTATAGCCGGCCATCGATTCAGCTTGGAGCATTAAAAGCCTATTTGAAATCCAGGTTTCCGAATCTGCAAATAAAAGCTCTTCACCTGTATTTAAAGGTAGCGGAAAGAATCGGCTACAAACTTTATCATGAAATTTCGGAAAGGACATGGCCCGCGGAATCAATATATGCGGCTCTGCTGTTTCCCGAACGGATTAATGAAATTAAAAAGTTTTTTTATCGCGAAGCAAAAAACAATGCTGTGCTTCAAAAAACCGACTTTGATGCGCTCACAGCCGAGATCAAAGAAGTATCCGACAACATGATAAAGTCTATAGACTGGGGTAAATTCGGGCTCGCTGGTTTTTCAATCTGTCTTTGCCAACTCACATCTTCTCTTTATTTTATCAGAAAAATAAAAAAAACCTTCCCGAATCTTCGTATAGTAACGGGCGGCTCGATATTTACCGGAGATACGATCTATCAACTGCTTGAGACATTCAGCGAGATAGACCATGTGGTTAGCGGCGAAGGTGAGCTGCCTGTAGCCGAATTAATCCGTTATTTAATGGAATCCGACGGCAACAGTAAAACACCTTCTATTCCCGGACTTGTATCAAGAAACGGCTCAAATATAATCGGTGATGTTTCATTTAATCAAATAAAGGATCTAACCTCACTGCCCTCACCTGATTATGATGATTACTTTGATTTGCTTAAAACATTTAGACCGGATAAAACCTTTTTCCCGACTTTGTGCGCTGAAATTTCCAGAGGCTGCTGGTGGAAATCTATAAGAAAATCGGGCAAGCAAAAAGGCTGTGCTTTTTGCAATCTTAACCTTCAGTGGGACAACTACAGAAAAAAGGACGCCGGACAGGTTGCCTCTGAAATTGACTATCTGACAAAAAGGTATAAAACCCTCTCTGTTGCCTTCATGGACAATTTGGTTCCGCTTAGGGAAAGCAAGGAAATATTTTCAGGCCTTCATAAACTGGGCAAAGATCTGCGCCTGTTTGCAGAAATACGGGCAAACACGTCATATGAGGTGTTAAAACTCATGCGTTTAGCCGGTGTTGAAGATGTACAGATAGGGATAGAGGCATTAAGCACGCGGCTTCTCAAAAAGTTTAATAAAGGAACTACCTGTATCAAAAACCTGGAAGTAATGAAACATTGCGAGGAGCTCGGCATTGCCGACATATCAAACCTGATTCTTTGCTTTCCAGGAAGTGATATAATGGATGTAAAGGAAACCTTGCGCGCCCTTGATTTTGCATTTCCTTTTCGCCCATTAAGGGTCGTTAACTTCTGGCTCGGCCTTGGAAGCCCTGCCTGGGAAAATCGGCACGCCTCAGGTCTTACAGCGGTTGTTAACCACCCCAACTATGCTGCTTTATTTCCACCGGATGTTTTTCAATCGATTACTTTTATGATACAGTCTTTCAAAATGGACCGTGTATATCAGAAAAAATTGTGGCAACCTGTTCAGAAAAAGGTAAAAACCTGGGAAAAGTCGTATGCCGAACTCCACAGAGGTATTTCAAACTCACCGATTCTCAGCTTTCGTGACGGAGGCGATTTTTTGATCATCCGTCAAAAACGCCCGGGAGCGGATCCGCTGACGCATCGTGTGAACGGAATCTACAGAAATATTTACCTTTTTTGCCGGACTAACCGTTCGCTAAAACGTATTATAGCTGATTTCCCGCAGATAGGTGAAGACAGGATTATAAAATTTTTAAAACTGATGGGAAGTAAAAGGTTGATATACGAAGAAAATAATAGATACTTAAGCCTTGCTATCAAAGTGAGCCCTTTGAGAAAGGAACAAAGACAATGATCAAAAACTTTCAGGCAAACTGTCTCCCGGTTTTAATCGGAAGCCTTCCGATAGACAACCACCCGGAAGCTATAAAGCTTGTTTATAAATATACCCCTGAAATACCATTATGGGTTCAACTACCTGTTTTTAAAGAGGAAGGCATGCTGGCTCAATTTCTGCCTGGAATGCCCGGTCTAACCACTGAAAATGACAAATCATTTATAGACACTGCCGGCAATGATTTTGATAATGAACTTGTTTCTTTCTACGAAGATTATATAGCTATAACCGAAGGCGGGGCCGATCTTTTATCGTCGCGATTTGCCCTTACAAACTATACAGCCGCGGGTTTTTTTGAATTTATAAAACAAACCAGGACGCTTTCAAATCCTTTAATTGCAGTTAAAGGGCAAATCACAGGCCCAATAACTTTCTGCACAGGCATAAACGACCAAAATGGAAGAGCTATTTTTTATAATAACCAACTAAGGGACGCTGCCGTAAAGCTATTGGCTATGAAAAGCAAATGGCAGGTCAGACAGCTTTCTCAATTCAAATATCCGGTGATGATTTTTTTCGATGAGCCTGCCATTGCAGGATTCGGCTCATCTGCCTTTATCAGCATATCACATGATGAGGTTTTAAAATGCTTTGAAGAAACCTTTGAAGCAGTACACTCCGAAGGCGGCCTTGTTGGAATACATGTCTGCGCCAATGCCGACTGGTCGCTGGTTCTGGAATCTTCCGCAGATATTATCAGCTTTGATGCTTATTCCTTTTTTGACAGGTTCATTCTTTACTCTGAGCAAATTAAGAGGTTTATGGATTCAGGCCGCATCCTGGCATGGGGGATTGTCCCGACCTCAAATCCTGAAGATATTGACAGGGAAACAATTGATTCACTGGTGTCAAAATGGGAGGATAAAGCCAATCAAATAGAGCTGCTTGGCATTGACAGGTCGCAAATACTGGCACAGTCCCTTATAACTCCGAGTTGCGGAACAGGTTCACTGAAGATAGAACAGGCAATAAAGGTACTTGATTTGACAAAAGAGGTTTCAAAACAATTGAGAAGAAAATAAGGCTTAAAGAAGATGCTCAAGGGTGAAATCAAAGCCGGGTAAGGCGGGTTTAAGCTTTTCTGCCCTTTACATCATGAACTCCCAACCCGCCTGATGAAAACTGATCAACGATTATTTCGTAAAACCTTTTCTGTTGCGATGGCGACAGTAGCTCCTTTTCCTCCAAGATATGATCGATAACGTCGCTTTCCAGTTCTGACTGGTACCGCAATATCTCTCTATAGGTTTCATTTATTTTTGACCTGTCAATCGGTTCGGAAAACAGAAGATCTGCCAGCTTCGCTCTTTTAATACAAAGGTCCTTCCGAGTCTCTTCCACTCTGGGCAAAAAACTGCGGCGAATTGATTCAACCTGGCTCTTTTGCGTTTCTGTAAGGTCGGAAATCAAGTCCAGATATCCCCTGATATTTGCCTGCTCTGTTCGTTTCTTTTTCAAAATAGAATAAATAACAGCCAAAATAATGGCCATTATAATAATTGCGGTAAAACATCCAAAGACAAAATATAAAATCAGCATGGTTTAACCTCATTGTTTTGTGGCAAGGAGTTTGAAATAAATATAACTAATTGAGCAGGGAGGAAAATCACCAAACTCATCAAGCGTAGCGGTTGTTGAAACCCATTGTGAATTAAGAAGGTTGTAAAATTTTTCAAAGAATTTAACAGGATGTATAAATATATTATATGTAAAACCATCTTTTTCAGGCAAAGCTGCTTCTTTTGCAATCCGCTGCATAAGCCGTGCGGAAAATTGGGCTGACGGGCCGTAGGCCGGTATCTCTTTGACATCTGCATCCACCTGCTGCAAAATCTTTAATTCTTCTCGACACACCCGGCAGTGCAAAAGATGTTGATCCACGTATCTGGATTGCTCTGAATCGAGCTCATTATCCATGTAAGAGGAAATTTTTTCTTTAATTTTTAGGCAATTCAAAATATTACTCCTTATGTTCCATGTTGACATATTGTTTCAGGCGCTGACGCGCCCTGTAAATCAAAGATTCAACGCTTGAGACAGTGGTGTTTAAAATCTCGCTGATTTCCAGGTAAGAAAATCCTTGCTGCACCCGAAGAAGCAAAGCTGCTCTCTGCTTCTCTGGAAGCAGACGCACACCTGACATAATGCTTTCTGTTATTTCCTTGTCTTCAACAGCTCCGGGAGTCTTCGTCTCTGCAAACATTTCTCTTTCAACAACTCTATCTCCCATCAAACGCAAATGACGCTTGCGACGCTTTAATTCGTTCATGGAAAGGTTAAAAGCTATTTTAAATATCCAGGTAGATGCTTTTGTATTATTTACGGCTTTATATTTCGGGGCGGCTCTATAAACTCTCAGAAAAAGCTCCTGGACCACCTCTTCGGCTGAAAAATGGTCCTGGAGGTATCTGTAAACGAAATTATAGATTGGCTTCTTATACCGATTTACTATGCGTTCAAATGCCTGATGATTCCGATTGCCGATAGCTTTGATCAAATCCTGATCTGAATTATCCCTGAAAATATTTTTCATGGGCCCACATTTTTTCATTTTCAATCTATCGCCTCAATTGAGCGAAAAGCTCAATTGATAGTTGTGCAGTATCTCTCAGGGGCCAGCAATCAGGTGTCGAAAGCATCCATGTTACAACAAGAAATTAATAATATATTTTCCGGCAAGCAGCGTTATTATAATTGCAAGAATTGTTTTAATTATCTTTGCTGACATATGCTTTTGTAATCTTGCCCCGCAGTACATGCCTGCAAAACCGCCTGCTCCAAACAGCGCGCCCAGCGCCCAGTCAGGAGCAATCGCCAGGCCTGTATACGCATAATACGGCGCTATTACAGTGTAAAAAATTACCCCTGTAACAGAGGTTAATAATGTGCCTAAAAGAGCGGCCCCTGCTATAGTATATACCGGAAGGCCGAAAACAGCCACAAGAAACGGAGCTATAATTGCCCCTCCCCCTATTCCATAAGTTCCGCCGATTATTCCTACAACAAATGTAAGACTAAACAACGCAATAGTATTAAAGGTAAAGGTTTCGCCATAGAAACTATAGGTGTAACGAGTCAATGAAAACTTGACGGTTTTAACCCTGACCTCATGATCATCGACTAATTTATCGCCCTTCCTGATTTTATCAAACCTTTGCTTGAATCTTTCTTCAAGGTCTTTGGCTTTTTGTGTTTTGCCGCCTTTTTTTACAATTGTATAAAAGAGCCTCAGCCCGATATAAAGCAGAACGCACCCGACGAAAAATTTAAAATTTGTCGGATCAGGAAGATATTTTATCCGAATAATAGCCCCGATAAAAACGCCCGGAAGCGTGCCTGCAATAATTACCCATGTAAGAGGCCACGCCATCCTTCCTTCCTTGATGTATCTGTATACACCGCTGGGGATCGCGACAATATTGTAGACAAGATTTGTTGGGCTTACAGCTGGGCTGATAAAACCAAGCACGCTGACCTGAAAAGGCAAAAGAAGAAAAGCTCCTGACACACCCCCCATCGAGGTAAATGTGGAAACAACAAATGCGACAAAAAAAGGTATTAGCGGGGATACATGGACTCCTGAAACTTCAAAATACATAGCCTGGCCCTCCTGTGTTAGGACTGGAATAATTCCAATTTTTTTATGATTCGTGCAAATAAGGAAACGCTATTTTGTTCTTTAGTCTGTTAAACAACTGAAACAGCTAAAACTTGCACAAATATTTTTAATATACATCCATTGCTGCCCCCTCCCTAATTGAGCGCCGGCTTAATCAGGACATAACCTTCAAGATCAACTGCGACACGTGAAAATCCTATTTTTCTGAATTTTCTTACAATAGTTTCCCTGTTTTTTTTATCTGAAATGTTTTCAATTTCTTCCGGATTTACCTCTATCCTTGCCGTGTTTTCATATTTTCTTACGCGGCAGGCATTAAATCCAAGGCTTATCAAAACATCTTCCGCCCTATCAACCATTTCAAGGGCCTTTACGGTTATAGGGGTCCCATATGGAATCCTTGTTGCAAGACATGCCAGAGCCGGTTTGTTCCAGGGCTCAAGATTCATCTCTTTTGAGAGCAGCCTGATGTCATTCTTGGTAAGCCCGGCATCAATCATGGGGGCATGAACCCCCATTTCCTGTGCCGCAGTATGCCCTGGACGAAAATCTTCAAGGTCATCTATATTGGCTCCATGAGCTATGTATTTAATGTCTATGTTTGACGCAATTTTTATAAGCTTTTCAAAAAGATTTTTTTTGCATACATAACATCTGTCCTTCCTGTTAGCCACAAAAGCGGGCATGCTCATTTCCTTTGATTGCAGCATAATATGTTTAATACCGTAATTTTTTACAAATTCCATTGCTTTATTCTTTTCACGCATGGGATGTATCTGTGACACCGCTGTCACGGCCACTACATTCTTTTTTAATACGTCATTGGCAACGGCAAGAAGAAAAGCGCTGTCAACACCTCCTGAGAATGCAACCATCAAGGGATCAAGCCCTTTGAGAATTAAAACCAATTGCTTTTTTTTATTATTTAAACTTAACCGGTTCATTATAAAATTTCCAAATGAATTACCCTCGCGATACAGAAAATATATTTACAAAAACAGATTAATCATCTATATAAATACTTGAACAAAAATCCATCTTTTTTGTCATTTCGACCGCAGGAAGAAATCTTTAACCAGGGCCTGATTGATCAATGCAAAAGCCAATAAAATATCTTGCAGCCTTCTTTGTTATTCCAGCAGCGCTTGTTATTTATTCAAGTTTTTTAAACATGAATAACTATTATATTAAGGCCACAGGCGGAGCCGTTGAAATCTGGAAAGGAAAATTCGCTCCAATGAGCCAGGAGCTGTTTATTATTTTGCCCGGAGCACAACCTCCGCAATTAATTAAAGATGTTTATTCAAAAGAGGAGGTTTTCCCGCTTATCTTTAATTATTACATCAACAAAGCCGACGCCATTCTGGATATACCCGGAATGCCTGATTTTGATGGAATTAAATTCTACCTGAACAAGGCTATTTCCTTTGGGATTACCGATGATATCCGCAAGAAAGCCTATGCACGTTTAAACAGCATCGATATGATGATACTCCAGTACAAGGCCGATGTCGCCGCAAGCAAAGAAACTATTAACGGCTTTAAAACCGCTCTGGAGTATCTCAACGAGGCTGCTTTGCTTGACCTTAATGCCGACCAGAGCAAACTTATAAACCAGAAAATCGAATCCCTTATGGCTAAAATCGCAGAATCTATAGCCAATCGCCCTAAAACTCCAGCAGCTGCTACACTCCCGCCAAATAACAATGGCCGTTGAACCGCAGAATATCGATTCGAAATTCAATATTTGCTTTTTACTAAATGGCACCACACCCCATGCAGGCCTGATTTCGTCTCCAGCGGCGCTCTTTCTCTGCATATATCCATAGCCTCCATGCAACGTGTATGGAACATACATCCGGAAGGAGGATCTGAAGGAGAAGGTATCTCTCCTTTCAGAATAATGCGCTTTCTTTTATGTTCGATCTCCTCGAAATCCAGTCTTGGCACTGCATTAATTAAAGCCTTAGTATAAGGATGCACAGGGTTGTTAATTATATCACCGGTGGGTCCGTATTCCATTATTTTGCCAAGGTACATAACAGCCACACGGTGCGCAATGTTGCTTACCACGCTTAGGTCATGCGATATAAAAAGATAAGACAGATTGTATCTGTCCCGCAAATCCATAAGCAGATTTATAACCTGCGCCTGCACCGATACATCAAGGGAGCTGACAGGTTCGTCACAAACAATTAAATCAGGCCTTAAAGATAAAGCTCTCGCTATATTGATTCGCTGGCGCTGCCCGCCTGAAAATTCATGTGGATAACGATACATGGCCCCTTCATCAAGCCCGACTTCATTCATAAGTCTTTTTGCATGATCCTCCCTGGTTCCTTGTATCAAGCGAAATTCAACAAGCCCTTCAGTAATAATATCAACAATATTCATTCTTGGATTAAGCGCCGTCAGAGGATCTTGAAAGATTATCTGCATCCTTCTTCTTATATCCCTTAGCTCCCTGTAATTAAGCTCGAGAATATTTTTGCCGCAAAAAAGGATCTTCCCTTTTCGAGCCTTTTCCAGCCCCAGCAAAGTTCTTCCCAGAGTGCTCTTCCCGCATCCGGATTCACCGACAAGACCGAGTGTTTCACCTCTGTTTATATACAACGAGGCTATATCAACCGCCCTGATATAACCGACCGTTTTTGCCATAATACCGCGTTTTATCGGAAACCATGTTTGAAGGTCATATACCTCTAATAGCGGCGATTTTTTTGGTTGTTTATAGTTCATTTTTCGCAAGAAAACATGCTGCCCTGTGTCTATTGCCAAGATTGACGAGTTTTGGTTTTTCATCCCTGCACCTGTCAAGTGCCTTGGGGCATCGATCAAAAAAATGGCACCCTGCTGGATAATTAAGAGCTGACGGCACCTGCCCGGGGATTGCTTTCAATCTACCTTTATCGGCTGAAAGTTTCGGTATGGCCTCAAGAAGCGCTATGGTATAAGGATGCGCTGGCATTGAAAAAATATCGTTCCTGGTTCCTTCCTCGACAATCCTTGAAGCGTACATAACCAGCACCCTGTCGCACATTTCCCATATCACTCCCATATCATGCGTTATAAGCAGTATAGAGGTGTGAGCTCGTCTCGTCTCTCTGATCAGGTCGAAAATCTGAGCCTGTGTTGTTACATCAAGAGCCGTTGTCGGTTCATCCGCTATGATAAGATCTGGTTTCAACATTAAGGCCATAGCAATCATAACCCTTTGCTGCATACCTCCGGAAAGCTGATATGGATAAGCAAACATCCTTTCTCTTGGATCAGAGATCTTAACCTTCTCAACCCAGGCTTCGGCAATATTCCAGGCATCTTTTCTGGTTATATTCTTATGCAGCAAAATAGTTTCAACCATCTGCCTGCCGATTGTGTGCAAGGGTGAAAGAGCAGACCCGGGTTCCTGAAATATCATGCTTATCGCCCTGCCGCGTATTTTTCTCATCTCCTTGTGATCTAACTCAAGAAGGTTTTTGCCGTAAAATAAAATTTCGCCTGTTTCAATCCTTCCATAAGGCAATGGGATAAGACGGAGTATGCTCAAGGCTGTGACCGATTTTCCACATCCTGATTCGCCGACTAATCCGACAATTTCGTTCCTGTCGATATGAAATGAAACATCATCAACCGCCCTGACAATACCTTCATCTATTTCAAAAGTAACTGTTATGTTATTGATTTTCAGCAATTTTAAATTCCTCAATCCATATCATTCAAGCCGGCTGCTTCTCTTCGGGTCATAAGCGTTTCTTATTCCATCACCAACAAATACACCTAAAAGCATAACAATAAATAATGCCAACGACGGATAGAGAATAAGCCACCAAGCCCATCTGTACTGCTGAGCCTGGAAGAGAAGCTCTCCCCAGCTTGGAGTGGGCGAGGGAAGCCCGAATCCCAGATAGTCAAGGGCCGCAAGCGTTCCTATTGCTCCGACAAGAGAAAAAGGGAAAAAAGTTATTACAGGAACCATGGCATTGGGAAGAATATGTTTAAATATTATCTTATATGATGATACTCCCATGCATTTGGCGGCCTCAACAAATTCTTTTTTGCGCAGGCGGAGAAATTCAGCGCGAATATAATAGGAAATCCCTATCCAGTTGAAAAGCCCGTAACAAAATAAAAGTAAAGAAAAACTCCGCCCATAGACCGATCCCATAAGAATCATAATATAAAGAAATGGTAGTGCGCTCCAGATTTCAATAAGACGCTGGCCTGTTATGTCCATTGCCCCGCCATAATATCCCTGAACAGCGCCTGCAATAATCCCCAGGATCATTGAACATGCAACAAGCAGCAGGCCGAAAGTAAGCGAAGTCCTCAATCCATAAAGGATTCTGGCTAAAACATCCCTGCCGGCCCCGTCAATTCCCATCAAATGCTCCTTAACCGGCGCAGATGGAAAGCGGATATCATCTTGTTCAAAGCTAATACTGTAAAGCCGGTTTTTAACCTTTAAAACAAAAGGATCAATCGTATGCAAAAAACACTCCCTCACCATACTTAGAAGAGTTTTTCTATCTTGATCTGCAAGATAGGTCCATATATTCATACTGTTTTGTTTGATTTTGTTTTGCACAGGTTGCAGGCTTTTATTGAAAACTATTTTTCCCACACTTTGATATTTTCCCACGGCCTCTCTGAATGTAAGCCTGACGCTTTCCGGCGCTCTTTTACGCGAAAAGTATGTGGACATAGAAATTACAACTTCTATCCCTTTGTTGCCCATTATTTTTGAAGAAATTAATTGCTGCGCATTTTCATTTGCAAATCGCTTTTCAATTCCCTGCCTTATATTTTCCGGAATGGTGTAATGTTCTGGCAAAAGAACACCTTTTGCCTGCCTGTCTTTCTTGTTGATAAAAAAACCGAATGAAGCGGATCTGGCAATTGAATAATCCCTTCTGATATTGACGGTTCCGATCCTGGGCATTGCGGTAAAGACAAGTGTAATATTATCTGAAACAGCAATCGATTTTGGATCAATACTTTGAAAAGGGCTAAATGGAACCAGTGGAAAGAGCATAAAATTGCCTGCGTCTTTTCTAAATGCTGCGCTGCTGTTTATGCTTTTGTAATCCGGCCTTGTTTTTTTATTATTTCCGGCAAACAGGTCTTCCGGATAAAACTTAAGAGCAGGAAAATATGATTTTCCATTAAACCTGACATACAAAGGAATATCGTTGCATATAATCTCGGAACAAAGACTGACCATATAAAGAATAATCAATATCCCCAACGAGATATAAGCGCGCTTTATTTCCTTAAAGCGCGATATTCTCGTTCTCGTTATCGGGTTTTTAAATATTTTGTAATTTAGCATTCTATGCTTTACACGGCTATAAACTGCAATTTTTGAAACTGTCAGCATTATAAAGAAAATAAAATTAATGTTTTTATAATTTCTTTGTGTTCTTCGTGCTCTTCGTGGTCGAAATAGATTATTGTTGAATACCTTGGATCATCTTTTCTGAAATGTTATTCTCGGATCTATAAGAACATACAAAAAGTCTGAAAGGATATTTCCAACAAGACCAAGAACAGAGGTAAGTGAAAGAATACCCATGAAAACAGGATAATCACGACCCACTATTGCCTCAAGGCTTAATCTGCCCATCCCCGGTATTTCAAAAACCTGTTCGATAATTACCGATCCGGCAAACATAACGGTTAAAATAGATCCGAGTCCGGTTGCAATGGGTATTAAAGAATTACGCAGGGCATGTCCCCAAATTGCCCTGTTAAAACTCCCACCCTTTGCAAGAACGGTTCTTACATAGTCTTTGCTTATCTGCTCAAGAAGAGAATTTTTCATCAAAAGGGTTAAAACAGCAAAGTTTCCTATAACGTAACACAAAACCGGAAGAAACATATGCCTGAAGATGTCCTTTAACTGTCCCCAGAATGTCATGCCGGCAAAGTTATCCGAATAAAACCCTGATACAGGGAAAAAATCCCATAAACCCTCCACGGTTCCGCAAAAAAGCATCTTCAGAACCATTCCAAATGCAAATGCCGGAACAGCATATCCGACAAAAACAATGGCACTTGATCCAAGATCAAACATGGTGTTGTGTTTAAGAGCCTTTATTATACCGAGCGGGATACATACAAGATAGGATAAAACAAAACCGGTTACTCCAAATATAAGTGAAACCTTAAATCGCTGACTGATGAGCTCCCAGGCGGTTTTGTTGGGGAATTTATATGATTCCATCTTCATGCCGAGCCTGTCGGTCACGAGCCATTTCCAGTATCGCTTGTAAAACGGTTTATCAAAGCCGAAATGTGCTTCTATGGCTTTTCTCTGCTGTTCGGAAATAGATGCGCCGGCTTCGACTCCCCTGCCCGATTCTTCGGCGCCTATACCTTTCATTTGCATTATAACCTGTTCCACAGGCCCGCCGGGCACAAACTGGATAAGACCAAAACACAAAATCGTAATTCCAATAAATGTTGGAACCACAAGAATAAACCGCCTGATAAAATAGTCCATCCGTTCCATAATCTAATATCCTTATGCCAGCTAACAAAAACGGTAACCGTTAACTGTAAACTGTGAACCGTGAACGGTTACCAAAAATGTTACTGTCGTTTTTACCTATAATCCTCCATACATTATAACAGATATCTTTTCAAGATATTGCAACTATATGCTCACTGCCCGCGTATATCAGCCGGATGTAATTTTATAAATCTCTTGACGGATGCAGCATCGCCATAATATTTAACTTTTAGTAACCATTCAGCCACAGATTAACGCAGATGTTTTTAAACACAAAAGAAATCACCGATATTATTATTAGAAATAAAAGAAAAAATGTCAGTGATGATCAGCGTAAATCTGTGGCTGAATGGTTGCAACTTTTATACAATAGTTTTGGGGATATAAAATGAAACCGGGGGAAATAATTAATGATGACAATATTATCAGACATATTCTTATAAGTGCCCGAACTATTGCTGTTGTGGGGTTAAGCCCAAAACCGGAAAGAGACTCAAATAAGGTTGCAGTATATCTTAAGGATCATGGGTACAAAGTTATTCCTGTTCGACCTGCTCAAAAAGAGATACTCGAAGAAAAAACATATCCATCCCTTGACGATATAGACGAATCAATAGATATTATTAATGTATTCAGAAATCCTGCTCAGGTTATGCCCCATGCTCAAGAGGCGCTTCGCATTAAGCCCAAGCTTTTCTGGATGCAACTTGGTGTCGAGAATCCAGAGGCTGCGGAGCTTTTAGCCAAAGCCGGTATTGATATTGTCATGAATCGATGTATAATGGTGGAACATGACAGGCTCTGCAGGTAAATCATCATACAGAGAGAAACGACGTGAGGCAAAAGAAAAGTGCTGTCACTGCTGCGGCAAGAAGCCGCCTTTTTGCTGGCAATGCAAATGCGGTTTCAGTATATGTCAGGATTGCATGCATGAAAATGCATGGACATTGTCATGCAATGGAATAACATGGAACTGCCCTGACTGTGGACAAAGGAATGAACTTGGCAATCAGTAAAAGGTGTTGGGTTGCTATTGCCATGAACATCAATTAAAATTGCCGGAAAAGTAAAAACAAAGAATTATATGGAGGCTTATTGTGTATTCCAAAATACTTATTCTTCGCTTTCCAAAAACCGTGGTTCATCAGCCAATAGCATGCAACCTTGTGAAAGATTATAATCTTACCTTTAATATTCTTAATGCCACGATATTTCCCAGAAAAGAAGGTATCATGGTCCTTGAACTGTCCGGATCAAGAAAAGATTTCAAGGACGGTGTTAAATATCTCAGATCCCAGGGGATTAATGTTAAGAACGCGTCTCAGGATATGAAACGCGACAATAAAAAATGTATCCACTGCGGAGCATGCACCGCTGTTTGCCCGACCGGCGCTCTTTCCATTCAGCGGCCTGAAATGTCAGTCATGTTTGATCAGCAAAAATGCAGCGTATGTGAGCTTTGCATACCCGCATGTCTCACACGGGCTATGGAGGTTCGCCAGGCTACCAACACATTTTTTACATGAAGCAATTAACAGCAATCGCCATAAGCGGTGGCATAGATTCTCTCGTAGCCGCCTACCTGTTAAAGAAACAGGGCTGCAAAGTCATTGGAATTCACTTTACCACCGGATATGAGACAGATTCTTTAAATATAATTTCTCATATCGCAGATAAGCTGGATATAAACATTGAAGTTTTAGACTGCCGCAGAGAATTCAAGCAAAAGATTGTAGATTATTTCATTCAATCCTATCTGATTGGTCAAACCCCCAATCCATGTCTGGTGTGCAACCCGTTAATAAAATTCGGGGTAGTCCTTGAATTTGCCCGCGGGCTTGGCGCATCATGCCTTGCCACAGGACATTATGCCGGAATATCAAAGGACAAAGACGGTAGATTTCATCTTTTAAAAGGGGTTGATTCAAAAAAAGATCAGTCTTATTTTCTTGCTTTTATGACACAGAAACAGCTTGCCTGCGCCTGTTTCCCTCTCGGCACGATGACAAAGGCGGAAGTAATTAAACTGGCAGGGAAGCATGAACTGGATCATTTTATAAAGCAGGAAAGCCAGGATATATGCTTTATCAAGGGGAAAACCTACGGTGAATTCATTGCGCTGCAAAAAGGCTTAATACCGCAGCCGGGTCTTATAGAAGATATTGAAGGCAAGATAATTGGAAAACACAAAGGGCTGCACCTCTTTACCATAGGCCAGAGACGCGGCATAAACCTCCCCGCTTCCGAGCCTTATTATGTTGTTAAAATAGACAGGAAGCAAAACCGGATTGTTGTTGGATTTAAAGATAGTTTAATGGCATCGGAATGCAAGGTGACCGGCATAAACTGGATAAACAAAGAACCAATGTCCACTGCTAAAGTTTATACACGTTTAAGATACCGCCACAAACCTGTTTTATCCACACTGTTTCCAGACAACGGCAACAAGGCAATTGTCAGATTTGAAACCCCTCAATCGGCAATAACTCCTGGTCAGGGAGCTGTGTTTTATAACAACAATGAAGTTCTTGGCGGCGGATGGATCGCAAGTTGATATTTAACTACACAACTTTGGGCTGCAAAGTAAACCAGTACGAATCTGAAGTCATAGCTAAATCTTTGGCAGACGCTGGATGGAGTACTGCAAGCGGCATAGAAAATGCGGATCTGTTCATAGTTAATACATGCGCCGTAACCCAAAAAGCATCCATGCAGTCAAGACAGGCCATCCGCAAGGCAATTAGATCCAACCCAAATGCACGCATAGTTGTTACAGGTTGTTATGCCCAGGTAGAACCTGATGAAATTAAAAAAATAAAAGGCGTGCATTATATTATAGGTAATGCCGACAAGCATAGAATCCCTGAAATAATTACCAGCGAAAAAGAAAAGGATTCTCCGCCCCCTGAATTCTTTCCGTTAACTATCCAACATGACATTAAACATGAGAATAAGTTCCAGCCGATGCTTGTAATGGGCTCTTCCTGCAAAAGAACAAGGCCGCTTTTAAAGATTCAGGATGGATGCGATAATTTCTGCACATATTGCATTGTCCCCTATGCGCGGGGACGAAGCCGGAGCATGGATCCGGAAAAAGTATTGGACAGTATTAAACTTATAAAAAGGTCCGGGTATCGAGAAGTAGTTCTTTCAGGAATAGCCCTCGGCCGCTATGGTCTCGATCTTGTTTCACCGACCACCCTGTCCGACCTGTTAAAACAAATAAATTTTTCACAACCGATTGATCGTGTGCGCCTGAGTTCAATAGAGCCCGAGGAGCTTTCAGGCGATATAATCAAAACAGTGGCGGATTCAGACATGTTTTGTAATCATTTCCATATTCCTCTGCAAAGCGGAGATGATCTTATTTTAAAAAAAATGCACAGGCCTTATTCACGATCTTTTTTCAAAGACCTGGTGATTAAAATTTATGAGATGATTCCGGATGCTGCAATAGGTGTTGATGTTTTAATAGGATTCCCCGGTGAAACAAAGCAATCCTTTGAAAATACATATTCATTAATAGAGGAATTACCTGTTACCTATCTGCATGTTTTTCCTTTTTCAGGCCGCAAGGGCACTCCTGCAAACACTTATCCTGACAAGGTTCCATCACAGGTAATCAAAGACAGGTGCCTGAAGATGCGAGAAATCGGAACCAACAAGAAAATAGAGTTTTACAAAAAACTAATCGGCAAAAAGGTGGAACTCTTAATAGAAGGCGCACGATCAAAATCTACAGGCCGTTTAAAAGGAACAACTTCAAACTATGTTCCTGTTTTTATAAACGGCAAAGACGATCTGAAAAATTGTATTGTTCAGGCCAGAGTTGATGAATTATGCGGCAAAAATGCTGTTTTTGGCACTATCTTATAGCAAATAGTTGGGAATAGTCAGAAACTATATAATAACTGGATGCACATAACGGATATGTTTAGCATTAGAAAACAAACTGGAAGGAAGTGTTGATGTTTCATTTACCTGGCTACGAAGTTGTCGTGCAGATATTGTACAACGATTTTGGAAAGAAACTGGAAAACGAAATTCTTTCCGAAGCCTCATCATATGAACTTGATGAAAGTACTGAATATCAAGGTGCAAAGGACTACCATTGGGCATTTGCATCATGGGAAGAAGCTGTTAAAGCAGGTGAAAAACTTAAAAAGTTTATTAACAATCCCAATTTATGGCTACTTCGAGTAAAAGCAAACTATAATGACGCAATAGAATCAATTACACATAAAGAATCAACGAGACCTAAAACAAAGGAATAGTGTTTTCTGATTTTGTCTATGAAAAGCCGTCTTTGATGTGGTCAAATAAAAATAGACTCCCCGTTAAGCGGCTACACAGCTCTATTGATTATTGTTCGCCTGGGGAGTATGAATGTATTGAAATGAAGAAAGCGGCTTAATTAACTGTCAATATTTTTAGGCCCCGTCCAACGCCAGCTTGACCATTCTTTACTGGCAGATCGGCAACCGTATCCGCCAGGATATTTTAAAGGAAAAACGGGCGGAGTATGGAAAGGAGATTGTTGCTACACTGTCGCGACAATTAACCGACGATTATGGAAATAATTTTAATGAAAAAAATCTTCGCAGGATTATTCAATTTGCTGAAGTCTTTCCAGATAAAGAAATTGTCGTATCGCTGATACGACAATTGAGTTGGACCCATTTTATCGCTCTTATTCCCCTAAAAGATAACATCCAACGTGATTTCTACGCCGAAATGTGCCGCATAGAACGTTGGAGTGTCCGCACTTTGCGAAAAAAAATTGATGGGATGCTTTATGGCTGAACTACCGAAACGTGAATTGCTGGAGCAGAAGCTTCATAAAGCGGTTGAATTAGCGCGGAAATGTTTGGAGGCAAAACCTGAGTAGTGCAACACAAAATACAAATGATATCAGGGGTAAACAAAAAAATCCTCGACAAATTAGACAAACACTGAAACTCTACGGCTATTGGCGGCGAAAAAAACCACAAAGGAAAATCAATATTTACTTCTTGACGATATAAACTTATAAACCGAGATACGTTCCATAAATTTCCGGGAATTTTGAGGAGTTGGGAATATGAGCAAACTTTCGAAGCGATTGCCTGACGATTACGCCGTGCTTTTGGCTGAAGTGAAGGAGCGCATCCATTCAGCTCAATACGAAGCCCTCAAAGCAGTCAACAAGGAACTGGTCGCGCTCTACTGGGATATTGGAAAACTGATTGCCGTGCGGCAAACCAACGCCGACCATGGTGCTGCTATAGCCGAGCAGCTTGCCGCAGACCTGCGACAGGAACTTCCCGGCGTCAGCGGCTATTCCCGCAGAAATGTATTCTACATGCGGGAATTTTACCTTGCATACTGCGACCTGCCAAAAGTGCAACCCCTGGTTGCACAAATCGGCTGGACCCATAACCTGATCATCCTCCAGCGCTGCAAAGACCCTCTGGAGCGTGAATTCTACATTCGCATGACCCGAAAGTTCGGCTGGTCGAAAAATGTATTGACTCACCAGATCGAAAACCAGAGCTACAAAAAGACCTTACTCGGCCAGACCAATTTCGATAAGGCGCTGACACCCGGCCAGCGTGCACAAGCGAAACTTGCCGTGAAAGATGAATATACCTTCGACTTTCTTGAAATGGGCGAAGAGCATTCCGAACGCGAGCTGGAGCGCGCCCTCATCGCACGGATTGAGGACTTTCTTCGCGCTATGGGCGGTTTGTTTGCGTTTGTCGGCAGCCAGTTCCGTCTTGCTGTGGACGATAAGGAATACTTCATTGATCTGCTGCTCTATCACCGCCGCCTCAAATGCCTTGTTGCCATCGAACTCAAAATTGGCGAGTTTCAGCCGGAGTTCGTGGGCAAGATGCAGTTCTATCTGGCCGCTTTGGACCGGCAGGTGCGCGAGGAGGGTGAAAATACCTCCATCGGTATAATCCTTTGCAAGGAGAAGAACCGCACTGTTGTTGAATATGCCCTGCACGATGCCCGTAAGCCCATCGGCGTTGCAACCTATCGCATGGTTAAGCACCTGCCCAAAGAACTCAAAGGGCAATTGCCGTCCCCGGCTGAAATCGCTCAACTCTTGGAGGGCGTGGAATGAACGATCTTCAATCAGAAATACAAATGATGTCAGGGGTAAAAAATCCTCGACAAATCAGACAAATACTAAACGCTACAGCTATTGGCGGTGAAAAAATCGCAAAAGAAAACAAATGGTTACTTCTTGACGATACAAACTTATAAACTGAGGAGCGTCCCATAGATTGCTCAAAGGTTTTCGTATCGTATTGTCTTTCATGGGTCAAAGGCAGACTTGACCCCTTTTCTTTTTCACATAAGACAAATTGAAAGATTCCAAACATCCAATTTATTTAGCAGGCGGCTTGACAAGAACTTGACTATGTACAACGTAAATGGGTTCGCCATAACTGTCGAAGCTTTTGGTTTTATTGATGGCTGTAATTGCCGGTTTTATTTTCAAGGTATTACCATCGTTTAATTTATATTCATTCCAGCTTTCTTCAATAACTTTGCAATCCAAATCTTTTTTTTCAAAGTCATCATAAGTACCCTTTGGTGGAGGGGGAGTTGGAGCACCTCTTAATTCCCTTGGTGACTGAACACCAACAACATTTGCCGTGTTGAGTAAATAATTTTTAGGATCGTTTTTATTTGGTATCACTTTGACCAACAAAAGTTTAAATTTAATTAAAGATCCGTTTTCCAATTTATAAAGATTCCAAGGCTCGCCAACAGTCTCAAAATCGACATAATCAAAGTCCAGATTTTCGTTCATAACTTTTCTCCTTCTTATTTTTATTCTTTTCTATACTGTATAACCTGTTTCTTCTTTTTCTTTCTTGCCAGTCTTTCCGCTTAGTGATACTTGGTGTATAGTCGTTAACCGTTCAAAACCTACAAAAAGATCCTGTGACTGACCTGCTACGGTAATAACCGGCTTGCTATGTTCAGGAGTAACCGGCAATTCAAGAATCTTCTGACCAAGATACTTTATGAGCCTCTCCAAGTCGTCTATTCTTAATGCAAAAAGATCGTGCTCAAGATATTTTTCCAACGCAGATCTTATGAATTGGTTAAGGCTAAGGCCATCTCTGCTTGCTTTTATAGTCAACTGCTTATGTAATTTTGCCGGAATTCTTAAGAGAAATTTACCACTGAACTTGTTTTCAGTTACAGGTTCGGGAATTTCTAAGTTCCGAGCTAAACTAACTTCTATCCAGCTGATTTTTGCATCTTCTAACTTTTTTAAAGCTTCATCTAGTTCTTCCGCGTATGAGCTGCAACCCGGTAAATCAGGTATTTCTGTCACATACTTTATTTTATCGTCATAATCTGTAAACTTGTCGATAGTAATTGGATAGTTCAAATTTAAATAGTAATCCAATTTTTTCATCTAGTTATCCTCCCAATATTCATCAAGCTCGCCTAATCTTATTAAAGCACGGATTGCTTTTTTCCTATCTTCTTTTGACACAAATTTATCGCCTTTTCCATGCGGCTCATCTGCTATGAATCTCTCATCTTCCCTAATGAATGCCCGACAAGAACCCCTTTTATTTTCCATATCAAATTTATATTCTTTAGTTAAAATGTATTTATAAGATTTCCATGACAAGGGTATGGAAAAGTTTCTAAAATTGGCGATAATGTCCTTTTTCTTTGTTTTTGACAAAATGTGATATCATCCTTGGTATCATTCGTAAATTGATAGCTATCTCAAATGATTTATATTTGTCAAGAATTTTTTAAGGTTAGCGAAATTCGATATATACTCATACGATTCGATTCAGAAAAGACCTTATTCCTGATCTTCATTATTAGGGAGATTGGCCGTATTGTTTGCTGTGTCTAATGTTTCAACTTTACCAGAATCGATAGACTCATTAACTGGCATCTGAATGAAGTCGTGGATCGTATTAATTTTTCCTGCAAAATCTATAGTTGTATCCAGTAGTAGCTTGATTTGTGCTTGTGATCCTTTGGCTACGTTGATTATTATCTTTATCTTAGGTTGTTCATTTTTTGATTTTCTTAAGAAGAAATGAATTAAAATAAAAAAAGAAAAGGTGGAAAGAATGAATATTGAAAAATATTTAGAAGAAAAAGCCTCCTTAATTATGTCTATTAAGTCATTGAACAATAATGGGTGAAGAAAATATAATATAGTTAGAATACTTGCAAGAAAGCCTACAAGAACGATAAGATTACGACATACTGCCTTTAAAATTTCACAACTTCTTTCCAACAAAATTTCACAACTTCCTTTAATTTGCAAATTTCAGTTTCGTTAGAATGCATAATCTTCAATTACCGGAATAGCTTATCTTAAACAAGCACATTTTTTGTCTTGACTACGAGATGCGAGAAAAAGATGTTTTTCCTGAGCCGTTCCAACCATAAATGAGGTTGTATTTATTGAACTCTGGCAAATCACTTGCAGGCTTAAAGTCAATAAATGAAGGGCAGTTTTTGATTTTAATTATGCATTTTATCATTTTGCATCCCCCTCTACGATTTTGATTTCTTCCGGGGTGAGATCGTAGAGTTTGTAAACAAGCTGGTCAATTTCTGCTTCAATGGCTTTTACTTTGGCTTGTTTTTTGGGGTTTTCTGCATAATCTTCGGATTTGGTGATGGAAAGTATTTGGTCAACAAGAGTAATGAAGGGTTGTTGGTTATTTGTTATTCTAACTGGCAGCTCTTTAAATTCTGTTACCTTAATTTGAGGGAACAATTTATCAAACTCATTTGTTTTTACTCTGAAATACCAAGCAAGTAGTCTTGAGTTAAAGAGAGATAATAAAAACTTTGTATCAACATCCTTGTTTTTAACTTTGGCGATGTAAACTGATTGGTCAGCAACATTTACGTTATTTACGTGAGCAGCATAAAGAGTTTCTCCGACAATTTTTCTCAAATAAATTCTTTCGCCGGTAAAATATTTCCATTCTCGGGGTTCAGCTAACCAATTTCCCCAACTTACATATTTATCAGATAATTTAAAAAAATAAGGAAATACATTTTTACCTCTTACTTCTCTGCAATAAGTGTTATCAAGTTTTTTATTTGAATGATAACTTTTTTCTATATAATCTCTCTCGGTTTGAAATCCTTTTCCAAATTTACTTTTTCCATAACCATCTTTTCTATAAGCATGCACTCCCCTATTAACATAGCATAGATCTTTTACTTTAAGAGATTTATCTTCAATTTTTAAAATGATGGCACGTTTATAATTATCGAGATGAACATCGAAAATCAATTTCTCATTCTTACAAAATACATCCTGGTCTATACTGTTTGATTTTTGGAATTCCCATCCTAAAAAACTACCTATTGAAATATTATTTCCTTTTCTTTTTCCTCGCAGAGTTATTAAAATAATTGTATCAACAACTGCTGCTTCAAATATATCGTCGGGATTTATCACTATGTTTAATAAAGAAGAATTATCAAGCAAAAATTTCCTAATCTTGATTAACTTCAAATTTGCAAGCCAAGTATTCGGCATTATGTATGTCAGAACTCCATTTTTCCTACATATTTTCAAACCCTTTTCAGCAAACAAAATGTAAGTATCAAGCTGGTATTCGGCAACTTCATAATTCTTATTAAAATACTGTTTTTCAGAGGTATTAAACGCTCCACTTTTCCCAGCAACATACGGCGGATTCGCAATCACCACATCGAACCCGCTTTTGTTGGGCACGCCAGAGGCGGATTTCGCTCCGCGCAAAAACACCTCGGAGAAATAAAGATTCCACAGGAAAAAGGGTTTTATCTTTCTGCCACTGGTGAATTCTTTCAGTTGTTTTTCCGCTAACTCGGGGTCAAAGCCGAATTCTTTATTGAGTTTCTCCTTATCCTGTTTGACAAATTCATCTCTTTGCTTTTCATTGCGCACAACTGAGTATTTATTTTTAATATTCTTCAACCTGTTAAAGTAATCCGGTTTTTGAGTTCTCAGTTTGGTTTCAAATATTTTAACAAGCAGATCATCAACTTCATTTTTCAATTGCGATTTTTTTGTTACGTTTGATTCATTTAAAAAGTTATTTTTCTTTTTCTGAAATTCACTAATAATATCAATAATCTCGGGATGTTCATTTTGAGGATTATTTAACTTTTTGATTAATTGAGTTTGGTTTTTCTTTAAGTCGTTTTTTCTGTTTGTAAGTTCATCTAATTTATTTGATAAATTCTGATCTTGTTTTTTAGTTTTATTATAATATCTTAAAAACTGCTTTTCTTTGTCTTTAATCTGTTTATCAAGTTCTTTTATTTCTATACCTAAATCGTCAATGTTTTGTTTTAGGTTTTTATTTTCATCTTCATCAAAACTGATCCCCATAAACTCAGAGATTAAACTGTTGCCCTGCATAATCCGGTAATCCAGATTCGGCAACGGTTTGATGTTTTTAATATCATCCTCATCCACCACGAGTGACAACCACAACCGCAGTTTGGTAATTTCCACTGCGCCCTGGTCGATGTCCACACCATAAAGGGAGTGTTCAATGCAACGGCGTTTGAAATTATAGGTTTTTCTATTTTTATCATTTAGAAAAATGGACAGCACATTCCTGGTTTTTACAATCTCGCTCATCATTCCCACAGGGAAGGCGCCGGAACCCACTGCGGGATCGCAGACTGTGATTTCCGCAAGTTTATCATCAAGCAGTTTTGCGTTTATTCTGATGCTTTCAGGTAATTGATGGGAATATGTCTTTGTTTCTTTTCCCTTGCTCAATACCCGTGCTTCGTTCTCGCTTACTTGTTCGCCGGTTTGTATTAGGAGTTCGATGTCTTCTTTGGAAGGGACTGGATTCCGGCTTTCGCCGGAATGACGGAATGTGGAGCCGGAATGAAGAGATGTGGAGCCGGAATGACTATCGGAAAACTCTGTCGCCAGGTAATTAATCAAACTCTGCTGGCACATGTAGTGGACAATTTCTCGGGGAGTGTAATAGACACCGAACTTTTTGTTGAATTTGTTTTCCTCGCCTTTTTTACCGCTTTTTAATGCTTTTTTGAATTCAGCATAATTATCAGGCCGGATGGCATTGAATTTTTCATAGGATTTCCCCAGAAGTTCCGGATCGATGGCCACTTCTTTTTCCAGCGGTTCATCCTCTTTAACGGTAAAATTGTAGCGGTCAAATACATCCAGTATGCCTGTTCCAGTATCACCTTCTTTGGTTTTGGTTTGGTTGGAAAACAGCTTGTTTGGCAGGAGGATGTCAACATGCACCCAGTCGTAATTGCCGATGGGGTCAAAAAGACCGCCATTCAAGAAAGGAATTTTGCAGTCAAACCGGCTATAGTAACCATCATCATGGCTCCGGTCATTACGTAAGGCGTCATAAAAGAGCGGCTCCAGAATATCATTGAAGAAATTTTTATATTCACTATGTTTTTTCTCAAACAGTTCCCGAAGAAAATGCTTTGAGCCTGTGTTCCAGTCATCATCTCGGCCAACGCCGAACCAGCCTTTTTTCTGCAAAAAATAAAGGAATATAATCTGGCCCAGCAGTTTCTTTGCAAAGTTTACAGTATCAACACCTTTGGATTCAAATTCATTCCTCAGGCTGGAAGCCTGGGTTACTATCTTATCCAGTTCTTCCTTAGTATGCAGGAAAAGTTCACGGTATTTGAGGAAAAACTCTTTGGTGACAGTTTCAATATCAAAGGCTTTTTCGATTTCTTTTAGAGTCGGGTCTTGTTCATCATTTGCCAGGATACTGACAAGACGGCTTTGGGCGGTGTGGCTTTTTTCGTTTTCACCGACAAGGAACGACCAGCGCCGGGCAGGGGTAAATTCTTCTTTTACCTTCATTCCGCCGGATTTTGACTGCTCAAACTTATAGTCCATCTTTACGAGTGAAAACCGCCAGTCAGATTCTTCAGTAGAAACAAATGCAAATAGCCCTGCATTTTTATTGTCTCTGTCAGCAAGATATCTGCCGGCAAAGTTTCTTTGTGTCACACGGGCATGATCTAGTGAAAATCCTTTTTGCAGATAAACGATAATGATATCAATCTTTTTATCATCGGTTGAATGATAAGTTCCAATACGCTCGTATGTTTTGATAATGCCACTGAACCCTTCCTTTACATAACCGTGAGCATGAAATGCCTTTGATTCATCAATCCTGTTTAAAAGGTTTTTGATAAAATTCGTAAAACGCACCTTGTCAAAAGAACTTTCAAAAGTTTCTTTGATAAGTTCTTGCGCCTGCTTTTTATCGATGCTTCTTGGATTCATTCAGCCAATTCCCACTTATGTAGCAGCCAATTAGGCCAATTTATCAATTGACCTAATTAAACCTAATACAATTGAGATTTTCTATTTAAAATCAAGGCATTATGATTAGGTTTTATTAGGTCTGATTAGCCCATTTATTCCATCATTTATCACAGACAATAGTAATGAATTTACTATTCATTACTATTACATTACTTTCATTACCATTTTGTTACTTTTCCGTTACTTTCAGTTTATAAGATACGGATTTGCCTTTGCCCAAAACTTTAAAAATATCTTTTTTAACAAGATTTAATAGTTCCAGATAAGCAGTTTTATTAGAGACAGTATTTATATTCTGATATTCTCTGTTGGTAATTTCAGTTTTTTTCTTTACATACGTTACGGCTTTAAGGCAGCCGTTTCGCCAGCTTTGTTTATATTCAACAGCTTGGGATTCTTTATTTGTCATATTTATTCACCTGACAGATATAATGAGAGTATGACTTCACGTTTGCCGAATACTGCCGGGTTTTGCTCGGCATAATGGCTTTCCAGCAGCTTTTCGGGTATATGGGTTTGTAGCACTGCCAGCACCTTGAAAGGATTTATCAGTTCGTTTTTAAGCGCATTTAAGGCTTTTAATGTATTTTTTGCCGTCTGCTTGGGCAGTCCG